>CAZHMJ010000272.1:2732-6007 GCA_964533805.1 uncultured Anaerolineae bacterium | reverse complement strand
TTCCTTGGCGTTCTTGGCGTCTTTGCGGTTCTAAATGCTTTTTGATGCGATTGCCTTGCGGCGCGCCTCAGGGCAAACCCATCAAACGGAAAAGGCATCTCACCGCGGAGGACGCAAAGACCGCAGAGAAAAACTCGGATTCCTGGCGTCTTTAGCGTCTTAATGGTTCAATCCGCCTATTGATGCGATGACCCCGCCATCCACCGCGCCTGCCACTCGCCCGCCCGTGGAACCCGCAGGATGCCTGTCACGTAGAAGACTCTGGAGACTGGCCCGCGATCGGGTCGGGGGCGCCTCTCCGCTGCGCGCCCGGCCGTTGGCGCGATGTTGGCTCAGCCGCCGGGGCTGAGTACAATCGAGATGATCGATCGTCTGTTCGTTTGGGTAGGGCGCGGGTGGGTATGGCCCGCGGGCAGGCTGCACTATGGACTCGATGAGCCGCAGCGAAAAAATCCACTATATTCGCCGGCTGCCGCTCTTCTCGGAACTCAAACGCGAGGAGATCGAGCAGATCGAGCCGCTATTCCTGCTCAAGTCCTACCGGGCCGGGGAGTACATCTACCGCCAGGCCGAGCGCTCGTATGCCCTGTTCCTGTTCGTGACCGGGCGGGGCCGCCTGCTGCGCGTCGATGCGGATGGCATCGAACGGCGGGGCGACGATGTCGAGCAGGGCGAATATGTGGGGGAGCGCTCGCTCTTTCTGCACGAGGAGCGCTCGCACTCCCTGGTCGTGGTGAAGGACACGGTCGCCCTGATCCTGCCCAAACGCGATCTCGACAACTTTCTGCGCGACCATCCCGACATCAAGGCCCGCCTCAACGTGCGCCTGGACATCCGCAACCAGGCCCAGGATCAGGACTTCCCCTGGTTGGAGGACGGGGAGCTGGTCCTGCGCTACACCCGGCGGCACATCTGGGCCTTCTGGCGGCGGGCGGCGCTCTCCATCCCGCTGCTGCTGCTAACCGCGCCGCTGCCCCTGATCGCGCTGCTGCTGCCCCTGCCGGACACGGTTTCCAACCTGCTGTTCGTGCTCGCCCTGCTGCCGATGCTGCTCTTTCCGCTGGCGACGATCGCCTACAACTACTACGACTGGCGCAACGACTGGTTCGTGATCACCAACCAGCGGGTCGTCCACGAGGAGCGCGTCCTGCTCACCTTCAACGAGACGCGCCAGCAGGCCCCCCTGAGCAGCATCCAGGCCGTGAAAACCTCCCAGCAGGGGTATTTCGCCGAGCAGTTCGGCTTCGGCGACCTGATCATCTCGACCATCGGGGCAGCCGGCACGCTGACCTTCGATACCATCCCCCACCCGGAGGCGCTGTCCACGGTCATCAACGATGAACTGCGCCGGACCAGCGCCCATCGCGCCGCCGAGAGCCGGGAAAAAATCCGCAGCGAGATTGACCGCTTCATCGGCACCGAGGCCCTCAATCGCAGCCGGGCGGGCGAACTGCCCCAGGTGGGCGGCAGCCAGTCGCGCTCCCGGACTCCGCGCTCCATTCAGACCCGCCTGGAAGAGCGCTGGCGCAAATTCGTCAACTACTTCGACATCCGGGTGCGGGTGGACGAAGGCTTCCGGATCACCTATCGCAAACACTGGCTGGTCCTGTGGAACGTGATCCTGCCCCCGACTCTGGCCATGATCGGACTGGTGATCCTGCTGATCATCAACCTGGTCTTCCACGGGTCGTGGCCCTGGTCGTACTTCCACCCGCTGCTGCGCATCCTCTTCTTCCTGGTCCTGTTCCCGCTGGTGGGCGCGTGGTGGTGGTTCATGTACGAGGACTGGCACAACGACCAGTACATCATCGAGGAAGAGACCCTCAAGCGCATCCACCGCCGCCCGTTGTGGCTCCATGATGAGCAGAGCACCGTCCTGTTGCGCAACGTCCAGGGGGTGAGCGTCCTGGTCCGGGGCATCTGGCAGAAGCTGCTCAACTACGGCTCGGTCATCGTCCAGACGGCGGCCGACGACGGCGGGCAGGCCACGGGCGAGATCGCTTTCGAGTACATCTACCAGCCCCACGCCCTCCAGGAGGACATCCTGAGCCGCCAGCGGCGCGGCATCCAGAAAACCGAGCAGCAGGAGGTCGACCAGGTGGCGCAGCAGATCGCGCGCTGGCTGGCCGTCTACCACCAGGCTACCCACCCGGATGACTTCGGCCAGGCGCCGATCGATGCCGACAAGGGCGCGGCCCGCGCCGACGACGAAGAAACCCGCTACTCCTCGCCTGTCTAGCGGCCTGGCCTCCGCGCCACTCAGCCTGGAGCCAGGCGCCCTCCGGTTTGTGACTGGTCTGCGTCAGGCTCCCCTTCGCGATCAGAAGTCACATCCAGGCTAATGTAGGGATAAGCAGGGTATAAGTTGCGATATCTTGGGTTAAGTGCTTGACATCGAACAGCAGTTCGCATATACTGTGAAAAATCATAGAACTGATGTGCGAGGAAACCGGCAATGATGTACGACGACGACCCAGATGTCCTCTACGAAACCCTCTCCGAGCGCCAGAAAGCCATTCTGGATTTCATCGAGCGCTTCATCGAAGCCGACGGTTTTCCGCCCACCATCCGCGAGATCGGTGAGGCGTGCGACATCGCTTCGACCTCGGTGGTCAACTACAACCTGAATAAGCTGCGCGAAGGCGGCTGGCTGGAGCGCACCGCGGAGAAATCGCGCGGGATCCGGCTGCTGCGCCCGCGCCGGGCACAGCCCGCCACCCGCGAGGTCGGACTCCGGCTAAGCAACGCGCTCAACGTGGTGCGCATCCCGAAGATCGGGCGGATCGTCGCCAGCGCGCCGGTCATGCTGCCCGGCAGCGACTTTGGCGAGTACTACGACCCCGACGTGGACGTGATCGAGATTTCGCGGGACATGCTGCGCGGCGTCGACGTGGGCGAAGTCTACGCGCTGGAAGTCCAGGGCGAATCGATGATTGACGCCCTGATCGACGACGGCGACATCGTCATCCTGCGCAAGCAGCAAACCTGCCGCGACGGCGAGATGGTGGCCGTCTGGCTGCCGGAGCGCGGCGAGACCACCCTCAAGGCCTTCTACGACGAGGGCACGCGCATCCGGCTCCAGCCGCGCAACCCCAGCATGGACCCAATCTACGTCCACCCCAACAACTGCCAGATTCAAGGCAAGGTGCTGGGCGTCATGCGCATGGTCTGAGCGCCTCGCCAACAACCAATCGACTGCCCAACAGCGTGCGTGGCGGCACTTCGTGGCGAAATCTGGTCACGGACTCGCGCCACGCACTTTGTGCGCCACGCAC
>CAZHMJ010000272.1:0-2632 GCA_964533805.1 uncultured Anaerolineae bacterium | reverse complement strand
CTTCGTGGCGAAATCTGGTCACGGACTCGCGCCACGCACTTTGTGCGCCACGCACTTTGTGCGCCACGCACCTTGTGCGACAACCAGGCCAACCCGGTCTTCTGGAACACGACCCCCGCGCCGAAGCAGGCCGCGCGCTTTCAGGGCTGGGTGGCGGCATGATCCGCTCTGTGGTGAGAGGTCGCTTGGGGCGGTTTGATGTGCTGGCCCGGTCTGACCGTTAACCTGCTCTTGCGTTCTCTCCAAAGCACTGTATAGTCGTAGCCATCGGCGCACGGCCCTTCGACCCCTGATTCACGGCCTTCTCTCTGGCGGAGAATTGTCTCTTCCCGAGCCAACCGCGCGCCTCCATCCGAGCAACGACAGCAAGGCGCAGACCTGATTCATGGCTTCGAAGTCCTCTGGTTTCAAGCAGGGCACCCCGGTTCAGCGGGCTTATACCGACGATCGCAAATTCAATGTGCGCCATCGCATCCACCAGGAGTACACCGTCCCACGGCTGGACTTCGCAAGCTGGGCATTGGATCGCATCCAGTGGCGCGGGGACGAGTGGGTGCTGGACCTGGGGGCCGGACCGGGCACCTACTTCGAACCCGTCCAGGCGCGCATCCCGCGCGGGCGGCACGTGGCCGGCGACCAATCGCTGGGCATGATCCGCCGCCAGCAGACCCAGGCCTGCGCGGCCCGGATCGAGCTGGCTAACCTGGACGCCCAGGCCCTGCCCTTCCCGGATGGCCTGTTCGACGTGGTGCTGGCCAACCACATGCTCTTCCACGTGCCCGATATCGACGCCGCCCTGGGCGAGATCGGGCGCGTCCTCAAGCCGGAGGGCGTGCTGCTGGCGACGACCAACAGCGTCAACAACATGCCGGAGATCAACACCCTCTACCGCCGCGCCGTGATGCTCCTGACCAACTTCAAGTACAAGGGCCAGATCAGCACCTCCAACGCCGAGCGCTTCTCCCTGGAGAACGGCTCCGGCATCCTGGCGCGCCACTTTCAGGCCATCGCGCGTTTCGATCTGCCCTCGGCCCTGGTGTTCCCGGAGCCGGTCCCGATCATCGAATACCTGGACAGCATGCGGGAACTGCGCGAATCCAGCCTGCCCGACGACATCAGTTGGGAGCAGTTCATGGCAGTGATGCGCCAGCAGGTCGTGCGGCTGGTGGCCTTCAACGGGCCGATGACGGTTCGCAAGCTGAGCGGGGTGCTGGTCGCGACCAACGCCGGCGGCTTCGCGGCGGAATACATCCGGCTGAGCAAAGAGGAATAGCGGTCAGTCGTCAGTAAACCGTTCGCAGGGGGTCAGTCAGGCTGCGGGGTTCAACTTCGCGGCCTCGTTTTTTGTGTCTGGTCTCCTGGCCTCCGGTCTCTATCCACCGACCGCCTGCAACACCCACAGCAGGATCATGCCCGCCGCGATGGACAGGATCGCGTTGCGCGTGCGCCAGGCGATCAGCGCGGCGACGACACCCGCGATCAGGCGCACATTGCCGAGGGAAATATCCAGCGCGCCCTGCGGAGCCAGCAGCGCCGGGAAGACGATCGCGGAGAGGGCCACGGGCGGCACGTAGCGCAGCGCCCGGTTGAGGCCGTCCGGCAGGCGGGTATCGCCCAGCAGGGCAATCACCGACAGGCGCACGCTGTACGTGACCAGCACCATCCCCAGGATGACCAACCAGTTGTCCATCAGTCATCCCCTCCCGGCAGCAGCGGGACCGGTTCCCGGTGCGGGGCCACGCGCTCCATCCCCACGCCCACCCCGATCCCGACCAGCACGGCCAGCAGCAGCCCCAGGTTGTAGGGCAACCCGTTGGCGGCCGTGGCGACGATCCCGGCGGCCAGCGCCGCGCCGATCGCGGGCGTGTCCTCCAGGGTGGGGATCAGCAGGGCGATGAAGGTCAGGGCCAGGGTGAAGTCCAGCGACCAGATCGCCGGGACGGACGCCCCCAGCGCCACGCCGACGATCGTGCTGATCTGCCAGGAGACCCACAGGGTCAGACCCGCGCCGAGCGTGAACCAGTGTTTGTTGGTGGTCTGGGTGGCTTCCGGGCTGGCGGTGCGGTAATTGGTGATGCTGACCGCGTAGGCTTCGTCGGTCAGCAGGAAGGCCAGGGCATACTTCCAGGGGCGGCTCAGGTGGCGCACGTAGGGCGCGATCGAGGCGCTGTACAGCATGTGGCGCAGGTTGACCACGGCCGTGGTCAGCACGATCACGATCCCGAGGGCGTTGGCTTTGAACAACTGGACGGCCACGAACTGCGACGATCCGGCGAAGACGATCATCGACATGCCGAGCGCCTGGATCGGGCTCAACCCGGCCTCGATCGCGGCGATGCCGTAGATCATGCCGAAGGGCGTCGTGCCGAGCAGGATCGGGAGTTGGGCCTTGATCCCGGCCAGGAACTGCTGGCGGTTGGTCATGGGAGTCGACATCAGGCGAAGGTCACGGGCGCAATCTGGCCTATTATGCCACGTCTCGCGCCGCCGTCATGGGCAAAACCAACAACTCAAGCGGGGAGAACCCTCTCACCCCAACGCTGAACAGGTCGCTGGCAGCGTCAAAGCGTCAAGCGCCTAAGCGCAAAGCGAGGGCTCAGCCCGAATCGCATCGCTGAGCATGATTGTGCTT
>CAZHMJ010000271.1:0-6078 GCA_964533805.1 uncultured Anaerolineae bacterium | reverse complement strand
TTGGTTCTTGGTACCGGTAGGCCGAGTTTCTCCCCAATCGCCCGACTGCCTGAACCAATCACCATACACCACGAACCAACCACCGCCTTTCAACACCCCCGCCGCGGGATGCGGGGGGACGGCATCCCGCGGCGTGATCCACCTGCCTGCAAGTGCACGATGAGGCAAGCCGGGCAAAATAGACTGATTCAGCCAGAAACCGGCAAGTTTTATGATATTTTTAGTAGATTTTACGGAAAGCCTATGTGTCGCGCAGGGCGGCGATGGCTTCCTCCAGCGTCAGGAAGTCGACCGCGCGCCCGGCCTCGCGCAGCAGCGCCGCCAGCCGCGCCGCGGGTGGGACCGGCGCGCCGATCGAATCCAGCCAGGCGATCTCCTGGAACACGGCCCGCGGCGTGGCATCCCGCGCGATCTTGCCCTGCTCCAGGACCAGCACCCGCCCCGCGAACTGGGCCACGGTCTCGGCGTCGTTCTCGGCCATGATCACCGTCACCGGGTAGACGCGGCGCAGGTCGGCCAGCGCGTCCAGCACCTCGCGGCGCGCCTCCGGGTCGAGGCCCGAGGTCGGCTCGTCGAGGAGCAGCACGTCGGGCTGCATGGCCAGCGTCGCGGCCAGGGCGACCCGTTTCTGCTGCCCGCCGGAGAGGGTGCCGGGGGAAGCTTCCCGCAATCCCTCCAGGCCCATTGCCCGCAGCGCCCAGGCCAGCCGCCGCTCGATCTCGGCCACGGGCAGGCCCAGGTTCTCGATCCCCCAGGCGACTTCGGCCTCGACGGTCGGGTTGAAGAGCTGGCCCTCGGCCTCCTGGAACAGCATGCCCGGCCGGCCGTGAACCTGCACTGTCCCGCGCAGGCGGCCGCCGCTCAGTTTGGGGGCCAGCCCGGCCAGCACGAGCAGCAGCGTGGTCTTGCCGACGCCGTTGGGGCCGATCAGGCCGACGAACTCGCCGGGCGCGAGTTCCAGGCTGATGTTATCCAACACGCGGACCGGCTTGCCGCCGGGCACGACCGGGGGGTAGGCGAAGGAGACGTTGTGGAGGTGGATGGCTGAGTCGGGCATAAGGCCCGATTGTACCAGACCCCGGCGGGACTGCCCCGTCTGTGTGGCGTCGAAATTGGAATTCCGACGCGCGGAATCCAGCGGCCAACAACCAGCCAGGCGCAGGTGTTTGATTCCCGGCGGATGGGCCTGGTTGTTGTGACCAGCGTGCCCCGTCCCTACCCAGCGTGCATCCATTTCCCGATCAAAAAACACGGGCGAGGATCCTGCCCCTCGCCCGTGCCGGTGAGTCGACTTCGGCCCATTGCGCCGTCAGTCGTTCTTGCGCTTGGATTGATCCCCGGCGCCGAGGCTCCCCGGCCGGACAAGCAGCAGCACGCCCAGCCCGATCAGCACCAGCGGAACGATGATCGTTATCGCCGTGGCGAAGGTCTCCACCGCGTCGAAGAGGAAGAACGCCCCGATCGCCAGCAGAATCCCGCCGGGGATCAGCAGCGGCCACTGGCGCGTGTAGAAATACGCGACGACGAACGGCAGGCCAACCACGGCCATCACGTAGGCCGGGACGAGCTTGTCCTCGTTGGCGCCGTCGCCGAAGTACAGGATCGGGATGATCGCCAGCAGGACGTAGGCCGGGATGAGCAGGCCCCACTGCTTGCGGTCGCGCGTCCAGGCGTACACGAACGGCACGGCGATGGCGGCCAGGACGATGGTCGGCACGAGGTTACCGCTGAGGTTGAGCTGGGTCACCAGGAACAGGAAAACGGCCAGAATACCGGTGATGTAGGTCACGACGACCGCCCAGGTCTGGCGCTCCTTGAGGTACACGTACCCGAAGGCGACCGCCGCCAGGCCCAGCCCGATGATCCAGACCCAGACACTGAATTCGACATTGAACACGCTTCTAAGTAATTGGAGGAGGCCGATCAGGATCAGCGCCCCGCCGCCGATCAGGCGTCCCAACCGTTCCGACTGTGCAGGCATGCCATCCCCCTTGATCATCGTGCCGGGCGGCGTTCGAAGCGCGCCCGGCAAATGCCGCTTCACTGCATTGATCTACGCAATCCAGTGCGACGAGTTGCAAGCCGCATCGGGACGCGGCCGGTTCAATCCAACCCGGCCGCGCCGGCCAGCAGGGCGCGCGCCGCTTCCGGCGTATCGGCGAAGCGCAGCGGCCGGTTGGCGACCCGGCTGCCATACACCCGCAGGAAGCCGTTATACGCCATCCGGAGCAGCGGTCCCGCCCCGACCACGACCCGCTCGCCCTCGTTGGGGCGGGCCGAGCCGCTGTCCAGCAGGTCGCCCGCCACGCGCATGAAGTCACCGGGCAGCCGTCCCGCCTGGCGCAGGTCGATCACCAGGTGGACCGGGTGCGTGACCGCCGCGATCCGGCCGTCGGCCTCGTCGATCGCGGCGCGCAGCCCGTCCCACGTCCAGCCGGGTCGGAAGGTCAGGCCCAGCAGGCGCTGCCGGTCGTCCAGCCAGGTCAGTTCGATTCCCATGCCATTCCTCCACAATGAAACAACGCGTTCCAGCCCACTATACGCAGCCGCGCCCCCAGGGTCGCGGCCGGAGGCGCGTCCGTGGCATCGGTATGGGTATTCCGGCGCGGGCAATCGATCGGCCAACCGGGTTGGGGTGCGAGTCTGGCGAGAACCGGCGGACAGTCCCGGGAGAAATTATTCCCCCCGGCTGTCCAGCCAGGCCAGGAAGGCGTCGCTCAGCGCGTCGAAGGAGACCGCGAACGCGGCCTGGGTGGCCGTCTCCAGGTCGCCCTCGGCCATCCCACGCACCCAGGCAATACGCCCCGCGTCGCCGTAGGTGTCGGTCACGTACTGCACCATGGCGTAACCCATCGAATAGGCGTAGGACCACAGCGATTCCGGGGTGGTCTCGAACACGGCCAGGGCATCCCAGGCGGGCAGTCGCCCCGTGCGCCGCGCGGCGCTGACCTGGGCGATCAGCCGGTTGCGGTCGGTGAGCGTCCAGAAGCTGGAGGAGGCGTACTCGGCCATCCCCTCGGCCAGCCACCACGGCCAGGCGCCGCGCGTCGTGCCCGCCATGTCGAACATCACGAAGTGGGTGAATTCGTGGGCCAGCAGCGACTCGCTGGGCGGCTCGGCTTCCACCGCCAGCTTGAGCGCCTCGCCCGGCTCGTTCCAGCCGGAAATCTCGCGGGTGAGGCTCAGGCGCACGGTGGCGATCAGCGCCCAGGGGTTGTCGTAGAGCTTGATCTCGCTGGTCGCGCCCGGCTCATCATCCAGCACCTCCGTGACGCGCGCGTAGACGCCCGGCAGCACGTCCGGAATGGCGGCGGCGAGGTCTTCCAGCCCGGCCATGGCCCTGATCCGGAAATGCGGGGCCTCGATCGTGGTCGCCCAGGCTTCGCCCGCGTAACGCCACTGGCCGTCCGCGCCGCGCCGGAACACGGCCGGGAAGTCCGCGCCCAGGCTGACCGTCAGCGCGCTCAGGGTCGACCAGGCCAGGTTGAGGTCGGCGGTGGCCTCGTCGCCGGAGATGGTCAGGTTGCGCACGGTCAGGTCGAAGCGATGGGCGCGCACTCGCTCCAGGTCCTCGATCCAACGGCTGTGTTCCAGGCCAAAGACGGGATCGGTCTCCAGATCGACCAGAGAACGGTAGGTTGCCAGATCGCCGGTGACGATGGCGTTTTCCAGCGTGCCCAGCAGGCGCGCGATCGCCTCGCTGTCGTCGCCGCGCGCGACCGGGGTCGCGGTCGGGGCGGCGGTCGGGGCGCGGGTGGGGAACAGGGCCGCGGCCGTGGCCGGCAGGCCGGGATCGGGGGTCAGGGTCGGCGCGGAGCCGACCTCCACCCCACAGGCGGCCAGCAGGGTCAGAGCGAGCAGGAGAACGATCAGGACGAGAGAACGGCGCATCAGCGAGTGACCTTTACTCCGGAAAATGAGGGGCGGCGCAGGGCAGCACCCTCCAATCATACCACAGCGGCGGGGTCGGAAAAGCGGAGGCAGGAGACCAGAGGCAAGAGACAAAAAAGCGTCCAGGCGGCGAAGCGGCAGGCGAAAAACGAG
Organism: uncultured Anaerolineae bacterium; assembly: GCA_964533805.1. GTDB lineage: Bacteria > Chloroflexota > Anaerolineae > Aggregatilineales > Ch27 > JARKOQ01. Next base: position 2,034 of record CAZHMJ010000271.1, on the reverse strand, counting down.
CCATGCGGCGCATCGATCCAAACCGGGCGAACAGGGCGTAAATACAAAAAAGCGCACCGAAAACGCGCGCGCAAAGTGTTCTGTTTCAGACGCTGCGGATTGCGTCTTTCTGTTTTTGGTGGAGCCCGATCGCTTGCCTAAAGTTGAAAATCGCGTCCTTTCTCCGTTACGGCGATGCTGCGCGCCTGGCCCGCCTCGCGCACGATCAGCCCCCAGGCTTCCAGGCGATCGAGATGGCGCGGCACCGAGGAGGGCCAGGCCAGGTTGCAGGCGTCGGCGATCTCGCGCAGGGTCGGCGACCAGGCGTGCAGCGCCATGTATTCGCGAATGAACCTCAGGACGGCGAATGTCGTTTCCATGCCTTCTCCAATAAGCCAGGGTGACTGCTCTCTCATGCTAGCATAGAACATGCGTTCGGTCTATTTGGAGTGCGCTTATTTTTTGTTAGAAAATGGTTAATACGCCGCGCCGGGGCATCCGGCCCCTTTCTCACGGACATCTCATTTGCAGCGGGACTCGAACTGCTATAATGGTCGCGCTAAACAAGAGATAAAAATGGTGATTAATCTCGTAATATCTGAGACTGTTGGATTCTCCAGGATGGATAGTGTTGATGTTTGGATGTATGGATCACGGAGGCGTGTTTGAAAATGAACCGTAGGACATTACTGATTCTGGGCGGGGCCGCCGCGGTCGTGGCGATCGGGGTGTTGGCCGTCTTTTTGATCTCCAGCGGCTCTGGCGAGGCCAGCCAGCCGATCAGCGCCCCGACGCTCTCCCTGACCGGGCAGGCGACCGAAGCGCCCACCAGCCAACCCACCGCCGAGGCGACCGAGGCGACACGGGCCGAACCCACCCCGGCCACCCCCGCGCCGGCCGCGGCCGCCGGGGCGCGTCGCCTGTTCCGGATCGTGCCGGAGGAATCCCAGGCTTCCTTCACCCTGGAAGAAGACCTGTTCAACCAGCGGACGACCGTGATCGGCACGACCAACCAGGTCGCCGGGGATATCATCGTCGATTTCGACGCGCCGGCCAGTTCCGAGATGGGCGTGATCCGGATCAATGTCCGCACCCTTCAGACCGACAACGACTTCCGCAACCGGGCGATCCGCGGCCAGATTTTGCAGTCCTCGCAGGATGCCTTCGAGTTCGCGGAATTCACCCCGACCGCGCTCAACGGCCTGCCGGACAACGTGGCCGTCGGCGACACGATCCGCTTTGAGATCGTGGGCGACCTCAAGGTACGCGACATCGTCCAGAGCACGACCTGGCAGGCCGAGGTCACCCTGGTCGCCGAGGACCGGCTGGAAGGCACGGCCAGCACGGTCGTGACCCGCGAGCAGTACAACCTGACCATCCCCAACGTGCCCAATGTGGCCAACGTCACCAACGAGGTGACGCTCGCCCTCCAGTTCGTGGCGACCCGCGTCGAGGAGTAAGGCAGAGGCCAGAGACCTGAAGCAGAGAGTCCAGAGAAAACCAGCCGCGCGACCGATGGGTTGCGCGGCTTTTTTTGCCGCCAGGCCGACTCTCCTCTATGATCTTGATCATCACGATCAGCATCCTTTCAGCCACCCGGAGGACAGGCAAACCCTCATGCGCATTCTGGTGATTGGCGGCACCCGCTTCATCGGCGCGGCCGCCGTGCGGCGGCTCCACCAGCTCGGCCACACCCTCGCGGTCTTCAACCGGGGCCAGAGTCCCCTCGCGCCGCCGGAAGGCGTCACCCGCCTGACCGGGGACATCGCCCATCTGGACGAGGCGCGGGAGGCCTTCGCCGCTTTCCGGCCGGACATCGCCCTGCACACCATCGCCATCACCCGCCAGCACGCCTTCGACTTCATGGCCGCGATGCGCGGCCTGGTGGGCCGGGTCGTGCTGCTGAGCAGCATGGACGTCTACCGGGCCTACGGCCGCCTGATCGGCACGGAACCCGGTCCGCCCGACCCGGTGCCGCTCAACGAAGATTCGCCCCGGCGCAGCAAGCTCTACCCCTACCGGAACCACTACCCGGAGGGGCACGTCATGCATGAC
>CAZHMJ010000270.1:285-6096 GCA_964533805.1 uncultured Anaerolineae bacterium | reverse complement strand
GATCGGCCAACCAGGGTCCCGCTGCTTTCGTCTTTCCATTCAAAATTCAACATTCGAAATTCAACATTCGCGTCTCGCCCCCGGCGTGCCCACCGCGCCACTGTCCGGCCGGATCGGCCAACCAGGGTCCCGCTGCTTTCGTCTTTCCATTCAAAATTCAACATTCAAAATTCAACATTCGCGTCTCGCCCCCGGCGTGCCCATACGGCGCTTTTGATCGGCCTCCTGATCGCCCCGTACTGGCTCACCTGGTTCTGGTCGTATTCCTACCATCCCCGCCTGGCGTTCGCCATCGTGCCGCTCCAACTCGTGATCGTGGCCGGGCTGGGTGAGGCTGTCGCGGGACGGCTGGCGGGTTTCGTCCGCCCGGCGCGGCGGGCGGGGATGGCCCAGGTCGCCCTGCTGGCCCTGATCGTGCCCGGCCTGTGGCTGGCCATCGCCAAGTCCGCCCCGCACCTGCTCGCCGCCGACCTGGTCGACGACGGCGCGAAGCAGTACACGGCCAACCCGGCCCTGTTCCTGACGGTCGAAGCCCTGCGCGAGGCGATCGCCGCCGCGCCGGACCCCGCCGCGGTCCACATCCTGGCCCCCGGCGCGCTGCGCCTGCCGTTTTTCTTCCCCGACCGGGTGATCGACACCTCGCCCGTGACCGATCTGGACGCGCTGGATGGGGTGGTCACGCACTACGTCGCCGGGACGGAATCGGAGAATGTCTACCGCCCGATCGGGCCGAACCCGGTGCGCGCCCTGCCGGGCCAGCCCTGGCTGGCCGAACCGATCACCCGCCATTTCGACGGCTCCTTTGTCTACGAGGTCTACCGCGTGGACACCGCCAAACGCCACGCGATCGCCGACTGCAACGGGCTGTTCGATCCCCCGGCCGTCTACCCGGATTTCGCCATCCTGCGCGGATATGGCATGACCGGCCTGGATTTCTGGGATGGGCGGCGGATCGTGTTTTTCTCCTGCTGGGAAGTGACGGGTGACATCGACCGGGATTACACGGTTTTCCTGCACGTATTGGACGAAGAGGGCAACCTGGTCGCGACCTGGGATCACCAGCCGGGCAACGAGCTGTATCCCACGTCGCTCTGGCAGCCCGGCGAATTTGTGAAGGACGAACTCTCGGTCTATCTTTATGATGAAGACGTTTCGCCGGGGACGTACCAGGTGCGGATCGGCCTTTACGACCTGGCGACCAATACCCGCGTGCCGGTGAGGGTGGGCGAGACGTGGGCCGATGGCGTTTCTTTGCTCTATCCGATCCGGATGCTGGCTGAACCCCTGGAGTAAAATCATGTCGATCGTGGCCTGGTTGTTGGGACTCGTACTCCTGTTCCTGATGCTGGTATTTGGGTAAGTCGCTGTGAGCGCTTGGCGCTTGGCTTTTAGCCAAACGCGAGCCTGATCGGGCGTTCGCTCCCGGCTTTTAGCCAGGAGCCAAGCGCTAACAGCCAAGAGCCATTTCCCGTTCTCACCATCGCACCTGTTCATCGCGGTTCGAGCGTTTCCGGAGACATCATGGGTGAAGGGGTGCTGTTTGTCGGCCTGATCGTGGCCCTGCTGGCGGCGGCGGCGCTGGCCGGCTGGAGCCTGTTGAAGTTGCGCGCGCTGGCGCTCTCGCCCTCGGCCTACGAGCGGGTGGTCGCCAGTATGAGCGATGGCGTGCTGGTGCTGGATGCCGATGACCGTATTCTGGCGGCCAACCCGGCCTTCATGGCGTTCGTCTCGCAGCTCACGCCCGAATCCATTGGCGCGCCCGTGGAAACCATATTCGCCTCGCGCCCGGACCTGCTGGCCCGGTTCAAGGGCGTGCGGGACTATCAGGGCGAGCTCATTTCCACGGCGACCGGCCGGCAGCGCTACTACGATCTGCGGATCCTCCCGCTCAGGAACGCGCTGGGCCAGCCGGCCGGCCGGGTGATTGTCCTGCGGGAAATCACGCGTAGCAAACTGGACGAAGCGCAGCTCCGCCGGCTGTCGCAAGCCGTCGAGCAAAGCGCCAACATGGTCGTGATCACCGACACGCGCGGCCTGATCGAGTACGTCAACCCGCGCTTCTGCGCCGTGACCGGCTACAGCCAGGCCGAGATCCTCGGCCGGCATACCCGCATCCTCAGTTCGGGCGAGACTCCGGCCGAGGTCTACGCCGAGTTGTGGCAGAGCATCGCCAGCGGCGGGCAGTGGCGCGGCGAATTCCACAACCGTCGCAAGGACGGAGAGATGTACTGGGTCCAATCGACCATTTCCCCGGTGATGGATGGGAACGGCCAGATCACAAATTTCATGGCGATCCAGGAGGACATCACCGAGCGTAAACGAATCCAGGCCGCCGAGCACGAGCAGCGCCTGATGGCCGAAGCCCTGCGCGACGTGGCGACCGCCCTCAGCAGTACTCTGGATTTGAACAAGGTGCTGGACCGGGTGCTGAACAACCTCGACCGGGCGATCACCGTGCCGCACGATATGACCCACATCATGCTGCTGGAGAACGGCGTGGCCCGCGTGGTGCGCTTTCGGCGGACCGTGGAAAACGACGAGCCGGAGGAAGACGTCTACAACACGACCTTTGCGCTGTCCGAGACGCGCAGCCTGCGCGAGGTGGTCGAGACCGGCCGGGCATTGGTCATCGCCGACACCCGGACCTATCCCGGCTGGGTTATGCGCGCCACCGGGCGGACGATCCGCTCCCTGATTTGCGCCCCAGTCAGCATCGATGGTGAGGTGATCGGCTTCCTGAACCTTGACGCGGTGCGGCCGAATGCCTTCACCGAGGAACACGCCCGGTCGCTCCAGGTCTTCGCCGATCAGGCCGCCGCCGCCATCCGCAACGCCCAGCTTTACGCGCAGGTGGAGCGTTACGCCGCCAGCCTGGAGGAGCGCAACCAGGACCTGGACGCTTTCAGCCACATGGTCGCCCACGACCTGCGCGCGCCGCTCAACCTGATCGTGGGCTATCTCAGCCTGATCGAGGCGGAAGAAGCCCGGCTCGATTCGATGCTGGTTGAATACGTGCAGGCGGTGCGCGTGGGCGCGGACAAGATGAACGACATCATCGACAGCCTGCTCCTGCTGACCCAACTCCACGACACGAGCCAGGTCCTCAGCCGGGTGGCGATGGCCCCGGTGGTCGAGGCGGCGGTGAGCCGTTTCCGCCGGGAAATCGAGACGCGTCCCATCCGGGTGGAGATTCAACCCGGCCTGCCGGACGTGCTGGCCCATCCGGTGTGGGTGGAGGAGGTCGTCGCCAACCTGGTCGGGAACGCGATCAAGTACGTCGGGCGCAACAACCCCGCCCCGGCGATCAGGATCACCGGCCGGGTGGAGGACGGCCTGGCTCGCTTCGACGTGACCGACAACGGTCTGGGCATCGCGCCTACCGACCAGCACAAGCTGTTCGAGATGTTCGCGCGCTTCCATCACGACGAGGCGCGTGGCTTTGGGCTGGGTCTGGCGATCGTGCAGCGCATTGTCTACCGGCTGAACGGCCGGCTGGGGGTGGAGAGTATGCCGGGGCAGGGCAGCACCTTCTGGTTCGCGCTGCCTCTGCCGCCGGAGGAGGACGCGGCCTGAGCCGGGCAGGTGGCGCGGGCCGGAAATTGATGCACACTATGTCGGGTGAAAGCGGCCGGTGATCCCTGCTCCCGGGGCGCAACGCTTGACTTGACCAACACGCTTTCATCACCGTTTCGAAACCCTCGTTCGCGCAGCGCTTGCAGGTAGCCGGGTGGATTCCCCGGGATTTCCGATCAGGTGGTCTGATGCCCGATTTGCTCATCTTTGTCCTCGGCCTGGGGGCCGGCGCGGCCGCGCTGGCCGGTCTGATGGCCCTGCTTGGACGGCGCCCCTCCGCCCGCCGCGTCCCGCCGGGCGCGGAGTCCCCGGTCGAGCGTGACTGCGTGCTGGACAGCCTGCGCGAGGCAGTGTTTGTCCTGGATGACGACGGGCGGATGATTTATCTCAATCGGGCGGCGGAGGAACTGAGCGGCCTCCCTCGCGCCCAGGTGCTCGGCCGGCGCCCCGCGGACCTCTTCCCGGAGGCCGCCGATCTCATCGCCGGGGTGCGCGGGCGGCTGACCGCCGGCCAGGAGGCAGTGTTCACCCATCAGGGATTGCACCGCGATCTGGAGGTGCGGGTCGCGCCCTTCCTGGGCCGTAACGGCCAGGTCGGCGGGCGGGTGATCACGCTGCTCGACGTCTCCCGGCGCACGGCCACGGAGCAGAAACAGCGCGAAAGCGAGAACACCCTGCTGGCCCTGCTCAACGCCAGTAGTGAAGTCGCCTTCCTGATGGACGTGCATGGCAACCTCCTGGCCTTCAACGAGCACCTGTGCCGGATGGTCAACCGCCCGCGCGAGCAGGTCCAGGGTCGCAACGCCTTCGACCTGCTGCCGCCAGACCTGGCCGAGAGCCGGGCCGTCCCGATCGGCCGGGCGATCTCCACCGGGCGGCCGGAGCGCTGGGTGGACATCTACGAGAATCGCTTCATGGACAACAGCGTCTACCCCGTAGTCAGCGCCCAGGGCGGCGTGGAACGGGTGGCCTATTTCTTGCGCGACATCACGGACGACCGGCTGGCCGAGCAGACCCTGCTGGCCCTGCTCAACGCCAGCAGCGAGGTGGCCTTCCTGATGGACGTGCACGGCAACCTGCTGGCTTTCAACGAGCACCTGTGCCGGATGGTGGGCCGCCCGCGCGAGCAGGTTCAGGGCCGCAACGCCTTCGACCTGCTGCCGCCGGAACTGGCCGAAAGCCGGGCCGTCCCGATCGGCCGGACCATCTCCACCGGGCGGCCGGAACGCTGGGTGGACGTCTACGAAAACCGCTACATGGATAACAGCGTCTACCCGGTCGTCAACGCCCAGGGCCGCGTGGAGAAGGTGGCCTTCTTCATCCGGGATATCACCCAGGATCGCCTGGCCGAGCAGACCATGCTGGCCCTGCTCAATGCCAGCAGCGAGGTGGCCTTCCTGATGGATGTGCACGGCAATCTCCTGGCCTTCAACGATTACCTGTGCCGCATGGTGGGTCGCCCACGCGAGCAGGTTCAGGGCCGCAACGCCTTCGACCTGCTGCCGCCGGAACTGGCCGAAAGCCGGGCCGTCCCGATCGGCCGGACCATCTCCACCGGGCGGCCGGAACGCTGGATCGACCTCTACAACGGCCGCTACATGGACAACAGTGTCTACCCGGCTGTCAACGCCCAGGGCGGCGTGGAAAAGGTCGCCTTCTTCATCCGGGATATCACCGATTTCAAGCAGGCCGAGGAGACGATCCGGCAGTCCGCCCTGGAACTGGAAGCCCGCAACCGCGACCTGGACGCCTTCGCCCGGACGGTGGCCCACGACCTCAAGAAGCCACTGCAAGGCATCGTCGGTTACGCCGGGCTGATCCAGATGGACGTCAGCGATCTCGCGCCCGACCTGCGCGTCTTCATCGATTCGATCCTGGAATCGGCCGGGCTGATGGTCGAGATGATCGACAGCCTGCTCTTGATGGCTCGCCTGCGCGACGCGGAGGAGGTCCTCCGTCCGGTCGAGTTGGAGGGCGTGGTCCGGTCCGCCGTGCGTCGCTTCGAGAAGGATATTCAGACCCGGGGCGTCCACCTGGACGTGGATGAAACCATGCCCGCCGTGTTGGCCTACGCTCCCTGGCTGGAGGAAGTCCTGGCCAACCTGATCGGCAACGCGATCAAGTACATCGGTCAGGCCAACCCCGCCCCGGCGATCGCCGTGCGCGCCATCCGGGTGGGCGACCGGGTGCGCTGTGAGGTGCGGGACAATGGCCTGGGCATCACGCCGGAGAATCAGG
>CAZHMJ010000270.1:0-275 GCA_964533805.1 uncultured Anaerolineae bacterium | reverse complement strand
GCGCGCCTGTTCGAGCAGTTCGTGCGCTTCCACCACGCCGAAGCCTCCGGGACCGGGCTGGGCCTCTCGATCGTCAAGCGCATCATCGAGAAGATGGGCGGGCAGGTGGGGGTGGAGAGCACCCCCGGCGCAGGCAGCACCTTCTGGTTTACATTGCCGGGGGCGCCGGATGAGGACGCGCCATGAGGCGGGCGGGGGGCGGTCGATCCAGCCGGATGGTGCAGCGCGAAGGAATGCGTATAATGAACCTGAGCTAAGTGGTGCATCCGACAAGG
>CAZHMJ010000269.1:0-6184 GCA_964533805.1 uncultured Anaerolineae bacterium | reverse complement strand
TCAGATCGCCGACCGCTTTCGCCGCCTGGGCAGCCTGATGTCCGACAACAACCGGCAGCAAGCCTATATCCCGGCCGGTGCGATCCCGATTGAGAACCCGGTGGGGACAGCGCCCTGCTTCATCGTGGAGAGTGAGCGAGGCACCGTAATCAGCCTGCCCGGCGTGCCCTCCGAGATGAAGTACCTCCTCGATGCGGCCGTGCTGCCCTATCTCCAGCGCAAGTTCAGCCTGACCAGCATCATCAAGGCGCGCGTCCTCCGCACCGCGGGCATCGGCGAAAGCACCGTCGATAGCGCCATCACGGACCTGATGAAGCTGACCAATCCCACCGTCGGGCTGGCAGCCCACATCGGCCAGACCGATATCCGCATCACCGCCAAGGCGGATAGTCCTGAACTGGCCAACCGCATGATCGCGGAAGTCGAAACCGAGATCAGGCGTCGGGTAGGTGAATACATCTACGGTGCCGAGAAGGACAAGATCGAAGAGGCCCTGGTCAGGGAGCTTCGCCAGCGTGGGCTGACAATCGCCGTCTTCGAGGCAGGCATTGGTAGCAAGCTCTACGACCGGCTGTGCCAGGTGCCCGGCGGAGCTGACCTTGTCGCGAGTGCAACCCAATACGACACGGCCGACGCGCTGTGCGCCGAGATCGGCCTCAACCCCAACGCCGATCCTGAAGCCTTGGGCGAAACCGCCGTGCAGCATCTCCATGAGTCCAGCCAGGCGCAAATTTGCATCAGCATCCTCAGCCGTCCCGACGCGACCGTGATTGCGGTACTCACCCCCAAGGGAATCAAAACGCGCGTCTATCGCCTCGGCGATCGTGACGCGCGTCCAGCTATCTGGGCCAGTACCTGGGGGATGGCGCTCGCCTGGCACTGGCTACGCAACCAGTCCCCGGCGACGGCCTGATCAATCTTCGTCTTCGAGCCGCAGGACGGCCATGAACGCCTCCTGCGGCACCTCGACATTCCCGATCATCTTCAGGCGCTTCTTGCCCTTCTTCTGTTTCTCCAACAGCTTGCGCTTGCGGGTAATGTCACCGCCGTAGCATTTCGCCAACACGTCCTTGCGCACCGCCTTGACGTTGGCCCGTGATATCACCTTTTTGCCCACCGCGGCCTGGATCGGCACCTCGAACTGCTGGCGCGGAATCAGCTTCTTGAGTTGGGTCACGAGACGCTGGCCTTTGTGATAGGCGTCATCCTCATGCAGGATCATCGCCAGCGCGTCGACCGGCTGCTTGTTGACCAGCACGTCCAGCTTGACCAGCCGCCCCTCTTGATAACCGTCGAATTGGTAGTCAAGACTGGCATACCCGCGCGTCAAGGTCTTTAGCCTGTCGTAGAAATCCACGATCAGCTCGGCCAGCGGAATGCGGTAAGTCAGCATCACACGGGTGGCGTCGACGTATTCCATCGTTTCGTAGGTGCCGCGCCGCTTGTTGACAAGCTCCATGATCACGCCGATGAACTCCTGCGGCGTGAAAACCTGGATCTTCATCCATGGTTCTAGGATCGACTGCACGGTGCTCTCGTCCGGCAAATCAGCCGGGCTATCGATCGTAATCGTCTCTCCGCTGCGCAGCACAACCTGGTATTCCACGCTGGGGGCCGTCACCAGAATGTCTAGATCATACTCGCGCTCAAGTCGCTCCTGGACGATGTCCATGTGGAACAGCCCCAGAAAACCCACCCGGAACCCAAAATTGAGCGCCTGGGAGGTCTCTGGTTGATAGACTAACGAGGCATCGTTCAACTGGAGTTTTTCGAGAGCCTCACGCAAATCGTTGTAGTCGTCGTTTTCGACCGGGTACATTCCGGCAAACACCATCGGCTTGACACTCTGATATCCTGGCAGTGGAAACGGCGCCGGGTTCTGCTGATCGGTGATGGTGTCACCCACCCGGCATTCGCGGACGGTCTTCAACCCAGTGGCGATGTAGCCTACCTCGCCCATCTTAAGCTCGGCAGCCGGCTTCATGTTGGGGCTGAACACGCCGATCTCGACCGGTTCGACGACAGCCCCGGTCGACATCATCCGCAGTTTCGTGCGTGCGTTCAGTTCGCCCTCGAACACGCGGACGTAGGCAATCACGCCTTTGTAGGAATCATAGTGGGAATCGAAGATCAGGGCGCGCAGCGGCACATTGGCTTTGCCCGAAGGTGGCGGGACTTTTTTGACCACGGCTTCCAGCACGGCTCGCACGTTCAGGCCTGTCTTGGCGGAAATGCAGATCACGTCGCTAGACGCGCCGCCTAACAATTCGACAATGTCCTTGGTCACCACCTCCGGTTGGGCGGCCGGCAAATCGATTTTGTTGATCACCGGAATGATGACTAGATCGTGTTCCAGGGCCAGGTAGAGGTTGCCGAGCGTCTGCGCCTCGATCCCCTGAGTCGCGTCGACCACCAGCACGGCCCCTTCGCAAGCCAGCAGGGCGCGGCTGACCTCGTAGGAGAAGTCCACATGGCCGGGGGTATCGATCAGGTTGATTTCGTATTCCTGACCATCCTCGGCCTGGTAATTCATCCGGACCGCCGAGGCCTTGATCGTCACCCCGCGCTCCCGTTCCAGCTCCATGTTGTCGAGGACCTGCTCCTGCATGTCACGATCAGAGACGGTATTCGTGATTTGCAGCAGCCGGTCAGCCATGGTGCTTTTGCCATGGTCAATATGCGCGATGATACAAAAATTCCTGATGCGTGCCGTATCCATTGGACTCATTCTCGGAGTTCTATAGCCTGCCGTACCGGAGGAGTATACCTGAATCGAACTGGGCTGTATAGACTGGCCCGGCTCACGCGCTCCCGGTCTCGCCCTCTGCCGGGTCACTGAGCGCCACGGCGATAAGGGCATCTAGGTTGGGGACGGAATCGAGTTCCTCCCCGTACACCAGCCAGGCGAGGAATTCAATATTACCGGCTGGCCCTTTCAGTGGCGAACGGATCAGGCCGCGCACCCTGTAACCATCCCCCACCGCCGCCTCAAGCACTTCGTGCAGGACGCGCCGGTGAATGCGCGAATCGCGCACCACCCCGCCCTTCCCCACATCCGATTTGCCCGCCTCGAACTGCGGCTTGATCAACGGAATCACAATCGTCTCACAGTCGAGCCAGCCTCGAATCACCGGCAGCAGCAGCCGGAGCGAGATAAACGACGCATCCACCGTCACAAGCGAGACCGGCTCCGGCAATGCCTTCAGGTAACGAGCGTTGGTGCGCTCCATCACGACCACGCGCGGGTCCTGGCGCAGCCGGTAATCGAGCTGCCCATACCCTACATCGATGGCATACACCCGGCTCGCCCCACGTTGGAGCAGACAGTCCGTGAATCCCCCCGTGCTGGCCCCGATGTCGGCGCAAACCCGCCCCGCCACCGGGATCGTGAACGCGGCCAGGGCGGCTGCCAGTTTTTCCCCGCCCCGGCTGACAAATGGCGGAGCTGCCTTGACTTCGATGGACGCATCCGCCGCGATCTTCGCGCCAGGCTTGTCCACCACGCGGCCATCCACCGTCACCTCCCCCGCCATGATCATCCGGCGAGCCAGCTCCCGGCTGTGAACCAGGCCCCGTTCGACCAAGGCAACGTCGATCCGCAGCCGTTCACTCATGAGGCATAGTCTCGATTCATCTGCAACGGCAACTCCAGTACGCCCTCCTCGACCGGCTGCTCTGGATCGAGGTAGATGCCGTCGGCGCTCACGGGCAAATAGCCGTCGGCCATGATCACGACGCTGTAATACTGATCGTATTGCAGCAGCCGGGCGATCTCGTACCGCCCCGTGCTGTCGGTGATGGACATGTCGTAGATTTGAGACTGATCCCAGGTGAAGTCCTCGACCGAAAACTCCACCCTCAGCACAATGAACATCACCCCAGAAATCCCGTCGCCATTCTCCGCATCGGTGACCCGCCCGGCAAGCTGCACACCAGTCGCCAGATTCTCCTGGGTAACCGGAAGCTGTCCCAGCCCCACCCGCACCGTCTTGCTGACCAGGAGCTGGTTCGCGAGCAGGATATCCAACCGGTAGGAGCCGTCTGGCAGTAGCGAATCCGAGCCTAACTGCATCCAAAAATTCGAGCCGCTTTCCGGCCCTTGCCAGGGTTCGTAGCCTTCGAACAATACGTTCCCGTCCACCAGCCAGCGGTAGGTCCAGGGTGTGCCAGAGCCAAGCAAGCGCCAGTCGATGAAGGCAAACAAGCTCGGAATCGGATTGGAGAAACTTTCGGTGACGATACCAGCCGGCGCGCCGGCTCCGACCTCGCTGCTGAATCGCTCGTTCTCAAACACCTGGGCGAGCACCCCTTCCTGCGCGCCCGCGATCAAAAAGTCGGAGAGGGCCGATAAGCGGTCGCCCACCCAAAGCTCCAGCCGGTACCGGCCGGGCAGCAACCCCTGATCGTTTCGGATGCTGATCGTCGTGGAGCCATCCGGGCCGATCTCCCAACTTGCCGTCACCCGGCTTAACTCGATATCCTCGTAGAACCACACCTGAGTCCAGGCGGTCCCGATCGACATATTCCGAAAGATAAAGTTCGCACTGGCCACGTTGCCTGAAGGCAGCACGAAACCACTCCCCAGAATGTTGCCCTGGAGATCCAGCAAACCGAAAGAAATGTCCGAAAAGACCGGCTCAGACTGTGGAGCGCCGCCAATCGTCAATTGGGCCGAACTGACTGGGCGCCCCTCGATATACAGCGTGAACTCGTAATCGCCATTCGGCCAGGGTCTATTGGCGCTGCCGATGTACCACAGGCCCCGCCGGCCACCGCTCCACAAAGCCGGCGAGAGACTCAGCCCTGGATTGTAGGCCCCGCCAATTGTTGTGCGCAGTTCGTACACAACCCCAGGACGCATGTGGTCGTAGTCGAAGAACAGGTACAGGCTGCTCGCCCCGGCAGGAAGTCGAGTCACAAAGCTGGTCGGCATCCCCGCCTCATTGACGCCTGGCGAGAAATGGATGGCTCCAAAGATCGGCTCTTCGTCCGCTGAGAGCGCCTGTTGGCGTCCCGAAAACTGGTGTCCCTCATCGTGAATCCCCAGCCGGGCTGCCTGGACCAGCCCGCGCGCCAGGGCTACCGGGCGCAGCGCATTGATGAACCCACCGATCGGCACGCAGTTGTCCCGGCTATCGACCAGTTGGTCGCCGTTGGTATCCTGGATTTCCCGGCAATCCACTGCCTCGCTCCCGACTCCAGATGGAGCAGTCGTGGGCACGCCGATCAACTGCCCGGCAACGTTGTACGCAGCCCCGCCGCTCATCGGCCCAAGGATGGTAGCGCTGGTCTTGAGCCAGGCGCGTTCTCCGCCGCGAGGCTCGGAGACAAAACCGAGGATCGTCCCGCGCGAGAAAGTGACCGGATCGTTGCCGATTCCGGCATACCCAAACACGCTCACCGTATCGTCCAATTGAAGCTGGTCCGAATCGCCAAGCTCCACGAAGGGCAGGCTCAGCGAACTCCGATCCACGACCCGGCCATCGATCTGCCGTGTGATACGCAGGACGGCCAGGTCCAACCCCAGGTCATAGTGAACGACATCGGCAAAATAGGTGGGCACCGGCGGTTCGTCCGTCCTGACGCTCAGCGCGATGGCGACATCTTCGACCCGACAGCGGTCGCTTCCCGACACGATGTGCGCGTTAGTGAGAATCAGGCCATCCGCGCTGACCAACGTACCAGAACCGGCGCATGAAACCGCGGGGCCGGCCGGTGTCTCATACACACTGGTCACGAAGACCGTGGCACGCAGGATATTGTTGAAATCAACGCCGGACTGCGCTCGCGCAACTCTGATTCCCGAGACCACAAGGGCCACGAGCAGGACTCTAGAACTCCAGAGTTGCCAAAAACTGATCCAGCCGCCAGACTTCCTCATCAAAGCGTCCCGCCTCCACACGAAATGTCACAATAATCGCCTGGCCGCGCTTGATAGTGACGACGTCCACGCCCCGAACCACCGAGGGGATACTCTTGAGGAACGGATTCGCCTCTGTCTGAACGTAGACGTACTCCAGCCGGATCGCGGTATCACCTTCGGGCAGCACATAGTCGGATGTCGAAAGGACCTGGTAGGCAGCCAATGTCTGCGCGCGTTCCAGGGTCAGCGAATCGAGGATGTTGCGCGCGGCGGCGTCCTCGCCAATCGCCGTGACCGCGACCTGAAGCGTCGTCTGAAAGG
>CAZHMJ010000268.1:0-6267 GCA_964533805.1 uncultured Anaerolineae bacterium | reverse complement strand
ACCTCGAAGGCCGGTGGATCGCTGCGCCGGGCCGCGACACTGAACACTTCGAACGGCCCCACGAAATCCAGTTCTTCGACGTCATCGAAGATCAGGATGGCGACGTTACGCTCAGGCATCTTCCCACAATCCTCCTGCCCGCCGGGCAGCCCATCCCTTAGCGCGCTTCAGCCTCCCGGCTGAACTGAGTCTCGTACAACTGGGCATACAGCCCACCCCGCCCCAACAATTCGTGATGGGTGCCCTGCTCCACGATCCGGCCTCGATCCACCACCAGGATCAGGTCAGCGGCCAGGATCGTGCTCAGCCGGTGGGCGATCACAAAGCTCGTCCGGCCGGCCATCACCGTTTTGAGCGCATCCTGGATCAGCCCTTCGGACTGGCTATCGAGATGGCTGGTCGCTTCGTCCAGGACCAGGATGCGCGGGTCTTTGAGGATCACGCGGGCGATGGCGATCCGCTGCTTCTCGCCGCCGCTCAGGCGGTAGCCGCGCTCGCCCACGATCGTATCGTAGCCATCCGGCAGGCCCATCACGAAGTCGTGAATATTGGCCGCCTTGCAGGCTGCTTCCAGTTCCGCCTGGGTCGCGTCCATCCGGGCGTACAACAGATTGGTCCGGATCGTGTCGTGAAACAGGTGCGTCTCCTGCGTCACCATCCCGATCTGGCGGGCCAGGCTATCCAGCTTCAGATCGCGCAGGTCGTGCCCGTCCAGCAGGATGCGCCCCGCCGAGGGATCGTACAGGCGCGGGATCAGGTAAGTCACCGTCGTCTTGCCCGCGCCGCTCGGCCCCACCAGGGCGACGAGCTGGCCGGGCAGGATGTGGAAGGAAACCCCGTCCAGGGCGATCTCGCGCGCCTGGCTGGTCGGGGAGACCGCCTCGGCCTCCGGACGCGCCTCAGACCCGGCCTGGGACGGTTGACCGTTTGGCTTCGACCCGGAGAGCGCCGCGCCAACCGACTCCATCCCGTAGCGCTTCACTTCCCCCAGCAAGCTGCGCTCGTCGACGTGGTAGGCGAAGGTCACATTGTCGAAGACCAGCTCACCACGCACCTCGTCCAACGCGACGGCATCGGGCTTCTCGGCGATCTCCAGCGGGAGGTCGATCACCTCGAAAACGCGCTCGAAGCTGACCATCGACGTGGCGAACGCCACCGGCGCGTTGGTCAGTCCCTGCAGGCTCCCATAGAGTTGCATCAGATAGGAGCTGAACGCCACGATCGTGCCGATGGTAAAGAGCTGCTGCAAGACCAGGTGGCCACCGACCCAATACACCAGGGCCGTCCCCACCGCGCCGACCAGACCCAGCACCACGAAGAACTGGCTGCCGACCACCGCCCGTTTGACGCCCACGTCGCGGACATCCGCCGCCCGCGCCCGGAAGCGATCCACTTCGGTTGTCCGCCGGCCGAACAGCTTGATCAGAAGCACGCCCCCGATGTTGAGCGTCTCGTTCATCATAGCATTCATCTGGGCGTTGTACTCCATCCCCTCGCGGGCAATCGCCCGCAGCCGCCCGCCCAACCGCTGCGCAATGAACACAAACACCGGCAGCACGATCACGGCGATCAGGGTCAGCCGCCACTCCAGAGTCAGCATCACGGCCAGTGTGGCGACCATCTGGATCAGGTTGGTCACGATATCGATGATCGTGTTGCTGATGGCCTGCTGGGCGCCGATCACATCGTTGTTCAGCCGGCTCATCAGCTCGCCGGTTTTGGTGTTCGTGAAGAACGAAAAAGACATCCGCTGCAAGTGCGCGTACAGCGCCACGCGCAGGTCGTAGATCACCCCTTCGCCAATCGTGGCGTTCAGCTTGCGCTGGAACACCCCAACTGCGCCGCTCAGGATCGGAATCAACACCAGCCCCAGCGCGAGCCAGTTCAGACGAACGACATCGCCCGCCGGCAGGGTGTGGTCGATCAAGTCGCGAAAGATCAAGGGGGTGACCAGTCCCATCACAGTCGACAGCAAGATCAGCAGTAGCAGCAGCGCGATATGCCGATAATAGGGCCGCGCGTAGGCCAGTACCCGGCGCAGCAACCCCCAGGTCACATGCGGCTTGACATCATCGCCGCGCATCAACGCCCCCCAACCACCACCGCCATGAAACATAAGCCAGGACTTTCTCCAGTAGATTCCCCAGGAATAGGATGATTATAACAGTGGGCCGAAAGCGTCCAAAACACTCCGCGAACCTGAGCTTCGGCTCTGCCCGCCATACGGCAGGGGTGTTATAATCCGGCGAACAAACGATTCTCCACCCATCATTCGCTTCAATCGTGCGAATCGAAAAACCAGAGAGGACTGCTCCCCCATGCTTTCCGTCGGCAAGTACCGCCACCTCAGCCAGTGCAGCGACAACCACGGCACGATGTCCGTGCTGGCAATCGATCACCGTGGGCCTAACGAAATCCAGAAGAACGGGCAAGGCCCCAGCACCTACGAAGAAACCGTGGCTTTCAAACGGCTGGTGATCCGCCACCTGGCACCGCATTGCACCGCCGTTCTGACCGATCCAGACTTCGGTATCCCCGCCCTGACCGGCGGCGATCTGCCCAGTAACGCCGGGTTCATGGCTCCCCTGGAACTGACCGATTACAGCCGCGCCGTCGGCGACCGGGGAATGGACTTCCTGCCGGACTGGGACGTGGCCAAGCTCAAACGGGCCGGGTTCAGCGGGGCGAAGCTGATCATGATGTTCCACCCCGGTTCGCCCAATGTCCAGGCCAAGTTCGACGTGGTCGATTCGATCGTCGAACAGTGCGAGCGCGAGCAGATGCCCTTCTTCTTCGAGCCTATCTGCTACTCGCTCGACCCGGCCAAACCGCTGAGCAACGCCGAGCGGCGACAGGTCGTGGTGGAAAACGCGCGCATCTTCACCCAGCGCGGCGTGGACATCCTCAAGATGGAATTCCCGCTGGACTGCATTGAGGAGCCGGATGAGGCCGTCTGGATGGATGCCGCGCGCGAGTTGGATGCCGTCTGCACCGTGCCATGGGCGCTGCTTAGCGCGGGCGTCGGTTTTGATGTTTTTATCAAGCAGGCCAAAGTCGCCTGCGCCGCCGGAGCCAGCGGCGTGATCGCCGGGCGCGCGATCTGGGGGGATGCCGTCGCGCTCAAGGGCCAGGCCCAGGCGGACTGGCTGGCAACCACCGGCGTGGAACGCATGAGCCGCATCACGGCCATCTGCCACGGGCTGGGCCAGTCCTGGAAGACCCGCCACACCGCGCCGGACGTCAGTCCGCGCTGGTACGCCTAGCACCTGCCAAACAAAACACAAGGGGGCGGTCGTTTTTTCCGGCCGCCCCCTTGTTTCAACGGACTACGCAGCTTCCCGCGCGGCCTTGCTCCGCCGCCGGAAGAACTTCTCGATCTCAACCGCAAACAGCACCGTCGATGCCAGCCCGAGAGAAACGGCCAGTTGTTCGCCGGTCAACGCAACTGTGTTAAAGGCGTTTTGCAGGAATGGCGCGTAGATCACCAACAGTTGCAGCACGAACGTCGCTAGCACGGCCAGGAGAAGCAGCCGGTTGCGCCGGTACCACACCCGGAAGAACGAGGTGTCACCGGCATGGATGGCGCTTACTTCGGCAATCTGCGAAAGGGCCAGGACGCTAAAAGCTATTGTGCGCGGAACAGCCAATGCCAGGCTGATCAAATCCGAGCCGGCTTCATGGGCGCTATCAACCGCTTCTTGCAGCAGGAGCGCGGTACGTTCTTCGGTCGACATGGCATCCCAACCATTCGGCACGTGCTCCGCGCCCACCAGGTCGGCCAGAGCGGCCTCGGAGAAGGTCTCCAGCCCCAGAGTCTGGCTGAACGGCTGAAGGCCAAGCGAAGTCTGCCCCCAGATGTACCCACCCAGGGTGATGATCCCCAGGAAGATCCCGACCCAGATGATGTGAAAACCGACCCCCTCGGCGAAAATGCTCTGCCGGGGGTGGCGCGGCGGGCGGCGCATGACGCCTTCTTCCGCCGGCTCAAAGCCCAGTGCGATCGCCGGCAGACCGTCCGTGACCAGGTTGATCCACAAAATCTGAATCGCCAGTAGCGGCACCTTTAGCCCGGCCAACAAGCCGATGAACATGGTCACGATCTCACCCGCGTTGGTACTCAGCAGGTAGCGGATGAATTTGCGAATGTTATCGTAGATCGTGCGGCCTTCTTCCACCGCCGAGACGATGCTGGCGAAGTTGTCGTCGGTCAGCACCATGTCGGCCGCGCCTTTGCTCACGTCCGTGCCGGTGATGCCCATCGCGACGCCGATGTCGGCCTGCTTGAGGGCCGGGGCGTCGTTGACCCCGTCGCCGGTCATCGCCACGATCTGCCCATGCGACTGGAGCGCTTCCACCACGCGCAGCTTGTGCTCCGGCGAAACGCGAGCATAAGCCGACACATCGAGAACGGTGTTGCGCAGGGTGGCATCATCCATCGCGTCCAGGTCGGCCCCACTCAGGGCGTATTGCCCATCGCGCAGGATGCCCAACTGGCGCGCGATCGACTCGGCGGTCAGCTTATGATCGCCGGTAATCATGATCGGGCGGATGCCCGCGTGACGGGCAACATGCACCGCGCGCGCGGCCTCGGTACGCGGCGGGTCGACGATTCCGGCCAGACCCAACAGGATCAACTCACGCTCGACGTCCTCCGGCTGCAAGGTCTTGCCATCCGGCAGGTGATCCAGCGTGCGGTAGGCGATACCCATCACGCGCAGGCCTTCGGCGGCCATCGCGTTGATCTTGTCCTGCCAGGCCTTACGGCGCTCAGGCGTGAGCGGCACCGGGCCTTCTGGACTCTGTTCGCTTGCCGCCCAGCCCAACAGACCATCCGGCGCGCCTTTGACAAACGCCACATAGGGCGTGTCCGAGAACAGTTCCACCGCGAAGGGACCGCGCAACTCGTGCACGGTCGTCATCGCCTTGCGCTCGCTGCTGAAGGGGAGCTCGGCCACGCGGGGCAGGTCGTCCTCAAGCTGCTGGCGGCTCCAACCCGCTTTGCGAGCAGCCACGAGGAGCGCACCCTCGGTGGTATCGCCGACGACACTCCACGCACCGTCGTCCCCTTCCTGATTCACGTAGGCATCGGTGCACAACGCCGCCGCCTTCAGGAAGCGGGCCAGATCGCCGTCATTGACCACATGCAGCCGCTTGTCGTCAACCATGAACTCGCCCACCGGCTGATAGCCGACGCCGGTCACCCGCACGTCATCGTGGCCCGGCAGCGCGATCATGGTCGTGGTCATCTCATTGCGGGTCAGCGTGCCGGTCTTGTCGGAGCAAATTGTCGTGACCGAGCCGAGAGTCTCCACCGCTGGCAGACGCCGGATCAGGGCATTCCGTTTGACCATGCGAGCCGCACCCAGCGACAGGCTGATCGTGATGATCGCCGGCAGGCCTTCGGGGATGGCCGCCACCGCCAGGCTGATCGAGGTCAGCAGCATTTCTTCGATGGGGTTGCCGCGCAACACCCCGGCGATGAACACCACCACCACCAGCGCTCCCGCCGCAGCCGCCAGAACCTTACCCAGTGACTCGAGCCGGGCCTGGAGCGGGGTCTGAGTTTCCTCAACGCCTTGCAGCATCGCGGCGATATTACCCAACTCGGTCTTGAGACCAGTCGAGGTGACCACCAGCTCACCGCGCCCATAGGTCGCCGCCGTGCCCATGAAAACCATGTTGTGCCGGTCGGCCAGGGCGATCTTTCCGGTCAGCGGCTCAGTATCCTTTTGCGACGGATGCGATTCGCCCGTCATCGCCGCTTCGACCACCTGCAAGTTGACGGCTTCGATCAAGCGGCCATCCGCCGGAATGCTGTCGCCGGCTTCGATCAGGACAACATCGCCCGGCACCAGATCGACGGCGCTGATGTGCTGCACATGGCCGCCGCGCCGCACACGCACCTGCGGGACCTGCATGGCATTCAGAGCAGCCAGGGCCTGTTCGGCACGGTATTCCTGGTAGAAACCCAGCAGGGCGTTGAGCACCACAATCGCGAGGATGATGATCGTGTCCTTGACATCGCCCAACAGCAGGGAGATCACCGCCGCGACCAACAGCACGAGCACCATCAGTTCCGTGAACTGGGACGCCAGAAGCTTGATCCAGCTTTCCCCGGCGCTGGTGGGCAGAACATTCGACCCGTACTGTTCGCGACGCTGGCTGACCGCGGCTTCGTCCAGGCCTTGATGCGGATCGACGCCAAGCTCCGCCAGCGTCTCCGGTATAGTCCGGTTATAGAATTCGCTCATGGGACTTGTACATCCT
>CAZHMJ010000267.1:832-6284 GCA_964533805.1 uncultured Anaerolineae bacterium | reverse complement strand
ATTTGAGACACTTTTTCGTCGAGCGTCATACGGGCAACCAGGTCCGCCGCGCGCTCGGCGGCCGGGCGGGTCACATCCAGGTAAAGCGGTTGGGCGGAATCAGGCATCGGATCGATCCTCCATGAGAACGGGTAACTCTTGGAATAGGCATCGGGTTGAAGGCCGCAGGCGAATGGCCCTGAGTGTACCGCCCCCGGCGCGTTTTGACAGCGTTTGCAAGAGGCGGAAAAGCGAGGCCAGGAGGCCAGAGACCAGAGGCCGGAGAAAGCGTCGAAGCGGCAAGCGTCAAAGGCTCGCAGGGGCTGCCTCGGCGCAAAACGTGGGGCGGTCTGTGCAGGGACGGGGCATGGCGCGACTTCGTATCGCGCCCATCGGTTTGCGCCGAATCGAATGGATGAGCGACGCCGGTTTGCGATTTTTATCCCCAGGTTGACTCAATTGTCCACAGGCCGGGGCGGAGTTATCCCCAACATCTGGGCGACTTGCGGTGGTTATGACCTACCTGTAGGGCAGAACACCCGGTCATATCACCGGCTATCCACAGCCGTGTGGACAAGTGGGCGGGTTATGCACAGGCTTATCCCCCCTTCGAGGCGGGGTTATCCACAGTTTAGGGGTGGGCCGCGTCGTGATGGCGCGCCAGGCGCGGCCAGTGGAGAGGCTGGGTGCGGGCGGTCAGGTAGACGCCGAGCATGACCAGCGCCCCGCCCACCAGGCGCAGACCGCTGAAGTCCTCCCCCAGCAGCAGCGCGGCCAGGATCGCGGTCAGCACCGGCTGGAGCGTGCTTGCCACGGAGACGCGCGCCGCCGCGATCTGGCCCAGCGCGTAGTTGTAGGCCAGGAAGCCGCCTGCCTGGGAGATCACCCCCGCGCCGATCATGGCCAGGGTCGTCGCCGGGTCGTAGCCGGTCAGGCGGTAGCCGAACACGGGCGCCAGCGGAACCAGCAGCCCGGTGGCGATGACCAGGACCCACCACACCCAGCTCTGGGCGCTGACGCGGGCGCGGGCGTGGGCCGTGACGACCTGGTAGGCCGCCCAGACCGTGCTGTTGGCGAAGACGAGGATATCCCCACTCTGGATGCCCGCCAGCGACCCGCCGCCAAACACGATGAAGCCCGCCCCGATCATGCCGATGACCACCCCCGGCCAGAAAACCGGCGGCAGGGCCTGGCGCAGGACGATCAGCGTGAACAGGCCGACCCAGACCGGGGACAGGTTGCCGATGAAGGTTGCGTTGGCGGCGGTGGTGTAATCCAGGGCGATGTGGAACGCGCCCAGGCTGAGGGCGAAGATCAGCCCGCCCAGCACGACCCAGCGGCGCGCCCCGCGCCGGAGGCGGCGCGCCTCCGGCGGCTGGCGCAGGAACGGCCCGGTCAGGAGCAGGCTGGCGATCCCCACGCGCCAGGCCGCGACCACGAAGCCCGGCGCGTCCGCCGCGCGGGCGAAGATGGCCGAGAACCCGAAGGCGAAGATGCCCACGCCCAGGATCAGGTAGGCGCGCAGCATTTCATGCGGGCCGGGTGGGGCGGCAGTGGCGTCCATCAGGCGGGCTGGCCTCCCTCGCCGTCCGGCATCCCGGCGGGCAGATAGGCGCTCAGGCCGTCTTCCTCGTCGCGGAAGCGCGCCTCCGGCGGGAAGCTGGCCGTCACGGCCGCCATCCACAGGTCGCCGATCGACGAAGCCGTGTTGAGCGCGACCATGATCCCCAACCACAGGGCCACCCCACGCGGCACGAGCAGCATCGCGCCCATCCCCGGCAGGCCGATCCCGACCAGCGGGGCCAGGGTCACGAGCAGGTATTCATTCCGGCTGAAGTAGGCGTCCGAGGTGGTGTACAGCACCAGCTTGCTCAGCTTCATCCCGAAGCGGGGATGGTGGCCGCGCAGCCGGATCGCCGCGCCGTGCAGCCCTTCGTGCAGCAGCAGCGTGCCGACCGCCATCAGCAGGTACGCCCCGGCGGAGAGCGACTCCGGCAGGCCGGGCAGGATCAGCGGCGCGCCGAGAGCGCGGTACACCGCCAGCAGCGCGAAGACCACGCCCAGCATCACGACGAACAGCACGCTGCCCAGCAGGTTCATCCACAGCAGGGTGCGCCGCTCGGCCAGGATGAAGTGATGGGCCAGCCGGTAGCCCGGCTCGGCCGGTGAGGGCGGACGGTTGGGGCGGCGGGGGGACTCGGCTTGGGGCAGACTCACGGGTGGGGATTCCTTGGGCTTGGCGGTCACTCGCCGCGAATCTTACCCCGATTCGCGCGGTCGCGCCTCGTTGCGAAAAGGCAATAGGGCACGGCAATGCCGCCGGAGGACACGGATCAAAAAACCGTGAAAATCCTTCCAATCCGTGAAATCCGTAGCAAGTGATCGAAATCAATCGCATGAATTCGTCGCCGCCGGGATCGTGGATTGAAATCCACGACCGCGCGACGCCCGATCCATCCGTGTCATTATTTTTGGTGAGTCACTGTGTTGAGTTGAAAGGCCATCGAGAGCCACCCTACCATCGCGCGCATCCCGCGTGCCGGCAATGCATTTCCAGGCGATCGGGGGTAGGATTCTCCCTACGAACCGGGCCCTTTCCAACCTCAAGCGGGAGGAACCATGCACCTCAACTTCACCCTTCGGCGCGCGGCGTTGCTGGCCGCCGGACTCGCTTCCGCCGGATTAGTGTCGCTTCTGGCCGGGGGCGCGGCCACCCAGGCCCAGGAACCCGGCTCGCCGCTGCGCGTGATCGGTTACTACGCCAGTTGGGATATCTACGGCGCGGCCGCCTACGGCGTGGACGACATCCCCGGCGACCTGCTGACCCACATCAACTACGCTTTCATCAATATCTCCGAGGAAGGCGAATGCATCCTCGGCGACCCGTGGGCCGACATCGAGCTACCCTACCCGGACGACGAGGCGGGGGCCGAGGCCGAGTTTCAGGGCCACTTCCGCCAGTTTCAACTCCTCAAGGAACGTTACCCTCACCTGCAAACCCTGATGTCGGTCGGCGGCTGGACGTGGTCGGGCCGCTTCTCGGACGTGGCCCTGACCGAAGACTCGCGGCGGGGGTTCATCGACTCGTGCCTGGCGCTGATGACCCGCTATGGCTTCGACGGGATCGATCTCGACTGGGAGTATCCCGGCGGCGGCGGGCTGGAAGGCAACACTGCCCGGCCGGAGGATACGGACAACTTCACCGCCCTGCTGGCCGAATTCCGCGCCGCGTTGGACGCGCAGGGCCGCCAGGACGGGCGCGCTTACCTGCTGACCATCGCCGCTCCGGCCGGGAATCAGGTCCGCCAGTACGACCTGGCCGCGATCCATCCCTTCCTGGACTGGCTCAACGTGATGACCTACGACTTCAACGGCGGCTGGAGCGACCGGACCGGGTTCAACGCGCCGCTGACCGCGCCGGAAGGCGAACCGAGCGCCGCCGCCAGCCTGCAAATCTACCTGGACGCGGGCGTCCCGGCGGACAAGGTCGTGATGGGCGTGCCGTTCTACGGGCGCGGCTGGGGAGGCGTCCCGGACACCAATGACGGGCTGGGCCAGCCCTTCACCCGCCTGCCCGGCGAGCAGGGATCGTTCAAATACAGCGAGCTGGCCGATTTCCTGTCCGGCATGACTCGCTACTGGAGCGAGGAAGCCCAGGTGCCCTGGCTGTATAACGCCACGACCCAGATCATGATCAGCTACGACGATCCCGAATCGCTGGCCCTCAAGGCGGCTTACGTGCGCGAGCACGGCCTGGGCGGGGTGATGATCTGGGAGTTGGGTAGCGACGACGCCGAGCACAGCCTGCTCAGCGCCGTGAACGAAGGGCTGTCCGGCGAAGATTAGCCGGGACAGGCTGAATCGACCGACGGCGCGGCGGGAAGTGAAATTGGCTCCTGCCGCGCCCCAAGACAACATGAGGTTCGTTCATGTTCCCTTTGAGTGACATCAACCCCACCCACCGCTTTCCGATCGCCACCATCGGCCTGATCGGAATCAACGTCGCGGTCTATTTCCTGTTCCAGGCAACGTTGAACGAGCGCGAGGCCTACCTGCTGGCTTCCAACTGGGCGGCCATCCCGGCCGAGATCAGCCGCGGGATCGGCCCGGAGCAAACCCTGGACATCGTCCGGGCGATGTTCATGCACGGCAGCCTGACCCACCTGCTGGGCAACATGCTCTACCTGTGGATTTTCGGGGACAACCTGGAGGACCGGCTGGGCATCCCGCTGTATCTCGCGTTCTATTTCGCGTGCGGTCTCGCGGCGACCCTGGCCCAGGTGATGGTCGATCCGGCTTCGCGGATTCCGATGCTGGGGGCCAGCGGCGCGATCGCCGGGGTGCTGGGCGGCTACCTGATCATGTTCCCGGGCGTGCGGGTGCGTGGGCTGGTGATCCTGGGCTTCTTCGTGCAGGTGGCCGAGGTGCCCGCGCTGCTGGTGCTGGGCCTGTGGTTCGTGCTCCAGGTCTTCAACGGGCTGGGCGCGGCCGGGATGCTGGCCGGGGGCGGGGTGGCCTGGTTCGCGCACATCGGCGGCTTCCTGGCGGGCGTGGTCCTGATCGTGATCCTGATGCGGCTCGTGCCGCAGCCGGCCGTCCCGCAGCGGCGCGAGTGGCTCTACGACCGCTACGACCGCACCCGCGGCGGCGGCGCGTGGTGGTAGCACAGGCTCCGCAAGACACGTTTCAACTCAACACAGATTTGACGGATAGGACGGATGAACACGGTCTTCAGGGCAACAAGAAACCATGCTCATCCCTCGAATCCGTAGTAAGTGGCCGAAACAGATGGCACGCATGGATCGTCTTCGTAGCGGCGTCGCCTGCGACGACGGAGTCCCCCTCCATGCGTCCCATTCGCCGGGCAGGCCAATCATTCGCCAAACAGGGACGGCATCGCGACTGGCCGCACCGCTACGACATGGCCCAGCTTCATCCCCGGTGAAGTCCCAAATTTGAGGGCACGCCCTACACAAGCCCCTCCCTTGACGCTTCGACGCTTGCCGCCTGGACGCTTTTTCTTGCCTCCTGACTCTTGCCACTTGCCTCCGTTTTCTTGTGGCGCGGCGGGACAGGATGCGCTAGAATAACCGATCTGTTCGCACACCTGTTCGCATCGTCGGAGCCTCGCGCCCCGTCCGTTTTCCCGCTGTGACCGTTGAAAGCTGATGACTGAGAGCCGCTATGCCTGACTTCCAGCTTGTCTCCGAGTTCCAGCCGACCGGCGACCAGCCGGCCGCCATCGCCGGGCTGGTGGATGGCCTGAGCAAGGGCTACCGCCACCAGACTCTGCTTGGCGCGACCGGCACCGGCAAGACCTTCACCGTCGCGTCTGTGATCGCCGAGATCAACCGGCCGACCCTGGTCATGTGCCACAACAAAACTCTGGCCGCCCAGCTTTACGCCGAGTTCAAAGAGTTCTTCCCGCACAACGCCGTCGAATACTTTGTCTCGTACTACGATTACTACCAGC
>CAZHMJ010000267.1:0-822 GCA_964533805.1 uncultured Anaerolineae bacterium | reverse complement strand
GCCGGAAGCCTACGTCCCGCAGAAGGACCTGTACGTCGAGAAGGAAACCGACATCAACGAGGACATCGACCGGCTGCGCCTCTCCGCCACCACCTCGGTCCTCAGCCGGCGCGACGTGCTGATCGTCGCCTCGGTGTCGTGCATCTACGGCCTGGGCAGCCCGGAGGCTTACGGCAAGGTCGTGCTCAACCTGCACGTCGGGCAGGCCATCCGGCGCGACCTGATCCTGCGCCATCTGGTCCACATCCACTACAAGCGTAACGACCTGGAGCTGCGCCCCGGCACCTTCCGCGCCAAGGGCGACACGCTGGAGGTCATCCCGGCCTACGGCGAGCAGGGCTACCGGATCACGATGTTCGGCGACGAGATCGAGCGCATGGTCGTCTTCAACGCCCTGACCGGCGAGATTCTGGACGAGCTGGAAACGCTGGACCTCTACCCGGCCAAGCACTTCATCACCGAGCAGTCGAAAATGGAGGCCGCGATCCGGGACATCGACCAGGAACTCAAGGATCGCCTGTCCGAGCTGAACCGCGACAACCGCCTGCTGGAAGCCCAGCGCCTGGAGCAGCGCGTCCAGTACGACCTGGAGATGCTGCGCGAGCTGGGGTACTGCTCCGGGATCGAGAACTATTCGCGCCACATGGATCAGCGCCCGGCGGGCAGCCCGCCCTGGACGCTGCTCGATTACATGCCCGCCGACTTCCTGCTGGTCATCGACGAGAGCCACATGACGATTCCCCAGATTCGGGGCATGTACGGCGGCGACCGCTCCCGCAAGCAGACCCTGGTGGATTACGGGTTCCGGCTGCCCAGCGCGTT
>CAZHMJ010000266.1:0-6291 GCA_964533805.1 uncultured Anaerolineae bacterium | reverse complement strand
GGCGCTAAACACCTTACCGCAGAAAGACCTTTTTCACGACTTTGCAACAGCCCTGAGCACCGGAGAGTTGGTTATGCTTTGGTGGACGGCCGATGAGGTATATCGTTCGAGCGGCGTGGTACAATTCCTGGCGTTTCCGGTAGAGGCTGGGGCCTGACAATGACCAAGCGCACTGACCAAGAATGGCTAACTCATCTCGCTGCGGAAGGGATGCCTGAGCAGTCCGAAGCGCTTGAGGATCTGCGGGGCCGTCTGAAGCGCGGTATTCTCTACTACTTGAGTCGGGAGCGGAGCGATCTGTCTGCGCTGGCGTACGTGGAACTGGAGCAGATGGCCGAAGACTTCGCTCAGGAAGCCACCTTGCGCGTTCTGAATAATCTTCAATCGTTCAGGGGAGACAGCCAGTTCACGACCTGGGCGACCAAGGTAGCCGTGCGGGTCGCGATCAGCGAGCTTCGGCGAGCACGTTATCGGGACTTCAGTCTGGAAGCGCTGGCGGTGGATGGAGAACTGATGCCGGGCGAGGGTGGGACGCTCCTCTCCAGTCCGCCAACCGGACCCGAGAAATCGGCCGAGCGCAACGAGGTCTTCGGAAAAGTACAGCAGGCGATTGCCACGGTTCTCACCGACCGGCAGCGGACAGCTCTCACGGCTGTCGGGTTTCGCGGCGTGCCGCTGGAAATTGTTGCGGAGCGCATGGGCACCAACCGCAATGCGCTCTACAAGCTGTTGTTCGACGCGCGGATGAGACTCCGCACGGCTCTCGAGGCCGAAGGGCTGAACATGGACTATATTCACGACCTATTTCGGGAATGAGCACGTAAGATCGCTGCCGATCGGGCTGTCGAATCTGGCAGCAAACAAGGAAAAACGGGCATGAGTTTCAACCAGCTTGTCGCGATGGTGGAAGTCATCTTCGCAGTCCATGAACATGAGGTGAATTGCGAGGATTGTGATGCGGAAATGCCTCACCTTGTGGAGTTGATCAACGCTGGCGAAGACCCGGCCCTTCTTCTGCCGGCTGTACAGGACCACCTCGATCGGTGCGGGGACTGTCGCGAGGAGTTCGAGGCCTTGCTGGCTATCATTCGCGCCGAGAACGAAGGTCTGCTGAAGGGGCCGAGCGATCGATAGCTTCCCATTCGGGGATTGTTGAAGCAGCTTACCCGATCCCCTCGCGTTTCCCATGGAGAACGTCGTCATGCAGAAAGAGAAAGTGATCATCATTGGCTCCGGGCCGGCCGGACTGACTGCGGCCCTGTATACAGCCCGCGCCAACCTGAATCCGCTGGTGCTGGCCGGCGATCTGCTGGGAGGACAGGTGGCCCTCACCAGCGAAGTCGAGAATTACCCCGGCTTTCCACAGGGACTGACCGGGGCCGAGATGGTCGAGCTGATGAAAGCCCAGGCTGAGCGATTCGGAGCGCGGATCGAGTTCGATGCGGTTGAGCAGGTCAATTTCACGCAAGGTCCGCCATTCTACGTGCGTTCCCGATCGGGGGAATACGAGGCCGAGGCGGTTATTGTGACGGTGGGGGCCAACCCGCGCAAGTTAGGCGTGCCGGGCGAGGCGGAGTTCACCGGGCGTGGCGTGAGCTACTGCGGGACCTGTGATGGCTTCTTCTTTCGGGGCAAGGAAGTGGTTGTCGTGGGTGGCGGAGACAGCGCTTTGGAGGAGGGTATCTTCCTGACCAAATTCGCTACCAGGGTGACGATTGTCCACCGTCGTGATGAACTGCGTGCCGGGGCTACCTTGCAGCAACGGGCACGCAGTAATGAGAAGATTCATTTTGTTTGGAATACCGTGATCGATGAGATTCGCGGCAATGGCACGGTTCAGAGTGTGGTTTTGAACAATAAGAAGACTGGTGAGGTCAGCGAATTCAAGACGGATGGGGTTTTCATCTTCATCGGCCACGATCCAAATAGCACTCTGTTCGGAGATCAACTGGCGCTGGACAACCATGGGTATGTGGTCACGGACAAGTTGATGCAGACCAGCGTCGAAGGGGTGTTCGCCGCCGGGGAGATTCAGGATAGCATCTACCGTCAGGTATCCACATCGGTCGGGCAAGGCGCGGCCGCAGCCATTAGCTGCGAGCGGTGGCTGGCCAGTCGCGAATAAGTTCCCGGCTCGATAATCTGATTGCATGCCCGGCTTGCTCGACGGCAAGACCGGGCTTGTTTTTGCGTAGGTGAATCGTATGGCTTGTTTTTCGCAGGAAGCAATGAGGCCGGGTACAATAGCGCCCGTTTTGAGGAGGTGAGGGCCATGAATCTCATGGACTATGTTCGGATCATTCTGCGCCGCTGGTGGATCATCGTCCTGCTGGTCGTTCTGTGCATGGCCAGCGCTTACGTGTTTAGCCGGATGCAGACTCCGATCTATCGCGCGACCCAGACAATCTTGATGAAGCCGTCCCGGGTGGATTATGGGCTGGCTGAGGCGACAACCCGGCTGATGCGCTCCTATGTGGTCTACTTGAGCAGTGAGGACCGCGCGCAGCAGGTTATCAGCGATTTGCAGCTCGATATGGTTCCGGGCGCGCTGTTGGGGAACGTGACTGTGGATACAGAGGAAAGCATGCTTTCCTTGACGGTCGACGTGGACCTGCCGGATGGCGAGCTGGCCCAGCGGGTGGCGCGGCGCTGGGGCGAGTTGTTCATCAACTGGCGGAACGAGGAGAATCAGCGTTCCCGTTATGAGGACCGGATCGATGCAGAACTGATCGATTACCCGAATTACGCGCAGACTAAGCCCAATACATTCGTCAATGTCGCCGTGGGCGCTGCGTTGGGGCTACTCCTGGGGGGCGTTATCGTGTTCGTGCTTGAGTATCTCGAATCGAATGTGATCCGCCATCGCAGTGATATCACCCGGTCACTTGGTGTACCGGTTCTCGGTGCGATTCCGGCAGATGATGCCCGGTCCTGAGCCAAAGGAAGGCCATCAAGCGATGACTACTGCACAGCTCATTACCCTGAGCGATCCGAAATCTGCGGCGGCCGAGGCGTACCGGACGCTCCGTACCAATCTCCTGTTTTCGACGGTTGACAGGCCGGTGAATACGCTGGTGTTCACCAGCCCGACGCCAGAGACTGGCAAGAGCACGGCGATAGCCAATCTTGCAGTGACGCTGGCCCAGGGCGGACATGAAACGATCCTGGTCGACTGCGATCTGCGCCGGCCCCAACAACACACCTTTTGGAACATCGGCAATGAAAGAGGGTTGACGACCATGATGCTGGAGGCGGGCGTGCTGGCCCAACCGCCCCTCCAGCAAGTCGGTGTGCCCAATCTGCTGGTGCTGCCGTCCGGCCAGCTTCCGCCCAATCCGGCCGACCTGATTGGCAGCCGCAAGATGGATGAGGTGATTGGCGTGCTCAAGGCCAGGGCGGAATTCGTCCTGTTCGATGCTCCGCCGGTGCTGGCCGTCTCAGATGCCATCATTCTCGGCTCAAAGCTGGATGCGGCCATTCTGGTGGTACGGGCCGGTCACTCCCGGCGCGATCACACGCTGCGCGCCCACGAGCTGCTCAACCAGGTGCATATCCGGATTGTGGGCTGCGTCCTGACGAATGCACCGCGCGACGCTTCCGTGGGTGGCTATTACGGTTAAGACCCGGTCAGACGCCAGGAGAGCGCTATGAAAGGCTTGATCCTCAGTGGCGGCAAGGGAACGCGCCTCTATCCGCTGACCTATACGCGCGCCAAACAGCTCATCCCGGTGGCCAACAAGCCGATCCTGTTCCGCGTGATCGAGTCAATTCGGGATGCGGGGATTACCGAGATCGGGATTGTGATTGGCGATACCGGCAACGAAATCCGGGAAGCGGTCGGGGATGGCAGCCGGTGGGGTGTGGCAATCACGTACATCCCCCAGGAAGCTCCACTCGGTCTGGCCCATGCCGTCAAAATCTCGCGGGAGTTTCTTGGCGAAGACCGGTTCGTGATGTTCCTGGGGGACAACGTCATCCAGGGTGGCATCCATCGTCTGATCACCGATTTTGACCAGAACCCGACCTGGAACAGCCAGATTGTCCTGACCCGCGTCGAGCAGCCCCAGCAGTATGGCGTTGCTAAACTGACGCCCCACGGGCAGATCGAGTGCCTGATCGAGAAACCGAAAGACCCGCCGTCCGATCTGGCGCTGGTCGGCATCTATATGTTCGACAGGTTCATCTTCGAGGCGACCGAGGCAATTCGGCCTTCCTGGCGCGGCGAACTGGAGATCACGGACGCGATCCAGTGGCTCGTCGATCATGGGTATACCGTCTTCCCCTACGTGCATGACGGCTGGTGG
The DNA here is from genome assembly GCA_964533805.1 of uncultured Anaerolineae bacterium. Classification (GTDB taxonomy): domain Bacteria; phylum Chloroflexota; class Anaerolineae; order Aggregatilineales; family Ch27; genus JARKOQ01. The sequence continues at coordinate 1,987 of CAZHMJ010000266.1, read as the reverse complement.
ATCGACACCGGGCGGCCGGATGATATGCTTGAGGCCAATAGCATGGTCCTGGAGGAGCTGGTACCGGAGATCAAGGGTAATGTGGACGCCCAATCCGAGGTCGACTCCAGGGCCACGATCCAGGCCGGAGCGGAGATCATCCACAGCACGATTCGCGGGCCGGCAATCATCGGAGAGAATACCCGGATCGTTAACAGCTATGTCGGTCCTTTCACCAGTATCTACCACGATGTGGTGATCGAAAACTGTGAGATCGAGCGCTCGATTGTGCTTGAGAACAGCATGCTGAAAGATATTGGTGTGCGGGTGCAGGATAGTCTGATTGGGCGGGATGTTCTGGTTTCCAGAAGCGATTACCGCCCCAGGTCGCTCAAGCTCAACCTGGGCGATCACAGCAAGGTGGGGTTGATCTGACCATCAAACCCGTTGGGGAGATTTGTTTTTAGGGGGCAGGAAGCGAAACAGGAAGACGCATGAAGAACATCCTGGTGACCGGTGGAGCCGGCTTCATTGGCAGCGCGTTTGTCCGCCACATGATTGACCAGCATCCCGAGTACAACATCATCGTATTCGACAAGCTAACCTATGCGGGCAATCTGGATAACCTTCTGTCCGTCCATGATAGCCCGCGCTATGCATTTGTACGCGGCGATATTGCCGACCGGGTCGCGGTCGAAGGGGCTATCAAAGCGCATCAGATCGATACTATCGTCAATTTCGCCGCGGAAACGCACGTCGATCGCAGTATCCTCACCCCGGATGCGTTCATGCATACCGACGTAATCGGCACCTACATCCTGCTGGATATGATGCGGTTGCTCGGCGTCCAGCGTATGCTGCACGTCAGCACGGATGAAGTCTACGGCGATGTCACCGAAGGCTACTCCGTCGAGACTGATCGATTCGAGCCTAACAGCCCTTATGCGGCTTCTAAGGCCAGCGCAGAACTGATGATCCGGGCGTACCGGCAGACGTATGGGTTGGACGTGGTCGTGACCCGGGGCAGTAACACCTTCGGACCGTACCAGTATCCGGAGAAACTGCTTCCGCTGTTCATCACCGAGGCGTTGGATGATCGGTCTCTGCCCCTGTATGGTGATGGCCGGCAGGTGCGCGACTGGCTGTATGTCGACGATCATGCCGCCGCTATTGACCTCGTCTTGCACCGGGGCGAATCTGGGGAGGCCTACAACGTGGCCGGCGAAAACGAGCAGCACAACATCGCTGTGGTCAAAATGCTTCTGAAGGCTCTGGGCAAGCCGGAGACTCTACTTCGCCACGTGGAGGACCGACCCGGCCATGACCGACGCTATGCCATGAACTGCGCCAAGTTGCGTGCCCTGGGTTGGCAGCGGCAGCATTCCTTCGAAGAGGCCCTGCAAGAAACAGCCCAGTGGTACGTCGAGAACGAGTGGTGGTGGCGTAAGATCAAAACCGGTGAATACCTGGAATACTACAAGGCGCAGTACGCAGCCCGGCTGGCTAAGGCGTAGGTGGCGCGGAGTGGACCGGCTCTTGATCGGGGGTTGCGGGCAGCATGATCGTGAAGGCGGTGCCTTCTCCCTCGACACTGTCTAGCCATACGCGCCCATTGTGTTTGTCTACGATAGTTTTGACGATCGTCAGGCCCAGCCCTGACCCTTTGTACCCCGCTGCTTTGACGTTGCTGCCCCGGAAAAACTGCTCGAATACATGGGGCTGATCCGGGGCAGGAACGCCCATGCCATCATCCTGCACCGTGAGTACCAGGAAATCACCCTGCTGGTCGAGCTTGACCTGAATATGTCCCCCTGGCGGGGTGTACTTGTTTGCATTGTCGAGCAGGATGTCGACGATCTGCCGCAAACGAAGGGGATTTCCCAGCACCAGGGGAAGGCGATCGGGCAATTCGCTTGTGAGAGTCTGTTGGCGTGCCTCAAAGTGCTGGCGGTTTCCTTCCACGGCGTAGCGAACGATCATCGTGAGTTGGGTGGGTTCTTGATCGGCC
>CAZHMJ010000265.1:0-6300 GCA_964533805.1 uncultured Anaerolineae bacterium | reverse complement strand
GCCGCCCCGCAGAATCACGTAGCCGTGATAACCGGATTATTTTGTAAAAGTTCATCAGCGGACTTCGTGTCCGTAGCCAGGGACTTGAGTCCCTGGCGTGGCCGCCGGGCCACCGAGATTGGCTTTCGCCTGAAGACTGTCTGACGCCGCTTCGGTCAAGATACGAGCCATCAGCAGTCAGCCAAAGGCAGAAACGCTGCCGCCTTTCGCCTGGACGCTTCGACGCTTGCCGCCTGGACGCTGTCAGTCCAACCCCTGCTCGGCGCTGGTGATGGCGACGGCCAGGGCGCGGGCCTTGTTGAGCGTCTCGTGGTATTCGCTGGTCGGGTCGCTGTCGGCCACGATGCCCGCCCCGGCCTGGATCGTGACCGTCTGACCGCGCATCAGCAGGGTGCGGATCGTGATGCAGGTGTCCATCGAGCCATCGTAGCTGAAGTAACCCACCGCGCCGCCGTACGGGCCGCGCCGCACGCCTTCCAGCTCCTCGATGATCTGCATGGCCCGCACCTTGGGCGCGCCGGAGAGCGTCCCGGCCGGGATGGTGGCGCGCAGCAGGTCGAAGGCGCTCATCGCCGGGCGGAGCTTGCCCTCCACCTGGCTGACGATGTGCATGACGTGCGAGTAGCGCTCGACCTCCATCATGCGCGTGACACGCACCGTGCCGTAGTCGCACACGCGGCCCAGGTCGTTGCGCCCCAGGTCGACCAGCATGACGTGCTCGGCCCGTTCCTTGGGATCGGCCAGCAGCTCGTCGGCCAGGCGGCGATCCTCCTCCTCGGTAGCGCCGCGCGGGCGCGTCCCGGCGATGGGCCGCGTGGTGGCGATCCCATCCTCCAGGCGGACCATCATCTCCGGCGAGGCCCCGATCAGGCTCAGGTCGTCGCTGAAGCGCAGGAAGAACATGTAGGGCGAGGGGTTGAGGGCGCGCAGGGCGCGGTAGATGGCGAAGGGCGGCGCGCTGGTCTGGCAGCTCAGGCGCTGGGAGAGCACGATCTGGAAAGCATCCCCGGCGGCGATGTATTCCTTGGCAGCGCGCACATTGGCCTCGAAGCGCTCCTGAGGCACGTTGGAGCGCAGGGCATCTCCCAGCGGTGCGGCGGCCTGCGGCACCTCCGGCAGCGGCCGGCGCAGGACGGCCACGATCTCGTCCACCCGGCGGACGGCGTCGTCGTAGGCCGCGCCGGGATCGCCCTGGTTATGGGCATTCGCCAGCACGACCAACTGGTGCTTGGCGTGGTCGAAAATGACCAGCGTGTCCGGCAGCAGGAAGGCCAGGTCGGGCACGTCCAGGTCGCGGATCGCCGTCGCCGGCAGGCGCTCCAGATAGCGCACCACGTCGTAGCCCAGGTAGCCGACCGCGCCGCCGATGAAGCGCGGCAGTCCGTCCACCGGCACGGCCTTGACCCGGCGCAGCTCGCCTTCGACCGCGCTCAGCGGGTCTTCGCCGGGGGCGAGGGGGCGCGTCTCCGGCGAGCCGTTGGTGGTGCGGGTCACGGTGTCGTTGTGAACGGTGATCACCCCGCGCGGGTTGACCCCCAGGAACGAGTAGCGCCCGACCTGCTCGCCGCCTTCCACGCTCTCCAGCAGGAAGGACGCCGTGCCCATCTGGGCCAGCTTGAGGTAGACCGAGACAGGCGTCTCCAGGTCAGCCAGCAGGGTGCGGTAAACGGGCACAAGGTCGCCGCGCGCGAACAGGCGCAGGGCGGAGTCACGGTCGGGGGTCAGGCCGGGACGCAGGGCAGACGGTGCGGACATGGGCGCGAGTCTCCTGGGACAAGAAGGGTTATGGGTGGGTGGTGATTGGTTGTTGGTAAAAAAGCCTGGCTTCGGTGTGCCGCCCTTATGATAGCGATTTTGAGCGATTCTGCTTTTGATTGATGGGATTTAGCGATCCAGGGACGGGAATACGGCCCGTAGCAGAAATCCTCCGTTGGCCGCCCGCGTGGGTATAATCAGCGGCCAGGGTGCGCAATGCCCCTGCTTTTGCCTTGACTGACGACTGAATACTGCCCCCTGAGGACTTCGCATGCCCCACCCGTTCGATCGCGACGAGTACCTGAACGAGACCTTTCGCGGGCTGGAATGGCCCAGCATCAGCCTGGAAGGGATCGAGTTCGACCACTGCACCTTCCGCGCCTGCCGCTTCCCGGATTCGAGCTTCCGCCGCTGCAAGTTCCTGAGCTGCACGTTCAAGGATTGCGACCTGAGCCTGATCCAGGTGCCGGACAGCGCCTTCGGCGGGACGCGCTTCGAGGGCTGCAAGCTGGCCGGGGTGGACTGGACGGCCGCTTACTGGCCGCGCCTGGCGACCCTGGAGCCGATGACGTTCGTGGAGTGCGCGCTCAACTACGCCACCTTCATCGGCCTTAACCTCAAGGAGTTGACCCTGACCCGCTGCACGGCCCACGACGCCGACTTCAGCGACGCGGCCCTGATCCGCGCCGTCTGCACCGGGACGGACTTCACCGCCAGCCGCTTCGACGGGGCCGACCTGACCGAGGCCGACTTCAGCGGTGCGACCAACTACCTGATCGACGCCACTCGCTGCAAGCTCAAGCGCACCCGCTTCGCCCTGCCGGAAGCGATCGCCCTCTTGCGCGGCCTGGACATCATCCTGGTCGACCCCGACGAACCGGGAGAGAAATAGAACGCGGGAGGGAGCCAATCCCCCTCCCGCGCGCGTTGTTTATGCGCTTACGGCACCCTCGGCAGCCAGACGGCCATCGGGCCGGGGGCGCGGTTGTCCCAGGCATAGTAGGGCACGGCCCGGATCGGAGTCGGCCGATAGGTCAGCCCGCCCAACGACCCGTACAGGCGCTCGTGGCCGTTGGCCCAGGTCGGGGCCAGCCCTTCCCCTTCGACCACCATCACCCCACCCAGCAGGTTGGGCATCCAGGCGGCGTCCAAGCGGGCGTGGTCCGGCACGGTGATCGAACTGACCGGCGTCGCGCCGTGATCGGTTCCCTCCAGGCAGTAGACCAGCGGTCCGCGCTGGAGCGCGATCCGCCCGGCGTCCGCCGCCACGCGCGGGTCGGCCGCCACGCGCTGGACGGGCATCGGCAGGCTGAGGTCGATCTGGTTGCCCGGCTTCCACTCCCGGCGCAGGCAGGCGTAGCCGTTGTGGACCGGCGCGCCAACCGAGACCCCGTTGACCGCCAGATTCGGGGCCGGGCACCAGTCCGGCAGGCGCAGGCACACCACGAACTCCGCCGGATGGGGCATGTCCAGCGTGATGTCGATCTCGCCATCCCAGGGATAGCGCGTCTTGACCTGGAGCGTGACCGGCTTGCCGTTGACCTCGACCCGGATCGTCCCGGCGCTGTACTGGTGGATGTAGAGCGTGTCCGGGGCGGTCGAGGCGACGTAATCGCCCAGCGAGGCCAGCAGACGCAGCACGTTGGGCGGGCAGCAGGCGCAGCTAAAGAAGTCCTGGCGGTGGTGGGTGCCGTCCGATTCGAGCGGGTTGACGTAGAAGAAGCGCGTGCCGGCCAGGTCGATCCCGGCCAGGACGTTGTTGTACAGGGCGCGCTCGATCACGTCGGCGTAGCGGCTGTCGGCCGTGATCTGGAGCATCCGGTGGGCGAAGAAGATCAGCCCGATCGCGGCGCAGGTTTCGGCATAGGCGCTGTCATTGGGGAGCTGAAACTCCTTGCCGAAGTTCTCGGCGCGGTGCTCGGCCCCGATCCCGCCGGTCAGGTACAGCTTGCGCCGGGTCAGGTTGTCCCACAGGCGCTCGCAGGCGGCCAGCAGCGACTCGTCGCCGGTCTCGGCGGCCACGTCGGCCATCCCGCTGTACAGATAGACCGCCCGCACGGCGTGCCCGACCGCCTCGGTCTGCTCCCGGACGGGTACATGCGCCTGGGCGTAGGCGTAGGTTTTGGCCCAGTAGGCGGCCGGGTCCTCGCCGCGGGCGCGGGCTTCCGCGTCGTAATAGTGCGGCTGGCGGCCGCGCTCGTCGATGAAGTAGCGGCTCAGCTCCAGGTAGCGCTGCTCGCCGGTAGCACGGTACAGCTTGACCAGGGCCAGCTCGATCTCCTCGTGGCCGGGATAGCCGCGCTTCTGGCCGGGGTTGGGACCAAATACAGACGCAATGTAGTCCGCGTAGCGGGCCAGGGCGTCCAGCAGGGTGCGGCGGCCGGTGGCCTGGAAGTGGGCGACGGCGGCTTCGATCAGGTGCCCGGCGCAGTACAGCTCGTGCTGGTCGCGCAGGTTCGTCCAGCGCGCCTGGGGCGCCATCTGGGTGAAATAGCTGTTCAGGTAACCATCCGGCTGTTGGACGGCCACCAGCAGGCTGACCGCCTCCTCGACCAGCGCCTCCAGGGCCGGGTCGGGGTGGGTTGCCAGACTGTAGGCGGCCCCTTCCAGCCACTTGGCGACGTCCGAATCCCAGAAGATGTGCGGGGTGTACGGGTCGCCGGGCTTCCATTGCATCTTGAGAGCTTCCAGTCGCCCGGTGGCGGCCATCTGCTGGTGGACGGCCGGGATCGCGGCGCGGCGGTTGGTCGCCTGGCGCTCGGCCAGCAGGCCGTCGCTGAAAGTCACCTGGGTGAAGGGGACGGGAGTCAGACGTCTGAGAGGGCTGGACATAGGGGATACCTCCGAAAACTCCGGTTGGGCGCGGTGTACAGAGCCGCGACTCTCTATGATACCATCCCCGGTTCGCGCCGGAAGTGATCATCCTGCATACACTTGATTGTGAAAAAGCGATCAGCCAGCCGCGAAAGACAAAAGCGGCTGGCGAGTGTCTCCGTCGTCGCGGGCGACGCCGTTACGGCGATTCCGCTTTGCCGTTTTTCTCTAGCCTCCGGTCTCCTGGACTCTGGCCTCTCCCATAGGGATCGCCGCCGGGACTGGCCTGCGCTACAATGGACGCGGCGATTGAGAGGGGCCTTCAATGGGTTGTTTTTGCCTTTGGCTGACCGCTGAACGCTGAGTGCTGAAAGCTATTTTTCGAGGAGAATTTTCCATGTTACTCGACCAACCCGAACGCTTTGCCGCGTTCGATCCGCAGCATATGCTCGGCCACATCGATGCCCTGCCCGACCAACTCGAAGGCGCGTGGGCGCTGGCCAAGACCTTCCCGGCCCTGCCGGAGTCGTTCAAGCAGGTCAAGCTGATCGTCCTGACCGGGATGGGCGGCAGCGCCATCGGCGGCGATTACCTGGCCGCCCTGGTGGAGGACCAGTGCCCGGTCCCGATCCTGGTCAACCGGGGCTACAGCCTGCCCGCCTACGTCCAGGGGCCGGACGTGCTGGTGATCGCCAGCAGCCACAGCGGCAGCACGGAGGAGACTCTCTCGGCCTTCGACCAGGCCCGCGCGCGCGGCACGCAACTGATGGCGATCTGCACCGGCGGCCCGCTGGCCGAGCGGGCGCGGGCGGCGGGTCTGCCCGTCTGGCAGTTCGCGTACCCCAGCCAGCCGCGCGCCGCGTTCGGCTGGAGCTTCGGCCTGCTGGTCGGCCTGGCCCAGCGACTCAATCTCGCCGGGGATTTGAGCGCCGACGTGCAAGAAGCGATCGCCCTGCTGCGTCAGGGGCGGGACGAGTATGGCGCGGCCGCGCCGATCGCCTCCAACGGCCCCAAGCGTTATGCCGGGCAGGTCTACGACCGGATCGGCGTGATCTACGGCGGCGGGATCATGGCCCCGGTCGCCCGGCGCTGGAAGGGCCAGATCAACGAGAACGCCAAAGCCTGGGCCGAGTTCGACATCCTGCCGGAGCAGAATCACAACGGCGTGGCCGGAACGGAATACCCGGAAAAGGGCCTGGAGAAGCTGTTTGCCTTTTTCCTGCGTTCCAGCTACGACCATCCCCGCGTGGCCCTGCGCGCCGACCTGACCATGAAGCTCTACCTCCAGCAGGCGATCATGGTCGACAGCTATATGGCGCGCGGCGGGAGCCGCCTGGCCCAGATGCTCAACGCGACCCAGTTCGGCGATTACCTGAGCTACTACGCCGGGATGCTGTACGGCGTCGACCCGACCCCCATCCCGCCGATCAGCCAGCTCAAGGAAGGGCTGGCGAGGGCGTAAGACAGGCCAACCGGCGCGGGGGAACGGCTCCGGTTGTGACAAATTACACAAACGGACTTGATCCTTCTGTGCTAACGGCTCATACACATACCTGTGCTACGATAGCGTGGGGCGAGGAGTGCCGTGTCCGCCCGCGCCAATCATGAGGAGATGATCCAGCCATGTCCCAAAAATTCGATCACCCCTACCTGTTCATCCCAGGCCCGGTGGAAGTGCGCCGCGAGATTCTGGACGCGCAGGGCGCGTGGATGATCGGCCACCGCAGCAAG
>CAZHMJ010000264.1:0-6341 GCA_964533805.1 uncultured Anaerolineae bacterium | reverse complement strand
GCGCTCTGCCCATCGGCATTCACCCCCCAGACCCAACCGGGCCACTCTGGGTCTTTTCGGCCCAACGTGATTCGATCGCCAGTTCGCACTGTCAGCGGGCGCATGGAAGCGGTGCTGTAGTCCCTGGTGACTTTGCCCTTCTGTTTGATTAATATCGGTTGGTTCATAGGTCTACCCCTTGAATCTAAGAAGAACAGGTTCACCTATATTGTATCAGAGGAATGAAATTTGGTCCTGCGTTAGCAAAAATTGCTGCTGCGCGTTGGATGATATTTCCTTGCCCATCGTTGATTTCGGCGCTGTTGACGATTCTTTGCGGCTGCGTCCCCAGGCTGTCGCTGACCACCGCCTGGAAACGAATAATGACCGGTGTTGCTGGCGCTGCCTCCCCACCCCAGGTGATTGTTCCATTCTGTTCCTGCGTCTTGCCGGACGACGCCCACAATCCGCCAGAAAATTGGACTGTCGCCGGTAGTGTATCGGTGATACGCACACCCGAAAGCGGCATGGCGCCTGAATTTGCCAGTGTGATGGTGTAGGTCACTACCTCTCCGGTTTTGGGCGTCAGCGGGGCAGCAGTTTTGCTCGAACGCTCAAGCGACGCTTCCAAGGATGACCCCGAGCGTTGGAAGTTGCCGCGCCCGGTACCCCACAGAATGCGCGCTCCGGCGCTCCCGGGTAGATCATAAGCTGCCAGGCCGGAGTGGGCGGTGTTGATGACAATTTCCAGATCGGCGTCGTTGTCGATGTTGGCCAATGTCGGGGCGGGCAGTGCGCCGTTCCAGGTGGAACTTCCGAATGCTGCCGGTAGATCAACCGGGGTGACCACATCTAAACCGTTCGCATTAAGAATGTGCAGCCTGCCGGTGTGGTTGCTGCCCTTTTCGGTCCAGGTGGTGAAAATCACTTCCCCTTTGCCGTCTAGATCCAGGTCTGCCACCAGCGGCTCGGATGAAAAACGCACAAAGCCTTCTGAAGCATCCGTCACTTCATAAGGCCAATTGCCGTGCTCGGTTTTGTCCAGCCAGAAGGCGTGCAGGCGGCCATCATAGGCGGAAAAGAGAATTTCCAAATTGCCGTCGCCGTCCAGATCCGCCGGCGCAGGATTTGGCTCGACGGTTTCGATTTCGTTGTAGTCCTCGATCAATGGGGCGCCGGTATCTACCGGGCCGGTTGTCCAGTCATAGGCGCCGGCTTGAAAGCGGCTGCGATCGGCGTTGAAGATGTACACCCCGGTGTAACGGCTGGGTGGATAGCCGGCATCGCAATCGTAAACGTTACCTGTGGCAATGACTTCATTTGCCCCGTCACCGTTTACATCTGCGATCACGCTGGCGCCGTCGGCAAAGTTGGTGCGATAGCTCTCACTGCGCACGCCATCGCAGGCTCCCCAGCCGCGCAACTCAGGTTCCGGATCTTCCCAAATCCCCACCTTTCCCCAACCTTTGCCACTATAAATGGCGTTGGCGCTGATCTGGCTGCCGTCTGCTTCGTAAGCGCAGATGTAATGCACATCGGACGGGACAATGATCTCTGCCTGGTTGTCTGCATCGATATCGCCCATCGATGCGTTGGCGTTGTACACCCCCCAGGCGTAGCCGCTGTCATTGTCCAGTTGCGGCCAGCCAGAGCGCAGGCTGCCATCGGGCTCATAGACCCAGGTGTTGGTTTTGCTGCCCAGCGCGCCGGTGCCGATGACCTCCGACCTGCCATCGTTATCCAGGTCAAAGACGGACAACCCGCGAAATTCATTGCTGATCGGGTGTTGGGGCCAGCCGTCTTTGAAGTATCCTTCGTTGTCATACACCGAGACATAACCTCCGCTGTGGGCGGTGACGATCTCCAGTTTATGGTCCCCATCGATGTCAGCGACAACAATCCCTGGCCAGGTCCGTCCAACGCTGTCGGCAGCAGTTTCGCTGCGATCGTGCCCGGACGCCATCTGCCATTTCAACTCACCGCTTGCGCCGTCCAGCACGAAGATGGTGTAGGGCGATCCGATGACTTCGGCATTGCCGTCGCCATCCAGGTCGGTGACGGCGGGCGATGAGTACCATCCCGTCTCGCACCAGGACGAATAACAACCACCATGCTGCCATTTGAGTGTTGGAGATTGTATGGCCCGGTGGGCAGTGTTGGGAACAAGCGTAAAGCTGAATGGATCTCCAGTAGCCAACAGAAGGATGAAGAGTAGTTTTAGAAAATTCATCTCTCCCTCATTTCAATAATAAACAGGTCACGAGATCTTTATTATCTCATGACCTGTTTCCCTTGTGCAGCCGAGAACTGAGAATTCAGGCAGGTTTTGGATAGTAAATTCGGGCTATTGCTCGAACGTCACCAGAACGGTCATACCCCAGCGCAGACGGGGATCCACATTGTCCAGCTTGATCCTGGCGGTGTAGGTGATATCGCCGCGTTTCTCCTCGTAGACGTCAGCGATGCGCTCCACGACGCCGGTCATCTCCACCTCCGGCAGGGCGTCGGCGACCACAGTCACCTTCTGCCCGACGGCGATCTTGACCACATCGATCTCGGTCAGGTTATCGGTTTCGATGAACAGTTCGGAGAGATCGGCCAGTTCGATGACGGTCTGTCCAGGGGAGACCTGCTGTCCGACGATCAGGTCCATATCGACGATGGTGCCGTCCACGGTGGCGCGGATCTCCAGGTTGTCCAGGTTGGCTTTGGCAGAAACCAGGGCGGCTTCGGCGGCCTTGATCTGGGCCTGGATGCTGGCGACCTTATCGGGATCGGGGCCGTCCTTCATTTCTTCCATGTCCTGTTTGGACTTATCGAGGTTGGCCTGGGCGGTCTTGACCTGGAACTCGTACTCCAGGCGTTTGACGGCGATGTTGTAGTTGCTCTGGGCGGTATCCAGCTTATCCTTGAGATCGCGGCGGGTCTTTGCGCGCTGGGAGGAGGTGGTGTACTGTTGGTCGCTGCTGGCGTCGTAGCGATAGGGCTCATAGGCCTTGCGGGCATCGTCGAGCTTCTTTTTCATGGCGTCGGCGGCGGTGATGGCGTCCAGGCTGGCCTGCTCGGCGGGGACCTTGTAGTTATCCAGGTTGAACTGGGCTTCGCGCAGGGTGGTCTGGTTGGCAGAGATCTGTTGCAAGAGGGCAGCGCGGGCGGTTTCCAGGTTCTTGTTCAGGTCATCCAGCGCCTGCTGGGCGGTGAGCAGGCTGAGTTCCGACTGGGCGATGTTGGCTTCGATCTGCTCGCGGTTTTCCAGGGCGGCGAGCAGATCACCTTTCTTGACGAGATCGCCCTTCTTGACGAGCACTTCGGAGACCTTGCCGGAGGCGACAAAGGAGAGCTTGACGGACTCGTTGGGGACGACGTTGCCTTCGGCGGTGACTTCGCTGGAGGTTTTGACGGCGGGGATCTGGGTGGCCTGGTCGCTGGCGGCGGGTTTGGCAGCGGATGAGCAGGCGGCGACCCACAGGGAGAGAATGGCCAGGATAGAGAGCAATTTGAAGATGCGAGAATTCATATTCTTTACCTCGGGATGAAAGTTATTTTTGGGCTACGACTAAGGTGGTCATTCCCCAACGCAAGTGTGGATCGACCTGATCGAGCAAAATGCGGGTGGTGTAGGTGACATCGCCGCTTTTCTCTTCGAAGACCTGGTTGATCTGATCGACGGTTCCCTGCATCTTGAGCTCGGGCAGGGCATCGGCGGTGACGGAGACCGGCTGACCCTGGCGGATATCGACCACGTCGATCTCGGTCAGGTTCTCGGTCTCGACATACCAGCGGGAGAAATCGGCGACGGTGATGATCACCTGGAAGGGCTGCACCTGCTCGCCGGCGACGACGTCCACCTTGACGACCTTGCCGCTGATGGGGGAGACGAGGGAGGTCTTGCGCAGCTCGGCCTGGGCGGCGGCCAGGGTTGCCTGGGCGGCGGCCAGACGGTTTTGCGCCTTGGCCAGCATCGCGGGATCGGGGCCGGCCTGCAACTCCTGGTAATCCTGCAGGGCGTTATCCAGCGCTGATTGGGCGGTGCTGAGCGAAGCGTTCAGGCTCAGGCGGGTGATGGCCAGGTTGTAGTCCTTCAACGCCTGCTCGTACTCCTTTTTCAGGTCAAACTTGAGCTTCTCTTCGCTGGAGAGATAGTTGTAGGATTGGTTCTTGATATCTGCCCGGCTCTTGGTCTTGTCGGGATAGATCTTGTTGATGTTCTCCTTGCTGACGTTGCGCAGGGCAGGGATGGGTTTGACGCGCACCGTCTCCCCGGGAGCCGTGGGCAGGATGACATCGTAGAACTTGTTTTGGGCGGCAATCAGCAGCGCCGGGCTGGCGGAAATCAGCGGCAGCTTGGAGACCACTTTGGTCTCGCCTGAAGACAGGCCGACAGGGGCGAAGTAGCCGGAGAACGGATCAACAGCAGTGTCATAGTCGCGGTAGGGCTGGTAAGCGGCGCGGGCTTTGTCGAGACGCGCCTGCATTTGCTGCACCACTTCAAGCTGTGTCATGCCAGCCTGGTCGGCAGGGGTGGACATACCGCTCAGACGGGTGGAAGTCTGATGGATGATGGAAGCGTTGGACGAGATCTGCTGCAGGGCAACGCCGCGCGCCACTTCGAGCGAAGTGTTCAGATCGTCCAAAGCCTGCTGGGCGTCGAGCAGTTCGGCTTCGGCCTTGGCGACGGCGGCTTGCAGGTCTTCCTGGGCTTCGAGTTGGGCGAGGGTATCGCCCTTCTGGACAGTGTCGCCCTCTTCGACCAGGATCTCGCCGACTTTGCCGGCGATTTCAAAGGCCATCAGCGCCTTCTCGTTGGGGACCAGCTTGCCCTCGAAGATCAGGCTGCCGCCGGCCGATGAGACGACCGGCCCGGAAGTGGGTGCGACCTGGGCAGTGGGCGCAGTGGTCTTGCCGCAGGCGGACAGCAGTAAGACGCTCAGTAACAGGATGGAGATGAACCGATGGTTATTTCGTAACATCATAAAAGGCCTCTGTAGAATAGCCGGGGATCGAGCCGGCTATCTGCTTTCGTTTCATGATAGAGGATACTGCAAGAGTAGTTGAACCGTCATCCCCCGAAAGGGGGATTAGGGGGGTGGATTACTACACGATGCAGGTGGAAGTGGATGTCATTTGACGGCCCGACAGCGGTCTGCGCAAATTTATAACAAACCCAATTCGCGTGCGCGGGAGATGGCCTGGGCGCGGTTGGATACCCCCAATTTGCTATATAGATGGTTAATATGGGTCTTGATGGTACTGATGGCCACCACCAATTCCTCAGCGATCTCCTGGTTCGAAAATCCGGTATTCAGCAGGCGCAGCACTTCGATTTCTCGTTCGCTCAACGGTTCGATCACATTGGCGTAGGCCAATCTGGCAAGCCCTGGTTGCACACCGGCCAACGCAGGCGTCTCTACCCGCTTGAGGTCTTTCAGCAGCGACTGGCAAAAAGTCTGGATTCGGGGCGCAACATCAGTTACGTGAGCGATTCCTTCCAGCAAGTCGCACAGGTTTTCGCCTTCATCTAGAAAAATACTTCGATACCCTTCTTTCTCGGCGCTTTCCAGAGCCTGGAGAAGCGTATCGATCGCTTGGGATTCCTCTCCGTCGGCTTTATAGACGATGGCTCGTAAAACAAGCATCTCCATCACCTGCAATTGCCAGCCAGACTCAGCGACTACTTTAAGGGATGTATCCAGGATAGCGCCTGCCTTTTCAAAATCCCCTAACCTCATCAGCAGCCGCACCAGCGATGTGTCATCGATGGCATCGAGGTAGATCATGAGACGATTACCCGATTTGCCCATCTGGTTGGGTTGGTGATAAAGCGAATTTGCCCAGCGTTTGGCCTCCTCCAGTTTGCCCTGGGCGATCCATACGCGCGCTTGCTGCGCTATTACCTGCTGGATGGTAAATGAGGCAATTTTTTTCTCTTCGATGAAAGCATCTATGTTCCTGAGAGCCTGGTCGGCGCCTTCGAAATCTCCCTGGGATATTCGCAGCCGGGAAATCGCCGTATAAATATCGGCGAGCATTTCTGGGTGGCCCCATGGCTGGAGCAGTTGGATGGCGTTTGTTAAGTGCGCATCCGCTTTTTGCAGTTCGCTTCTCTGGCGATAGACTTCTCCCAGGCCTTGATAGATCAGGCTGTTGATCGGAAATGGTTTGGCTGAGAGATCCTCTTCTGCCTGCTGGTCAATCGGCGGAAGCGATCGCTCTCCTTGGAGCAGCATCTGTTCTGCGAGGTTCAATTTTCCTTTCAGAATCAATTCGAAGGCAGCGGTGTAAAGCGAAAGAATGCCGACCAGTGAATTTTCTGCGGCAGGGTTTGTGGCATTCGTGAGAAGGTTGCCTGGAAGTGGAATGTC
>CAZHMJ010000263.1:0-6370 GCA_964533805.1 uncultured Anaerolineae bacterium | reverse complement strand
CGGCGGCGAATACGACCCGCCCGCCGGAGCCTTCCGCCGCGCCGATGACTTCGCTGTTGGAGTCCAGGAGGAAGATGGCCGGGTTGTCCATCTCACTCTGGGAGTCGATTTCGGCCATCTCGATGATGATCACGTCTCCGGCCTTGCCGGCAAAGGTGTAAGCAAACTCGAATTTCTGGCTGGTGATTTCGCCGGTCGCGCTCTGGCCGTATTCCAGCAGTTCCGCGCCGCCCTGGGCCTGGGCGATCCCCGATTCGAGGGCCAGCCCAACCAGCAGCAGCACCAGGAGGAGTCTCAATCTACCCATCATGCGTTCCCTTTCAGGTCTCGAAGTGCAAGCGCCTCCATCTTACACCAAAGTTGCGGATTCGAGGGCCGCATCTGGTATGCCGGTAGCAGCAACAAAAAGCGCGGAGGAATGTCTGTCCCTCCGCGCTTCGCACGTCCGCAGCCCGCGGGCCTGGGGCGGCCTCAGAGCGTGGTGACTTTGCTGGCCCGCCACTGGGCGTCGATGATGTCGGTCATGCCGCCGACCAGCCCGACCCGCACACTGTCCTTCAGCCCGAAGAACTCCAGGCAGGTGCTGCACACCATCAGGGGCACGCCGCGCGCCTGGAGCGCGGCCAGTCCGGCCAGGACGGGCGAACCGTCGCACACCAGTCTGACGCCCTCGGTGTAGAACGTGATGGCGCTGGGTAGCATCTCCGCGTCGAGCAGCAGTTGGAGGTACTTGGCCAGCAGCTTGTGGGCCAGGGCCGGATCGGCATGGCCCATCCCGTCGCGGGTGATCTGGATCACGAGGCGTTCGTTGCTTTCTTCACTCATTGGGATTCTCCTGAGGGGAGGAATACCGCGCAGTGCTCGTGATTGTAGCGCATTGGGACGGCGGGCGTTCGACCGCCTTTCAATTCAACCAGATGATACGGATTTGACGGATGAACACGGTTCATTCACTGAAAAACCGTGGCCATCCTTTTCATCTGTGTCATCCGTGTTGCGTTGAAAGGTCATCCTGCGGCGCAGCAGAGCGCGATCCGCGCCGAGCAGGTACAGCACACACCCGGCCCACGTGATCAGGGTGATCGCCCCGCCGAGGTACAGGAGGGGCGGGCGGTAGGCGAAGGTGATGGCATGCGGCGCGCCGTCCGGCGGCAGGACCACGCCCACCTGGCCGCCTACCGAGTCGAGCCGCGCGGCGTTCCCGTCGACGCTGACCTGCCAGCCGGGGTAGGCCCGTTCCTGGATCGTGACGACCAGCGGATCGGTCTGGTCCGCCGTGACCGCCACGACGATCGTGTCCGGATAGCGCCGGAAGGTCTCGATCGGCGTAATCCGGGCCGGGTCGAGCAGCCCGCCCTGGGCGGCTTCCAGCGCAGGCAGGGTCAGGCGGTAAGCATAGGGAAGCGCGCCGCCGGGCAGTCGCCATAGACAGTGGTTCTGGTCGACCGGGGCGGGGCTTTCCGGGTCAGGCACGTAGCCGCGCGCGGCCACATGGGTGCGGGTTGCTTCGGTCCAGGCGATGGCGTAGGCCGGCAGTGAGGCGGTCAGGTCGAAGTTGCGGCCCAGGGTGGCGGGCTGCGGCAGGGGCGTGAAGTCCGCCTCCACGTTGACCAGCCGGACCTGGTAGGTCAGGAAGGGCGTGATCGCGTCGTAGTTCACCCGGTAGACGGCCAGTTCTTCGCCGGGATGCTGCTCGCGCAGCCAGCGCAGGCAGAGGTCGTCATAGACGTTGATCCCGATCGTGCCGGCCAGGGTATGCCACTTGACCAGCACCTGCTGGGCGGCGGCCGCGCTGGCCACGATCAGCGCCCCGGCCAGGCCATAGACCAGCCCGCGTCGCAGGCGGGGGGATGCTCCGGCCAGCCGGGCCAACCAACCAGGCTGCCGCATGGCCTGCCACAGGCCGTCCACCCGCAGGGCGACCAGGATTGCGATCCAGAAGGAGGCCGCGCCCAGCGCCCGTCCGACGAAGCGCCATTGGCCCAGCAGCGGGATGTGCTGGTACAGCCAGGCGAAGATCGGGTTGCCGCCCGCGCCCCACAGCGTGGCGAGGACGATCAGTGCCGCACCGGGCAGCCAGATCCGCCACGCCTGGGGCAGGCGCGGCCGGTGGAGGTAGGGCCACACCGGCGGGATCAGGATCAGAACGACCACCGCGAACCACAGCGGCGTGACGAAGCTGTAGTAGAAGTGGGCCGCGCCCGGCGCGCCGCCCTTGAGGTAGACGTCGAAGAACTGCCCGATCACGCTGCCCAGGTCGACCGCCCGCCCGCCGGGCAGGTCGTTGGGATGGCTGCCGATCTGCCCGCGTTGGAGCCAGATCGGCAGGAGCGTGATCGCGCTCAGGCCGAGGGTCAGCGCCCCGGCCAGGGCCAGGCGGCGCAGCCCGGCCCCGTTGATCCCCCGGCCGTCGCCGCGAGTCAGGTGGGCCAGCGCCAGCAGGCCGAGGCTCAGCAGGGCCGGCAGGGTGTACCAGATGTTGCCCGCCCAGAACAGCAGGGTGAACGAGAGCGCGGTCAGGACGACCGGCCAGCGCCGGTCCGGCAGGCGCAGGGTCGCCACCCCGCCCGCCACCACCCAGGGCAGGTAGGCCTGGCTGACGCCCAACTGGTAGTAGCCCGCGCCGATCATGGCGTGCATGTTGCCCTTGCCGATCAGCAGGGCGGCCAGCAGCAGACGGCCCAGCGCGCCAAAGCCCAGCACCCGCCCCAGCGCCCAGCCGCCCAGACCCGCCACCCAGGCCGACAGCACGACGCTGAGCTTGATCCCGACCACGCCGCCCAGGAGCAGGCTCGGTCCGGCGCTGATCGGGTTGAGGACGAACGAGAACGGATTGTCGATCAGCGGCTCCCCGAACTCCAGGTAGGGCTGCCAGAGGGGCAGGTAGCCGTATTCGCGCAGGCTGTTCGCGGCGAAGTGCGCGGAGCTGGTCAGCCACTCGGCTTCGACGCCGGGCAGTTGGGTGGCCGGGCTGAGGTTCAGATAGGGTTGGGTGACGGCCGCCGTCACCAGGACGATCAGCGCCAGCTCGGCGGCGAGCTGGGGCCACGCCAGGCGCGCGCCGACGGTGTGTTCCAACGCCGGGAGCGCGGCCGCGGCGGCGTGACGGTCGGCCCTCCAGCGGCGCAGGCCCCGGAGCAGGGCCGTCCAGCCAGCGCGCAGCAGCCCGCGCGGGCTGAGCCTGGCCCGGACGGCCGCGTCGATCGCGGCAATGAGCAGCGCCAGCCCGGTCAGCAGGACAAACAACGTGCTGGAGCGTTCCGGCGGCTGGGTGATCAATACCAGCGCCGCGCCGAGCAGGACCGCGCCGAACAGCCCGTAGCGGGCCAGGGGGTGACGCAGCAGCGCGCGCAGACTCAGGCCTCCGCCAGCGTTGCGGGCAGCACCGCGCGGCCCCGCGCCCGGCGGGCGTAGGCCAGCAGCCCGGCCAGGCCCAGCCCGGCCAGGATCGCGACCGGGGGATGCAGGCCGATGTAGTAGCGCTGCCAGGGCAGCGGGTTGGTCAGGAGCAGCACCAGCGCCGGGAGCAGCAGCCACAGGCCCAGCAGCCAGGACTCGCTTTCCCGCCGGCGGGCGACCAGCCCGGCCAGCCCCACCGCCATAAGGCCGACCTGGAGCGCGTCCCAGACCCAGCCACTGCGTCCGGCCAGCCCGGAGGCTTCGTAGGCCGCGATCTCGGCCTCGGTCACCGTGAACGTTGCCCAGGTGGGGTCTTCGTAGTACTGCGCGTAGGAGACGAAAGTATCCTCGGCCAGCAGGGCCAGCCCCTGGCCGAAGGTGTCGATGTCGCCGTGCTCGTCGCGCTGGATTTCGACCAGTTGCTGGCGTTGTTCCAGCATGTAGAAGGGCGTGCTCAGGAGTTCGAAGATCGCCATCGGCTGGATCTCGATCGCGCCGATCAGGAGCAGCACGGCCGCGCCGCGCGCCCCCCAGACCAGCCAGGGGCGAGCCAGCCCGGTGAAGGACAGGCAGAGGACGGTCAGCCCGATCAGGACGAGCAGCACCCCCAACGACCACCAGACCGGCATCCACGCGACGAAGACCAGCGCGGCCAGCATCCCGCCCGCCAGCACGGCGCTGACATGCCGCCGGTCATCGGCGATGACCGTCCGATCCCAGCGGGCCAGGCGCGGATAGAGCAGCACGACCAGGAAGGCGACCGCGGCCACGATCGCGGTGGTGTGTTTGCAGGCCATGCCGAAGCCGCTGGCCGCGCCCAGGGCCAGGGTCCAGCCGGTCAGGGCGGGCCGCCAGGGGCCGGTCCGCTGGGCGCGCAGCGTGTAGAGCGCGATCAGGATGATCAGGGCCGCGCCGAAGAACATCGCGCCTTCTTGCATGGCCCGCCGCCCGTTGACCAGCACGGCCGGGCTGGTGGCGTACAGGATCGCGGCGACCCAGGCCGCCGGGCGGCTCCGCGAAACCAGCCGGGCAATCCAGAAGACCAGAATCAGGCTGGCGATCGTGAACAGGGTGGACGGCGTGCGGGCGATGGCCAGCAGCCGGTCGTCGGGGATCGCGCCGCGCTGCTCATTGACCCTCCATTCGGCCTCGGTCGGGTAGTCGAACGCGCCCCAGTCCCAGACCTGGTTGAGGTCATCGACCGTCAGCCCGGCCAGGTCCCAGGCCAGGCCGATCGTCAGCGCGTCGACCGCGCCGGTCATGACCCGGTTGAACTGGCGGCCGCCGTCGACCGGGCGGTCGCGGAAGACGACCGGGGCCGGGTCGTGCTCCTGGACGAGATAGTGATAGTCCGCGCTCATCCAGATCAGGGTCGATTCGTCGCCGTGAAACGGGACGGCGTCGCGCCCGGCGAAAATGTACAGGCTCAAGCCGGCCAGCAGAATCACATCGGCCAGCCACAGCCAGCGGCGTAAGGTGCTCATGGCTCGTGGGTCCCCCCCAGGATGTCCCGCGCGGCCTCCAATAATACCGCGAGTTTGTCCGGGGGCACGGACTTACCTTCCAGGTAGCGGGTCAAGAGGGCTTCCGGGTCGAGCCGTTCCGGGCTGTCGCCCAGGCGGGTCTGGATCGGGTGCTCGACGGACTTG
Source organism: uncultured Anaerolineae bacterium (assembly GCA_964533805.1). Lineage (GTDB taxonomy): Bacteria > Chloroflexota > Anaerolineae > Aggregatilineales > Ch27 > JARKOQ01. Next base: position 1,322 of record CAZHMJ010000263.1, on the reverse strand, counting down.
TGCAGGGCGGTCACGTGGTCGGCCCCGGCGTCGAGCAGGGCGCGGCGCACGTCGGCGTCGCGCAGCAGGTGGGCGTTGCCCTCGCTCAGCTCGACCAGGACGCGCACCACGGCCCCGGAAACGTCCAGCCCGGCGGCGGCTTCCAGCACGGCCTCGGTTGGCTTGCGGGTCTGGCGGGCGTCGGCGCGCACGGTCAGGAAGGGCCGCGCCGCGACCGGCACGAACTCCCAGCGGGCCGGGCCGTCGCCATGCCGGGCGGGCAGTTCGACCGCGCAGAAGCCCTTCGCCTGGCCCTCCTCATCGAACTCGACCCGTTCCAGGCTGCCGCTGTAGACGGCGGGCGGCGCGCCTTCGGGCACGGGCAACGCCTGGTGGCGGTGGTGATGGCCCAGCGCGACGTAATCCCAGGCCGGGTCAGCCACCGCTTCGAGCGCGACGGGCGCATCGCGGCCGAGCATGATCGCGGCTTCGCTGCCCGGCAGCGCGCCGCGCACGCTGAAGTGCCCGGCCAGCACGCGCGGGGCGGGGTCATCCCCGGCCTGGGCGGCCAGACCGCGCAGGCGGGTCTCCAGGGCCTCGCGCAGCAGGTCGTCCAGGGCTTCGACGGTCGCGCCGCGCGCCCGGCGCTCCGGCAGGAGGCGACCCGGCAGCGGGTAGGGGGCCGTCCCGACCAGGACCGGGCCGCGCCTCGTCTCCACGCGGTGCAGGCTGTAATCGAACCCGACCAGGGTGTTGGGCACGTCCAGGGTATGGAACAGCTCGATGCTGGCGGCCTTGCCGGGGCCGGGGGGCAGGTCGTGGCTGCCGACGAGCAGCACCACCGGGCAGAGCGCGGCCAGCTCGCGCACGGCGCGGGCGAACTCGCGCTGGTAGGTGGGGTTGGGGGCGCGTGTTTTGAAGGCGTCCCCGGCGAAGATCACCAGGTCGGCCTCGAAGTGGGCGGCATAGGCGCGGACGTCCTCCAGGCGGGCCAGGAAGTCGGCAGCGCGCGCGCTCAGCCCGGTGTCCGGGTCGGCCGCGCCGTAGCTGTCCATGCCAAGGTGCAGGTCGGCGAAGTGAAGGAGGCGAATCGAATCGGTCATCAGACCCTTCCAGGGCTGCCGGGGCCGTCCCGGCGATTGGGTCGAAGGCACAGCCCCATTATAGCGATCTGGCGGGAATGCGTGGCAATGCGGTTCGCATCATGGCGATAGGACGCCGTAGCATCGGAATTCATGAACTTTTACAAAATAATCCTGTTACTCAAATGCCACAATCGGGAGGCATTGGCCGGGGATCGCCCGCGACTCAAGTCGCAGGCTAGGGACACAAAGTCCGCTGAA
>CAZHMJ010000262.1:0-6377 GCA_964533805.1 uncultured Anaerolineae bacterium | reverse complement strand
ACGAGCAGTGACTACATCCGCTGCGCCGCGCGCCTCGCCACTTGTCTCAGTAAGCACAAAGAGAGAACCAACGCCCCGCTGGGGGAGCGCATATTGAAAGGTGCCATACGCCCCACTGTGTCCGGTAACAATGTCGATCAGGACAAGTTGCACCGCCTCAAGATCGCCATCCGTCTCGATGAGCACATACAGGAACTGATCGTTGAAATAGGATCGGATCGAGCGCAAATCGGCCTCTCCAACGGAATCTCCCAGCGCGTCTTCAAACGCGCCTCCGAAACGAGACCAATCATCGGCCTCACCGTCGACGATCGTATACAGCGAATCCGCTGCTGAGGGATGATAGGCGCCGTTCACATGCACATGGACGGCGCTCACCCAGCCGTGACCGCCATCGGGCGTGACAACGTCGACCCACTGCGTGGTCTCATCAAACCCATCGATTGACAGGAGTGTGCCCCGTTCCACGTTTACCAGCACTTCAGACTGTGCTGAAGGCTCGCTATGCACGGGTGCCCGGCCAGACGTCACCGTGGCTGTCTCGTCACTTTGCGCCCCGATGAGCAGCGTTGGGAGCACCATCCCTAGCAGCAGGATCACATCCACCAGGCGCACGCAACGGCGACTCATAATCGACTCCTGAATACTGACCGCTTTACCTTCCATTGTACAGTCGGCCATGCGGTCAAGTCCAGAACAGTCAGACATAGCCAATGCGCCGCGCCATACAGTACAATCGAAGAGCCAGCTTCATCCTTCACGAGAATGGTGTCATCTATGCTTCGCGCCTGGCTATACAAGTTAATCCCCCATACTCTTCGGGCCAGACTCCTTGAACGCCAGGGGTTACGCAAAACCCTCCTCAATACCTTCTGGCTGTCTTTTGACCAAATCCTGTTTCTCCTGATGGGCATCGTGATCGGTGCCCTCGTCGCCCGTTATCTTGGCCCTGAACAGTACGGGTTGCTGGGTTATGCGTCCAGTTTTGTCGGCCTGTTCCTGACTCTGCCCGCGCTGGGCACAGACACACTGGCCGTGCGCGCCTTCGTCCGGAACGAACACTCAGAGGAGACCATCCTTGGCACGCTGTTCGCCATCCGTGTGGCGGCCTCGTTGCTAACCTTTCTCGCGCTCCTGACCGTCGTATGGCAGGTGGAAAAGGACGCTTTCACCAGAACCGTGATCCTGGTCTCGTCCGGCACGCTGTTCATCCAGCCGTTTCAAGTCATCTCCCTGTGGTACGACGCACGGATGGAGTCCAAGTATCCGGTCTGGATCCGCAATGCCACCCTCATCGCCATCAACGTGCTCAAGGTCATTTTTGTTCTGGCGGGTCTCTCTGTTCTTGCCTTCGCCTGGACAACCCCTCTGTGGCGCTTCTTGAGCGCCATTGGCTTGCTCTGGATATTCACGCGCCATGGCCCTGCCCTCCATACATGGCGAGTCAACCTGTCCTTCGCGCGAAGTCTGATTCGTGAGGGATGGCCACTGGTCATCGCCGAACTGGCCAGGATGATCAATACGCGGATCGACCAGGTACTCCTGGGTAATCTCATCAACCAGTATGCTGTTGGAATCTACGGCGCCGCGGTCAGAATTTCCGAACTCTGGAATTTCATCCCAGCTGCGCTGGCGATCTCACTCTTTCCGGCCCTGGTTCGATCCCGTCAGTCGCAGACTCAGGAGGTCTACCTGGGTAGAGTTCAGCTTTTCTATGACGTTTCCGCGTTGATTGGCTATGCGATTGTGGTCTTCGTGATGCTTACCGCAGATCCGATGATCAGGATTCTGTTTGGTCCGGCCTACCTCGACTCAATTGCCATTCTCCGCCTGCATATCTGGTCGGTCGTCTTCGTCTGCCTGGGGGCAGCTCGCGATCGTGTTCTCATGACGGAGAGCCAATCAGGCCCCCTGATGATGACAACCGTCATTGGAGCCGGCCTCAACATCATCCTGAACTACTGGCTCATCCCCATCGCCAGTGGGTACGGCGCAGCCTGGGCCACTATCATTGCCTATGGCGTGGCCTATTATCTGGCGCTGGTGCTCTTCCGCCAACAGTGGCTGACCTTCCGCCAACTCACACTTGCCTTGCTGGCCCCATTCCGGTTGCCAGCAATCTATCGCTCTCTGCGAGAGATGTTTGCCTGACAACCCTCAAGCTGGCACAAGTCGCCATCTGCGCTATCATCACGCCCCATGAAGAGACAAACAGTGAACTTTCCACGACGACACAAACTGGCTATCGGCGCGCTCTTGTCAACAATCCTCTTGATGCTTGCGGTCGTTCGCACATCCTCTATCGCGTACAGCGCCCCAGGTCTCCAGATCACGCCGACAGGCGTTTTCGCGGAAGCCATTGGTCAAGCCAACCTTCGCTCAGGGCCAGGCGTGGAATACGATCAACTGGGGACGATCTACAACGGTGTGCGATATCCTGTCGTGGCAAGACACGAGTTCGTCCCCTGGCTCCTGATCGAATACCCCCCTGCCCCAGGGGGACAGGCCTGGGTGTTCAATGATCTGGTGCTGACCTTCGGCCCTCTGGAGGCTGTTCCCCTGATCGACAACGCGACACCGGCCCCCGTCCAGTCGCCCACTGTTTCAGCCGCAACCACCGCAACTCTGTCGCCTCTTGCCAGCAGCCAGTCGACCGTGACTATCGAGGCTTTGGATGAGATCAACGTCCGCTTTGGTCCGGGAGTCGATTACCCCCGAATCGCCCGCATCGGCCCCGGCCAATCCTATACAGCCCTGAACCGGCATGCCCTGTATCCATGGCTGATGATTGCCCTGCCAGAAGCCCCGGAAGGGACTGGCTGGGTCTTCATGGAAGTGATTCGGATCACTGGGGATGTGAACTCGTTGCCGATCATCACGGCTGAGGAAATCGGCTGGCCGACACTGACGCCTACGCCTCAATTCGTCGTTACCAGCGTCCCGCCCTGGCAGGCGGGCCATGCTCTTACCCCGGTGCCCCAACAGACACCTGCGGTGGCGCTGCCGTCCCACCCGGACATGCAGTTGCTGGGCGAGCAAATCCTCGCATATTTGTTAGAGCAAGGCTTCGCGCCAGAAGAAGAACGATTTGGCTCGGTTTTCGTACTCGATCTCGCCAGCGGGGCGAACTTCTCCTTTGGACGAAATATCGCCTACAGCGGCATGAGCCTTATCAAAATCCCGATTCTGGTAGCTTTCTACCGTTTCATCAACCGGCCTGCCGATGCCCATCAGGCGGAGATCATTGCCAACACGATGACGTGCAGCGGCAACCACACCGCCAACGAGATGCTCAGCATCATGGGCAATGGGGATGACTTCCAGGGAGCGCAGTACGTCACCGACACGCTCCACCAACTTGGCTTGACCGATTCGTTTGTGGTGGCGCCGTTTGCCCTGAGTGACGAGCCTGCAACGCCCGAACATCCCGTAACACCGTTGGATACCAATGCGGACCAGGTGATCGCCTTCCCCGATCCCTACAATCAGATCACGCCTGAAAACCTCGGTTGGCTGCTGGACGCGGTCTATCAATGTGCCATGTCCGAAAACGGCCCCCTTCTTGACACTTTCCCTGCGGCATTCACGCCCACGGAATGTCGTCAGATCATCCTGGCCATGAGCGCCAATCGCATCAATGTCCTGAGCGAGGCAGGGGTCCCCTTGGGAACCCAGGTCGCGCACAAGCACGGCTGGATTGCCGACACGCATGGTGACGCCGCGATCATCTTCACCCCGGGTGGCGATTACGCGCTGACGATGGCGTTGTACCAGCCGGAGTGGCTGCCATACGAGCTTTCGTGGCCGATCATCTCGGAAGTCTCGCGAATGGTCTACAACGCCTACAATCCCTCAGCGCCGCTCGACGCGATCCACCCGACGCAGGTCGATGAGACGTGCGATCTGACAGACAATCCCCTTCTACCGATCCTATCTTCATCCAGCGTCCCCTCGGCACGACAGGCACAACCCTGAGCCAGCAATGTCCGCAGTTGCAGCCGCGGATCGTTGCGCGCCTACGAAACGGGACGAGCCTGATCCAGAAGACTATCCAGACTCACGAGCGCCTGCTCGTAAGCAAGTGCTCGTGAGTTGCTTTCCTTGCACGCCTTGGCGATTGTCTCCAGGCCCGCCACTGCATCAGCCACGGGAATATCCGCCCCCGCCACTTTGAGGCTATCCGCGACGAATTCTTCCAGCAACGCTTGAGTGCCCCATCTGGCGGAGAACAGCCGGTTCAGTGCCTTCCCCCAGGCTTCGAGCACTTGCCAGTGGGTTTCCAGCAGGGTACCGCTGTTATGAATCACGACATCGGCCTGGGCAATCTTGTCTGCCTGCGGATTCTGAGCCTGTATTCTTGCCATCGCCTGCTCGCGAGTGAGCCCACGTGTCTCGATCAGACGCCCGATCTGTTGTTCCACGGGTGCGTCGACCACCCAGACCTCATCAACACATGCCTTGAGATCGCCTTCCAACAGCTTGATCGCTTCGATGACCACAATTGGTGTCCGCGCAAGACGCGCCAGGTGCTCCGCCTGAGCCACCACCAATGGGCGAAAAAGAGCCTCCAGACGGTGGAGTAGTGCCGGTTCGGCAAAAGCTCGCGCCGACAACTGGCGGGCATCGATCTGTCCGTCATCCGACAGGATTTCAGGGCCTAGCCAGTCCACCAGCGCCTTGTAGCCGACTTTGCCCGGTTGCCGCAGCTCGTGGACAAGATGATCTGCATCGATCACCGACGCGCCCAGGTCTCGAAGCAGAGCCAGCACGGTGCTTTTGCCAACCGCGATATTGCCCGTCAGTCCAACGATCATTCTGTCCCCCCAGAGTCCCTTAAGGCGAGCAGAACCTCCAGAAAGACCATCACCCGGCCAATTCGCAAGCCAACCCTGCGTCAGACGGATTTTCCCCTTGTCCAGCTCAATTAAGCGTGCTGCGATTAGTCCATTCAACAAGCTTGCAGCGTTCATGAACTTTGCCCTCTGGTATAATTCCTTGCAGCGATTGTCCGAGGAGGTACTCCCGATGAATGCCGATGCCAAAGACGATGTGATTCGGTCGCTTCGTACGGAGGCTGTCGAGGATTTTCTGAAGACAGTCTACAAGCTGCAAAAACAGCATGATCCGGTCCCTACCTCACTCCTGGCGACCGAACTCGGCATTAAGCCTCCGTCCGTGACAGAAATGGCAAAGAAGCTGGTTGAGCATCACCTGATCGAATATGCCCGCTATCGAGGGGTCCGCCTGACTGAGCGCGGTCGCCGCATTGCGCTTGAAGTCATCCGCCATCACCGTCTGATCGAAATGTACCTGGCAGAAGCACTCGGCTACTCATGGGACGAAGTCCATGAGGAAGCCGATCGCCTGGAGCATGTGATCTCCGAACAGTTCGAAGCACGCATCGCGGCTGCTCTCGGCAATCCGATCCACGATCCGCATGGCGATCCGATTCCAGCTCTAGACGGCACGGTTCCGGCCCCCCAGAATCTCACCTCGCTGGCTGAGTTGAATCTCAACACGCCCGCGACCATCGGCCGGATCACGGATCAGGCCCCCGACATGTTACGCTACCTGGCTGGCTTGGGTCTGATCCCTGGCGCGCTGGTCACGGTGCGTTCCCGAGATCCGTTCGACGGTCCACTCTACCTCGACATCGAGGATACCCCGATCGTGATTTCCCATCAGGTCGCCGTGCGGATTCTGCTGGCGCCACCTCGAAAGCCCTAGACCGCAGCAATTGTCTTCATCTCAATTCACCGGACAACCAGCTAAAGGCGCAGTTCTGACGAGTGCCCTGGGAAAATGCTCTTGCCTGTGATGTAGTTGTAGGCGTGATTCACAGCCACCGCCGCCTGAGCGAACCCGGTCGAGATGAGATTCAAGGGCTCGATGTCCGGTTGCTTGCTGATGTCCCCTGCCGCGTAAATCCCCGGCAGATTTGTCTCGTGGCGACTGTTAACCCGGATATACCGTTTGTCGAAGGTCAGCCCCCAGTCCTTGATAGGTCCCAGATCGGCCTTGAAACCAAGATTGAGCAACACAGCATCCACAGGAATGGCCTTCTCCTCGCCAGTCCGGTTGTCGAAAATGACCGCTCCGGTTACCTGGGAATCACCCTCCAGGCAGCGCAACTCATGATATGTCAGAACGCGCACGCTGGAGTTCATCAAAGCAGCGACACTGCTTTCGTGCGCCCGGAATCCCTCGCGCCGGTGAATAAGCGTGACCGATTCGGCGTAGTCCTTGAGGTTCAGCGCCCAATCGACGGCCGAATCGCCCCCGCCAATGACAAGCAGGTTCTTGCGATGGAATAGCTTTTTGTCCTGCACAAAATAGTAGACACCGCCGCCGTTCTCGAAGCGTTCGATACTTTCGTT
>CAZHMJ010000261.1:0-6390 GCA_964533805.1 uncultured Anaerolineae bacterium | reverse complement strand
CCGCCCAGCTTCTTGAGGCCGTATTCGAAGGTGAAGTTCTCGCCGGTGGGGTCCAGTTCGGCGGGCGTGGGGTGCTCGACCAGGCGGCACACGTCCAGGAAGTGCTCCTGGGTGCTGGCGCGTTCCTTGAGTTCGGCGCGCTCCCACTTGTCCACGAAATCGGCGGGGGTCAGGGCGGGCATGGGGCCTCCTGGGGGTGCAGAGTATTATCCACAGGTCTATTATAGGCTGTTCCACGCGAGGGGGGTAGTCCACCTCACCCACCTCACCCCGGCCCTCCCCACGCGTGGAGAGGGAGGATCAAACGGCTGCCTGAAGCCCCTCGCCATTTTCATGGAGAGGGGTTGGGGTGAGGTGGGGGGTGAGGTATACTGTCCGCCGCATCACCACGCGCACAGAGAGGACGCGCAGCCGTATGGAATTCGTGCCGATCATGATCGCCAGTTTCGTCCTGGCCCTGGCCCTGACTCCGGTCGCGCGCCGGCTGGCCTTCCGCCTCGGCGTGATCGACCAGCCCAGCAGCCGCAAGGTGCATACCAGCGCCACGCCCCTGATGGGCGGCTTCGCCATCTACGGCGGGCTGGTGCTGGCCCTGCTGATCTTCACGCCGTACGCTCACCAGGCGGAGATGCTGGCGATCGGCGCGGGCGTGTCCTGGCTGGCCCTGATCGGCCTGCTCGACGATCGCCACGAGATGGGCTTCAAGCTCAAGCTGCTGGCCCAGGCCCTGGCGGCGGGGGGCCTGATCCTGGCCGGAATCAGCATCAGCCTCCTGCGCGTGCCGGTCCTCGACGCGATACTGACCGTGATCTGGGTGGTCGCCATCACCAATGCTCTCAACTTCCTGGATAACATGGATGGCATGGCGGCCGGCCTGGCCGGGATCGCGGGGGGCTTCTTCTTCATCCTGGCGGCGGGCGAAGGGCAGGGCCTGGTCGCCAGTCTGGCGGCGGCGATCTGCGGCGCGGCGGTCGGCTTCCTGGTTTTCAATTTCAACCCGGCCAGCATCTTCATGGGCGACATGGGCAGCCAGGTGCTCGGCTTCGTGCTGGCCGTGCTGGCGATCAAGCTGCGCTTCAGCACGCCGCTGAGCATCGCCACCTGGGCCGTCCCAATCCTGGTCCTCGGCCTGCCGATCTTCGATATCTCGCTGGTGGTCTTCACCCGGCTGCGCGAGGGGCGCTCTCCTGCCCAGGCGGGCAAGGATCACACTTCGCACCGGCTGTCCCAGATGGGCCTGGGCAATCGCAACGCGGTGCTGGTTCTCTACGGGGTGTGCGTGGCCCTGGGGATCATGGCGGTGATCGTCAGCCGCAGCGGGCCGGAGACGGCCCTGATCCTGGTGGCGCTGACCGGGCTGGTCGCCCTGGCCGCGTTTGTCTTCCTGGAGCGCTTCCGGATCAAGCAGCAGAAAGACGGCTCTTAGCTTTTGGCTCTTAGCTTTTAGCTAACAGCCAATAGCTAAAAGCCAATAGCGCCTTTCTCATCAACCAATCACCTTTTTACAGGAGATCGACGGCGATGGCAGACACGTATCTTGTGACCGGCGGGGCGGGCTTCATTGGATCGCATCTGGTGGAGACGCTGGTCAACGCCGGGGAGCACGTGCGGGTGATCGACAACTTCGCCACCGGCCGCCCGGAGAACATCGCCCCGTTCCGCGACCGGATCGCGTTCTACCAGGTCGATATCACCCAACGCGCCGCGTTGGACGAGCCTTTCGCCGGGGTGGATTACGTCCTGCACCAGGCGGCGATCCCCTCGGTGCCGCGTAGCGTCGACGATCCGCTCGGCACGCACAACGCCAACGTCAACGGTACGCTCAACGTGCTGGACGCCGCCCGCAAGGCCGGGGTCAAGCGCGTCGTCTACGCGGCCTCGTCCTCGGCCTACGGGGATATCGAGGGCCAGTATAAGCGCGAGGACATGCCGCCTCAACCCCTGTCGCCGTATGCCGCCGCCAAACTGGCGGGCGAGTTCTACTGCCAGGCGTTCTACCACGTCTACGGGCTGGAAACGGTCGCGCTGCGCTACTTCAACGTGTTCGGCCCGCGCCAGGACCCCACCAGCCAGTATTCGGCGGTGATCCCGTTGTTCATCACGGCCATGCTGGATGGCGTCGCGCCGCGCATCCACGGCGACGGCCTCCAGAGCCGCGATTTCACCTACATCGCCAACGTCGTGCACGGCAACCTGCTGGCTTGCAAGGCTCCCGCCGAAGCGGCCGGGCAGGTTTACAATCTGGCCTGTGGCGACCGGATCACCCTGCTCGACCTGGTGGCGGAGATCAACCGCATCCTGGGCACGGATATCCGGCCCATCCACGGCGAGGAACGCCCCGGCGACGTGCGCCACTCCCAGGCGGATAACAGCAAGGCCCGCCGCCTGCTCGGCTTCGAGCCGCAGGTCAGCTTCGCCGAAGGCCTGGCGCGCACGATCCGGTTCTACGAGGACCACGCCTGGAAGTAAAGCGCGAAAAGCGCCAGTGGCTCTTGGCTGTTGGCTCTTGGCCAAAAACGAGCAGGGCGAAATGGATCGGAGTGAAGCAGGGCAGAACAATTTTTCTCTACCGGGCAATACCTCACCCCCAATCCGTCTCCACACTGTGGAGAGGGGACAGACCGAGCGTAACAGGGTCAGGGATGAGATTCAGCCTAAAGCGAACGACCGTTTATTGCACATCGGGCAAGCTAACAGCCAAAAGCCAAGAGCCGTCTTCGATTCCGACTCGCATCGCGGCCCAAAATATGCTAAGAATAAAGCATGCTTAGGTTGATCAAGGGGCATTAACGATGCGGGTTACCCATCTCATCCGCGCGTCGGCGGGCGGCGATATCGACCGGTATTTGCTGACCCTGCTGCCTGCCCTCCAGGCGGACGGGGTCGACCTCGATCTGGTGGTGCTGGCCTGCGGCGCAGCCCCGGCGGAGGGTGCCGATCCGGCCGAGGCGCTGTGCCGGGCGGCGGGGGCGCTGGGCATCCCGGCCACCAACCAGGCCATGCCGGAGCGGCTCGGCCCGGTGCTGCCGGGCAGGCTGATCGACCTGCTGCGCCAGCGCCAGCCGGAGATTGTCCACACCCACCTGCCGTATGCTGACAGCGTCGGCGCGCTGGCCGCTCGCCGCGCGAACAAAGCCTGCGCCGTGGTCAGCAGCCGCTACCACGCCCCCGATTCCCCCTACGGCCCGCTGGTCCGCTGGGTCAACCGCTGGCTGTGGCAGCGCATCGATCACGGCCTGGCGGTCAGCGACCCGATTCGCCAGGCGTGCATCGACCAGGAAGGCGCCCGGCCGGAACGGCTCACCACGGTAGGCTATGGCCTCAGCGCCGAGGCATTGCGTGTCGGTCAGGGCGCGCGGGCCGTGCTCGGCGCGGAACTGGGCCTGCCGGATGGGGCCGTGCTGGTCGGCATCCTGGCCGACCTGGAGTCGCCCCCGGCCGCCGCGACCGACGCCCTCAAAGCGGTCTGGCACGTCTCCGGCCAGCGCCCCGACCTGCGCCTGCTGGTCCTCGGCGACGGCCCCGGCCGGGCCACGCTGGAGGGCCGGGTGCGCGGTTACGGGCTGGCCGAGCGGACTCATTTCCTGGGCTGGCGGCGTGACATGGCCGCGATCCTGGCCGCGCTGGACGTCCTGCTGCTTTGCCGGGGGAAGGCCAGCGCCCTGGCCGCGCTGGAAGCGATGGCTCTCGGCACGCCGCTGATCGCCAGTGAAGAGGCCGCCATCGCCGGGATCATCACCAACGGCGAGACGGGCCTGGTCGTGTCCGGCCGGGATGTCGACCAGCTCACGAGCAGTCTGGCCCTGCTGCTGGACGATTCCGACCTGGGCGCGACGCTGGCGGCAGCGGGCAAAGCCCATGTGGCCGCTTTCTTCCCGGTTGCCCAGGCGGTCAGCGGGACGCGGGCCGTCTACGAGCGCGTGGCGCGCCAGGCGTCGGCCCGCGCCTGATCGATCGACTTCGGATAGCCCCCGGCCGGATGTGCTCCGCCGGGGGCTTTGTGTTGGTTCGCGGACAAAGGCATCTCCATGCCGCTGGCGGCGTCTAAGTGGCAAGCGTCGAAGCGAAAAGCGCAAACCGAGCGCGGCCTCCGCGTCCGCGGGATGCTGTGCTAAAATGGGCGGCTCGACTCCGGCGGCGGAACAGCCCCAGGCTGTTTTGGCCTTTGGCTGACGGCTTTCCCATGAGGAGTGTCCCATGCCCGCGCCCCTGCTGATCTTTTCGACCGGCTCGCTGCACCTGTACGGGCTGGAGCGCTGCTTCGCCCTGGCGGCGGCGCTGGGCTTCGATGGCGTGGAGGTGCTGTGCGACGAGCGGCTGGATACGCGCCAGCCGGATTACCTGCGCCGCCTGAGCGACCAGTACGCCATGCCGATCACGAGCCTGCACGCCCCGTTCGTGGGGCGGGTCATGGCCGGCTGGCAGCCGGGCGCGGTTCAGGCGATCGAGCAGACCGTGGCCCTGGCGGAGGGACTCGGCGCGGCGCACGTGGTCATGCACCTGCCGGATCGGCTGGGGTTGGCCGTCCTGCAAGCAGGCGCGCGCCGGATCAAGCTGCCCTGGTTCCCGGCATCGGCTCCGATCAAGGACTGGATGGTCCGGGGTGGGCTGGCCCGCCTCCAGGCCGGGACGAGCGTCCAAATCTGCGTCGAGAACCTGCCGATCAAGAGCAATCACCTCAAGCGTCTTTTTCCCGGCCTGAGCCAGCAGGGGTTGGTCTGGTGGAACACCCTCGAAACCTGGCCGCGCGCCCACGACTATCTGACCCTGGACACGACCCACTGGGCCACCCACGGGATCGCGCCGCTGGCGGCCTACCGGGCGGCGGACGGGCGCGTCCGCCACATCCACCTGAGCAACTTCCGGGCCGGGCAGGAGCACCAGCTTCCTCACCAGGGTGAGCTGGACCTGGCGGGCTTCCTGCGCGCGCTGGCCGCGGACGGCTTCGACGGCCACGTCGTGCTGGAGGTCACCCCCAATTCCCTGGAAGCCGCCGACGAATCGAAGATGCGCCACAACCTGGAAGAGGCCGCCGCCTTCTGCCGAAAAGCCCTCAACGGCAATGTTGAATTTTGAATTCTTAATTTTGAATTAAACACAACGAGCAGACCCGTCGTATTTAATTCAAAATTCAACGTTTAGAATTCAACATTGCTTCTCAGCGCGGGAGTTTGTCGAGGATATTCTGCAACCCGACCGGCAGCGGCGCGGTGAAGGTGAGCATCTGGCCGCTGCTGGGCGAGCGCAGGGTCAGGCGCTGCGCGTGCAGGAAGCAGCGCTTGAGCTTGATCCGCTGCTTGTGGAAGCCGTAGACCGAATCGCCCACGACCGGGTGGCCGATGAAGGCCAGGTGGACGCGAATCTGGTGGGTCCGCCCGGTGTAGATCCGCACGTCGAGCAGGGCCTGCTCCGCGTAGTATTCCAACACCTTGAACTCCGTGATCGCGTCGCGCCCGTCGCGCACGACCGCCATGCGCTTGCGCTGCTGGGGATCGCGGCCGATCGGCGCTTCGATCCGCCCGGTGGTGCTGGACGGGTTGCCCTCCACCAGGGCCAGATAGTGCTTCTCGGTCTCGCGCGATTCGAACTGGGCGGCGATATCCCGGTGCGCCTGGGGCGTCTTGGTCACGACGATCACGCCGGAGGTGTCCTTGTCGAGCCGGTGGACGATCCCGGCCCGCGCCTCGTCGCCGACCTGGGCGAGCGCCGGCCAGCGGTACAGCACCGCGTTGACCAGCGTGCCGCTTTCGTGGCCCAGCGCCGGGTGGACGACCATGCCCGCCGGTTTGTTGAGCGCGATCAGGTCGTCGTCCTCGTACAGCACGTCGAGCGGGATGTCCTCCGGCAGGACCTGGCTGACGACCGGCGGCGGCAGGTAGATCGCGATCTCCTCCTCGCCGTCCAGCCGGGCGGAGACTTTGCTGGTCGTCCCATTGACCAGTACCCGGCCTTCCTTGATCAGGGCTTGCAGGCGCGTGCGGGAGAGGTCGGGCAGGATTTCGGCCAGCAGCTTGTCCAGCCGCTCGCCGGGCGTTTCGACGGTGAACAGGTAATCGGGTTCATCAGATTCGAACATCAGGGCAGTCTTTCCAATGGGTGGATGGTCCGTGAGCATACTCCGTGCCCGCGCCCTACGCAAGGCAAAGACACCACAGCGGTCAGCCAGAGGCCGAACCTGTAGCGTCGAACCGCCAAGGGACCCCGGCCGCGTTCTAGCAAGATCGAGCGTTCGATTCCTCTCGTCGGACTTATGAGCTTTACAAAATAATCCAGTAATCACGTTGATCGTGATTGAAAGCGTTGACCGTCCGATCGCCCGCGACTCAAGTCGCGGGCCTGGAGTTTGGCTTTTTGAGCAAAAAGGAATGATTCTCGGTATACGTTAGAGTG
>CAZHMJ010000260.1:4123-6573 GCA_964533805.1 uncultured Anaerolineae bacterium | reverse complement strand
GGCCGGGGGCAACCAGGGCCAACTTCTTTCGATAGATCACTCGGACGCAGGCTCTTGGCTTTTGGCTAAAAGCTAACAGCCAAAAGCCAAGAGCCTGTAAGCAAAACGGCTCTCCGGGTGGGGGAGAGCCGTCGGGCGGGGATGAGAACAGGATGATGAAGGACTCAGGCGGCGGGCCAGTGTTTGATCAGGGACGGGTTCGCCAGGTACTCGGCCACGGTCAGATCGTAGGGAAAATGATACCAGTCCTCGTGATCCGACCAGCACCCGCATTCCGGGCAGAGCGTCTCTTCCCAGTGGCAGGCACACACCGGGCAGATTCCGCCCGTTTCGAAGGTGTTCCATACGTACCCGCAGCTACATTCCCAACGATGGACCGGTTCTGGCCGCCAATCACACTTCGGACACGCGACGTACATGGGGATGACTCCAACCTATGAATGGATGATCATCCTCCATTATACACGAATAATTGTTTTTGCAATAAAATCCTGCAAAACGTTAATCAATTATTTATCATTCAAGGGCGACGCTCCGGGCTGTTGGCTCCTGGCGGAAAGCGAAGAGCCAACAGCCCAGCGCCGTCGTTTACACCCCCGGCAGGGCCAGCGAGGCCAGGAACAGGATCAGGAAATAGGCCGCGACCATCAGCGCCAGGGCGGCCATCGACACGCCGACCAGGTTGGGCATATCCGCCGCGGTCAGGAACGGCTCGACCGTCACCAGGCCGGTCTCCTCGGACACCTGGCCGGGTGGCACGTGGCCATCCAGCCGGGCGCGCGTATCCAGGAAGACCACGGTGAAGAAGATCAATCCCAGGGGCAGCACGAGCGCTTCGGAGAGGACCGCCACGATCTGGGTCGCCAGCAGCGGGTCGGCGATCAGCGCTCCGGCGACCAGCCCGATCGGGATCGCCGCCACGTAGCGCAGCACGAGCAGCGCCACCACCGCGCCGAAGAGCAGCCAGACTCGCAGCTTGCCGAAGCGCCAGGCCCGCCGCGCCAGGAGGGGATACGCTCCATCCTCCAGGGCCAGGACCGGGGCCAGGAGTGGCACCCAGCTCACGTACAGGTAGACGGTCAGGCCCATTCCGATCAGGCCGATGCAGACCAGCATGCCCAGCAGGCTGGCGACGACCATCGTCAGCAGCAGCCCGCCCACCAGCAGGTGGCCGCGCAGCAGGACCCGGCCGCGCTCCAGCAGCCCGGTGCGCAGGGCCTGGCCGAGGTCGGGTTCCGCGCCGTTGTAGGCCGCCGCGACCATCACCGCCCCCGCGCCGCCGGCAATCACGCCGACGAGGATCAACTGGGCCATCAGGCTCAGGACGGCCTGTTCCAGGGCGGCGATGCTGCTGCCGACCACCTGCTCCAGCAGGTTGTTGGGCAGGACCGCGCCGCCGGGCAGGGGGTTATCCTGCATGGATTCAAGCAGGGCCTCGACCGCGGCCGGGTCCAGCTCCGGCTGGGGGATGGCGGCCGTGATCGCCAGGTTGACCAGCGCCAGCGGGATGACCGCCAGCAGGGCCAGCGCGATCCAGCGCGGCCAGTAGCGGAGGTAAATCCGCAGCGTCCAGTTGGCCAGCTCGGCCGGGGTCAGCGGGCGGAACAATGACATCATTGTCATTGGGAGGCGCTCCTTGAATAGAGACGGTTCTTAGTTCCTGGTTATTCGTTCGTAGTAAAGACTCCGCTGGCCGAGCAACAATGGTACGGCTTGATCGCCCGCCGTCGATTGCCAAGGGTCTTGTTCTAGCTGAACGCTGATGGCTGATGGCTGAACGCTACCAGGCCCAGCATCTGGCTGGCGGGCAGGTGCTCGCCGTTGACGGTCAGCGTCTCCAGCACCCCGCTCAGCACCGGCTCGAAGTCCGGCCAGCCGCCTTCATTGACCGTTGCCACGACGGTCACGTAATCGCTCCGATCCTCGGCCACGCGCAGCGCGACCTGGAGCTGGGAGACCATCACCTCCGGGCGCGCGAAGTCCGGGCGGTAGACCATGTCCATCCGCCGCACGGCGGCGCTGCGCCCGCCCCAGGCCACCGGATAGAGTTCTTCCGTCTCCGGCACGATCCGGTTGTAGTTGGGGTAGAACTCCGTGAACATATCCCAGCGGCTCTCCGCTTTGTTCCAGTGCAGGAACACGTTCCGCGCGGCAATGCGCAGCGGATCGGCCTGTTCCTCGTCGTTGGCCCGCATGACGATCGCGCTCACCCGGGGGAAGTAATCCTGCCCGGCCGGATCGTAGGCCAGGAGGTATTCCACGCCGCGCCGGGCCTCCCAGGTGGGTGGGTATTCGAACCCGATCGCCACGTTCAGAAAGTCGAGATCGAGGCGGTTCGCCGCCCCGGCCGGGCCGGTTGAACTGGCCGGGCCGGTCGAACTGACCGGGGCAGTCGGGCTGGGTGGCACAGTCGGCGTCGGGATGAAGGGGGCCGGCTCCAGCGCGACCCC
>CAZHMJ010000260.1:0-4113 GCA_964533805.1 uncultured Anaerolineae bacterium | reverse complement strand
GACCCCGGCCAGGCTTGTGACCTGGGGGGCGCATCCGGCCAGCAGCAAGCCCAGCAGGATCAGACCAATCCCAATGCGCGCGCGCATGGTTGGACTCCTTCGACGGTGGGTGGGACGCATGCCACGATTCTACGCCGCCAAGTATAGCATGCGGCCGGGCCGGGAGCCGTAAGTCGCCGGAGGGGCCGGGTGTATCTCACCCGTATCAATTGTGATTTTATTCACAATCTGACTTCCGTCGGGCGACTCCAGGACGAGTGGCCTGTCTGCGCGGCCACGGAAGCCGCTACAATCAGGGAAAGTGAACAGTTCGTCGCCCGCAGTGAGCGCAGACTGCCTGCGCTCGAACCAGCTCTTTTACCACGCTCGATGGGTCTGCTGTAAACTGTTGGCTGTAAACTGACGACTCTCTTTCAGGAGACGGATCATGGCCTATCCCATCCTCCAGCGCGAGCTGACCGTCCACCTCAACAACGGTAACTGGTACCTGCGCCCTCTGGAAGCGCCGGGTATCCTCGGCCCGGTCGATTACGGCTGGTCCCGCTACAAGAGCTATCCCGACAGCTTCACCTTTGGCGAGGGGCTGCTGGCCGGGAGCAGCATCCCCGGCTCGCGGCGGCTGGTTTTCTGCGCCTGGAGTCCCCAGTGGGAGAGCTTCTACGTTTCCAGCATGGGCGGCGCGGCCTACACCTTCCACGGCGTCGGGATCAATTACGTGGCCCTGCGCGGCGCGGCCCCGGAGCCGAGCGTCCTGCTGCTCAACCACAAGGCCGGGGAGATTCACGTCCGGATCGAGCCGCTCAACGTCGAGGCCCTGTGGAACGGTTACGCCGACCCCGACGGCGAGCCGTTGGTCGGCTTCTTCGCGCTCCAGCAGGCGCTCTACGACCGCTACGCGGCCGAATACCCGCCCGACCGGATGCGCATCTGCGCGGTCGGCCCGGCGGCGCGCTTCACCCAGGAAGGCGCGATCGGCTCCAGCCCGATCCGCAAGGGGCGCTTCCAGCCGGTTGAGGACTGGGCCGGGCGGGGGGGATTGGGCAGCCGCCTGCTCCAGTACCATAACATCGCCGGGATCGTCTTCGGCGGCGAGTGGGAAGACCCCGACCTGCGCGACTCGGCCGAGATCGACGCCTACTTCATGGAGCACTTCGGCAAGAAGACGATCCAGACCGACCTGGCCGTGACGACCAAGTACCGCTACGCGCCGGAGTTCGAGACGGGCGGCACCTTCGGGGTCAACATGCGCACCCTCAACGAGCGCCTGATGACCTTCAACTACCAGAGCATTTACGCCGACGACGAGGCCCGCCTGCGCCAGCACGACCGCTTCATCCTCCGGCACTACCTGGCCCAGTTCAACACCGAGACGATCCAGACCAAGAGTCAGACCCACTGCGGGGAGCCGTGCGCGGTCGTCTGCAAGAAGTACCGCGACAAGTTCAAGAAGGACTACGAGCCGTACCACGCCCTGGGGCCGCAGGTCGGGGTCTTCGACCAGCGCGCCGCCGAGAAGCTCAACTTCCACGCCGACGCGATGGGCTTCGACGCGATCAATCTCGGCGGGACGCTGGCCTGGATCATGGAGTTGGTGGCCGAGGGCCTGATCGACCCGGCCGAGTTCGGCCTGCCGCCCGCCGATGGGCTGCGCTTCAGGTTCCTGGCCGACCCGATCGTCTTCGACGTGGTGGCGGACAGCATGCGCAACGCCGACTACGCCATCGCCGTGATCGACGCGCTCCTGTTCGAGCCGCGCATGGCCATCTTCCGGGAGGGGATTCGCCCCGCCGCGCGCGCCCTGGACGCGAAGTACGGCATCAACAGCACCGACCGGGCGGTCTACCTGGCCAACGGCGACGACGGCTACATGGTCCCCAACCAGTACTGGACGCCGGGCATGTTCAGCCCGATGCCGCTGATGGGCAAGTACTACGTCTACTACGAGGCCCAGTTCCTGCCGCCCTACGAGCTGGGGCGCAAGAACGTCGAGCGCTGGACGTACGAGCTGTTCAACGACAATTCCGGCATCTGCCGCTTCCACCGCAAATGGGCCGAGACGATCACGGACGAAATCCTCAAGGCGCATTACGGCCTCAAGGTCGATTACAAGGCCCACCAGTTCAAGCTGGCCCGCGCCATCTTCGAGCACGAATCGGCCAAGGCCCTGCCCTGGGAGAGCCTGCGCATCGCGGACCTGGTGCTGGGCTTCCTGGAACAGTGGGAGCGCGACGGGCTGGAGAACCCGGCCCTGGCGGAGTGGCTGACTCGTTTCCGGTTGGACAAGGCCGAGGCGGCCGCGGACTTCTGGGACGAGGTGCGGCGCGGCATCGCGGAGGCCTTCGCCGCCGGCCCGGAGGCCATCCCCGATGCCCTCACCCCCGGTCAGAGCGGGAGTCTGAACGCGGGGAAGTAAAGGCAATAGGTCACGGCAATGCCGCCGGATGACACGGAAAAAGCACGGATGAGCACGGATTTTTTAGGATTGGAAAAATCCGTGAGAATCCATGTATCAATCTGTGTCATCCGTGCCCCATTTTTCTTTTCCACCAAAGGACACCCCATGTATCCCTTGATGCTCGACCTGCCCGACCAGATCGCGACCGAGCGCCTGATTCTGCGCCCGTACCGCGCCGGGGACGGCCCAGCCTATTTCGAGGTCTGCCAACGCAACCACGATCACCTGTTCCCCTTCGAGGCGGACAACCCCGCCCGCGCCGTGACCAGCGTCGAGGAGGCCGAGCGGCTGGTGCGGCGTTTCGCGGCGGACTGGGCGGCCCGTTCGGCGCTCTTCTTCGGCGCGTGGGCGAAGGACGGCGGTGAATTCGTCGCTCAAGTGTATGTCGGCCCGGTCAACTGGGACCTGCCGGAGTTCGCGATCGGCTACTTCGCCGACGCCGGGCACGTGGGGCGGGGTTACGTGACCGAGGCGGTGCGCGGGGTGCTGGGCTGGCTGTTCGGGGCGGCGGGGGCGCGGCGCGTCCGGCTGGAATGCAGCGAGGCCAATCCGCGCAGCCAGCGCGTGGCGGAACGCTGCGGCTTCACCCTGGAAGGCCACCTGCGCCAGACGCGGCCCCATCCCCTCCAGCCCGGCGCGTGGAGCGGCGACCTGATCTACGGCCTGCTGCGCGAGGAGTTCGAGGCGGAAAAGCGATAGGGCGCGGCCCTTCCAGGCGGGCAGCCCTTCACTCCTCAAGGAGTTTGGCGCGGGCGCGCTCGTAGTCCGCGTCGCTCAAGGCCCCGGCCCGGCGCAGATCGTCCAGCGCGTCCAGCCGGGCGATCAACTCCGGGTTGGCCTCGGCCAGCGGCACTTCGACCGTCGCGCCTTCGTGGCGGGCCCGCCAGGCGGCCAGATGGTTCTCGATCGTCTCGATGAAGAGGGCGCGCGCCTGGGGATCGGTCTTGCCGAGCAGGATCGCCACCTCCGTCCCGTCCGATTTGCAGGCCAGCACGCGGGCCAGTTCGAAGAAGCTGCCCTTCTCGTAGCGCAGCCCGACCAGGCTGGCGTAGGGATGCGACCAGGTGTCGAAGCTGATGTCGTACCCGAACCAGAAGCGGCGGCGCATCAGCTTGGGAAACTGGAGCAGGCGCTGGTCGGTGACCAGGATCAGCCCGCTGACATCCCCCCACCAGTAGGCGTAGATCGGCTCGCCGGGGGCCAGCGCGCGCCGCACCCGTTCGCGGTGATCGCGCTCCTGGCCTTCCAGGTAACGCGCCGCGCTTTCGTCCGCATAGATCGCATTGAGAGACAGGGGTTCCATCGCCATCCTCGAGGAAAGTAGACAGTAGACAGTCCAACGCGCCGGGCGGAGGCCATTCGCGCGCCCGCGATCACGAATCCCAAGAAAATAGTCCGGCAACGGGATCGATACGCCGCCCGTAGGGGCGGTTCGCGAAGCGCCCCGGACGACCGGATTGAATTGTTCACCTTCATGCCCCCGACCCAGGAGAACAAATCCTCCGGATCAAACAAGTGCAGCCGGGGGCTGTGGTCCTTCGTCGTTGGCCGTTCGCCACGGGCGGACGGGGTGGATGAACCTTTACAAAATAATCCGGTTACTGGCATGCCGAAATCGGGAGGCGTTGGCCGTCCGATCGCCCGCGACTCAAGTCGCG
>CAZHMJ010000259.1:0-6586 GCA_964533805.1 uncultured Anaerolineae bacterium | reverse complement strand
GCACCTGCCTAACCAGAATCAGGCCTCGGTCGCCTCGAATGTGACCGATCTTGGCATGCGCTGGGTGAAGCAGCAGATCGAGTGGAAGGTCTACGAGACCGCACAAGGCACGATCAACTGGGCGCCCATCGACGAGATAGTGAATACCCTGGAAGCGATCAACGTCAACATTCTGTTCAGCGTCGTGAAGGCACCTGCCTGGGCACGCGATTCGAGCCAGGAAGATGGCCCGCCCTCCAACTTCCAGACGTATGCCAACTTCGTCGGCGCCCTGGCCCAGCGTTACCGTGGCCGCGTCGATGCTTACGAAATCTGGAACGAGCAGAATCTGCGCCGCGAGTGGAACAGCCAGAGCCATCCCATCAGCGCCGCCCAGTACGTCGAGCTGCTGCGCCTGGCCTACAACGCCATCAAGGCCGCTGATCCGGCCGCGATCGTGGTGTCCGGCGGCCTGGCCCCGACTGGTTTCAACGACGGCGTCAATGCCATCGACGACCGGATCTACCTGCAGGCGATGTACGCCAATGGCGCGGCTCGGTACATGGACGCGCTCGGCGCCCATCCGAATGGCTGGGCGAACCCGCCCGACAGCGTGTGCTGCAACCAGACCGCCGGCGTGCTGACCCACGACGACCATCCCAGCTTCTTCTTCCGGCAGACCCTGGCGGATTACCGCCAGATCATGGTCGCCAATGGCGACAGCCAGACGTTCATCTGGCCCACCGAGTTTGGCTGGGGCACCAACGCGGATACCGGCAGCGCCCCGCCGGCGGGCTATGAGTTCGTGGCCTACACCGATCTCGCCGAGCAGGCGCAGTACATCAGCCGTGGCTACCAGCTTGGCCGCGATCTGAATTACGTCGGGCCGATGTTCCTCTGGAACCTGAACTTCTGCCAGGCATCGGGCGGCAATTCCGAGCAGTGCCTCTGGTCGCTCATCGGACCGTCGGGCAACCGTCCGGCATACAACTCGGTCAAGAATCTGCCCAAGTAACCGGCATATCCACTGCCCGAAAGTTGAATCACCGACCGCCTGCGAGCTTCGCAGGCGGTCTTTCTTCTCAGCAATCCACGAGACGGTCAATCGAGATAGTTGTGAGGCGTCCGCCGGATGGTTGGCGTGATGGAGGGAGTCAGTGTCGCCGTGGCTGTGGGCGTGAAGGATGGGGTCCGGCTGAGGGTCGGCGTGGGAGTCACGGAAGGCGTACGCGTCGCGGACGGCGTGCGAGTTGCCGTGGCCGTGGCTGTCCGCGACGGTGTCGGGCTGGCTGTCATGCTCGGCATTCGGGTTGGGGTCAGCGTTGGAGTATGGCTCGAGGTGCTGGTCTGGGTCGGCGTTTGGGAGGGGGGTCGCGTCGCGCCGGCGGTCGGAGTCTGGCTCGGTGTCCAGGTGCTTGTCGCTGTCGACGGTTCGGTCTCCGTGGGCGCAGGGGTGGACGTGGAAGAAAGAGGTGTCCCACTGATCTCCGGCTGTGCCGTCCCGGCAATGGCGGGCAGGCTCAATCCACCGGCCGGGAATACCCGGACGGCCAGCATTTGCTCAATCGGCAGTAGCGAGAGACTAAGCTGGCCGTCGGTGGCCACTACCACGCGCTCTTCACCAAGCACCTGCCCGTTGCCAGGATTCCAATACGCCACAGTGTAGTTCCCCGGCGGCATCTGATCCAGAACCGCCCGATACATCTCCGGGACAGGCGTCAATTCATCCAGGCTGGTCTGCCAGCTAAACGCCCGGTTCTGAAAGAGCGCCAGAACGACTCCGTTGTCCCGATCGGCCAGCGCGAGCGCGCGCAGCGGGGCGACATACGCCTCGAAGCGCAGGCTTTCGATTTCCAGCCAATCGGTCCCCGTGTTGTCGATTACAAGCTCGTGCATGCCAGCCGGCACTGGAACCCGCAGGGTCGCCCCGGACGTGCCGGGCGGAAGACCCAGTTCAGCCAGCGGCACACCATCCGCCGACACAACCAGCCGGGCATCGGCCTGGGGAGAGACACTCCCCACCCGCACCTCAAGTTGGGTATCGACTGGCACGGCAATTCTGTAGCGCTGCGGCATATGCAGTTGGCTGTTGAAGTTGGTCCCGAAGATGAACGCGGACTGGTTCGCCAGATCGGGCAGAGCGCCATCAGCCGTGATCGTGAACTCGCCCGGATCGGCCCTGAGTTCAGCCGTGAAACGCTGATCAAAGGCGTCCAGGACCAGGGCCGTGAAGGCCGTTGCGTCCGCGGCAGTCAGGCGTACCTGCGCTGGTTCCAGCGCCAGCCGGTTCCAGGGAATCCCCGCGCTGAACAGCGCCAGTGGCCGGTACAGAGCCGTCAAGGCCTGCGGTTCCAGATAGGTATCCCACCACCATGATCCACCCGATCCGCCCGCCCCGGCCAGTACGCTGCTCCACAGGCTCATCAGGATGTGCGTTCCGCCAGGGTCTTCGTCGGTCGGTTCATACCAGGGGCTGAGCGAAAACTCCGTCAGCAGGACCGGCCGCTCGGCCGTCGCTCGCCCATTTTGAAGCAGCCGCCATACATGCTCGATCTGGTCGACCGGCTCAACCAGCGGTCGACGCTGGTAGAAGCGCACCTGGCCGAAATCGAGCATGGGAGCGCCAACCAGCTCCGGCAACGGCTCGCTGGTTCCCACCGTAATCAGATGTCCATACGGATCGATCTCGCGCAGGTAGCCCGCCATCCGCTCCAACCAGGGCAGCACGACTTCGGCATTGTATCCCAGCACCCGATCCGCATCAC
Source organism: uncultured Anaerolineae bacterium (assembly GCA_964533805.1). Lineage (GTDB taxonomy): Bacteria > Chloroflexota > Anaerolineae > Aggregatilineales > Ch27 > JARKOQ01. The sequence continues at coordinate 3,842 of CAZHMJ010000259.1, read as the reverse complement.
TGATCAAGTCCCAGGCCAGGATATTCGGGCTGTAGCCCCAACGCGCCACCAGATAGTGCAGCCGGCGCTCGAACAGATTCATCGCCTGCGGATCGGTGAAGAACTGCACGGTGCTGGTCAGAAAACCGCCATTGGCGACATTGTAGGGATTCTGATCCCAATCGGCGCTGGTATCGGCCCGCACCGGAGCTTCGGGGATTAACACCGGCGCATCGGCCCAGTTGCCTAATGCCTGGTGCCACAGGATCACCACGTCGAGGTAGATCCCCGTCTCGGTCGCGGTCTGGAGAATCGTATCCAGCCGCCAGAAGTCATCCTGCGCCGCCATATAGTCGCCCACTGTAGACTGCCACTCAAAGCCAATGAACCAGGGCGTATCGATATACAGTCGGGCATAGTTGCCGCCGCTGGCCGCAAGATCAGTCAGCCAACGCTGGTAGGCGAAGATGCCACCCGCGCCGTCCCACGACCAGGCCAGATTGTGGCCGATGGGGAAATAGGCCGAGTGATCGTCGTGCTCGAAATAGCGTTGATTGGGCGCAACTCGCACGAAACCGGGCGATGTGCCTTCGACCACCTCAAACGAGCCTTCGCCCAGATCGAGGCTGGCTTCCGGCGTGCGCGCCTGGAAGCGGTATTCCCAGTGACCGGCCAGGGTCGGCGCGAACCGAATCCGCCACCCCGGATCGTCAGCCGGTTCCAGCACTTCGATCGCGCAGTCGTCCTGACAGACCTGCTCGATCGGCTGCATCCAGAAACCGGGCACCGTCAGACCGCGCCCATCCGGGCCGGTGAACTGTCCGGAAACCTCGATCTGCTCGACATCGAACGGATTTTCAACCGGCAGCGCCACGTCGAAAGCCCACTCGATCATCTCGTAGGTTTGGGGTGGCGTGGCGGGTTCCTCGCCGGGACGTAATGGCGCGGGCGTCGAGGTCGGTTCCTGGGCATGCGCCGGCGCAGCCAGAGCCAGCACGAGACTCAGGCATAACCAACCCAATCCCATCCACAACAAGTCTTTCGCGCGACTGATCATAGAGTCAGTGTAGCTTGGAGCGCCGCGAATGACAACGGGACTCAGGAGAGCGATTGTCTACGCCCTGCCAAATACCAGATGCGGTTCGTCATCGCCGCCATAACTCAAGTGGACGAAGAACGGGGGATCGCCAGCTTTCATGGCCAGCACGCGCGGCAGCAGCACTGGCAAATCCTCGACGAGGTCAAGAGTCAGCACCATATCCTTGGGCACCCATTCCAGCTTGCCCTCTTTCGAGTCGACGAATGCCATGCCCGCGGCCTCCGCTCGGAAAATCAACAGGAGAATACCGTTTGCTTGCCCGGCATCGATATGCGAGCATCCGCAAAACACGGGGGCATGGACATCGAGACCGGTCTCTTCCCGGATTTCGCGCAACGCGCCGCTCAAGGCATCCTCGTTTCGTTCCAGATGCCCGCCAACCCCATTGTACCGGTTCGGAAACACCCGCCGCTCCGGTCCCCGTTTGAGCAAGAGCACCGAATCACCATGCGTCACAAAGCTCAGTGTGCGCGGAATCGTAAGCCACCGCCCAGCGGTTGCGTCAGCCCCCTGCTCGTGTGCTCCCATCGCCCCATCCTTTCCACAATGCCCAGATACTGCATAGGCGTTTTTCACCAGACGCTTCTTGTTCGAACAATCACCTGGTCTGTTCCGAATTGTCTGGATGCGGGGTATTATACCCAGGCAAAATCGTGATTTTGAGCAAGCTGCGGGATGTTCCACCACAGGAGCCGCATATGTCAGGACCTCGACGCGAGACAATCACTCAGTCATCGTTTCCCAATCTCCAGATTCTACCCATCGAGGTTCTATTGCCGCATGAAGAACACGACACCCAGCGCTCCGAGCCACTCATGGAGCGGCTTCGCACTGCCACCCACTGGCTGAATCCCCCGATCGTCGCGCCCATCGAACACAGCTACACCTTCGTGATCCTAGATGGCGCCAACCGGCACTACAGTCTCCAGGCGCTCGGTTACCAGCACATTCTGGTCCAGGTGGTGGATTACGACAGCGACGCCGTTACCCTGGAAACGTGGCACCATGCCGTCCGAGGGCTGACCCTGGCCCAGTTCTTGCCCCCAATTCATGCCATTCAGGGAGTCAGCGCTCGCGAGACCAGTATCCTGGATGCGCGCGCAGCACTGGCAGCGCGCGAAATTCTGGGCTACGTGGCCCTGCGGGATGGGCGCGTCTTCAGCCTGCTCCAGGATGATACCGCCGTCACGCGCACCACGATGCTGCGCCGGGTCGTGGACGTCTATAAACATCGCGGGCAGCTCAGCCGGATCACCCATGATGAGATTCAGACCGCCCGCGAGATGTACCCCGACCTGATCGGCATCGTGGTTTTTCCTCACTACGAGCCTGCCGAGATCATGGTCGCCGCGCGCGATTGTGACTTGCTCCCGCCGGGAATCACGCGCCACATCATCGCGGGCCGCGCCCTGCGGCTGAACTATCCGATGGAAGAGCTTCACAGCCAGGGCCTCTCCCTGGAAGAGAAAAATGCCCGGCTCAAACGCTGGGTCCAGGCCCGGCTGAGCGCCAAGCACATCCGATACTACGCCGAGTCCACATTCCTTTTCGATGAATAGGATGAAACCCATGCAAGCTGCCCTGCGCGACGCCCTGCGCCGCTCTGTTCTGTACACCGACCAGCGAACCTATTGCATGGTGCATCTCCCGGCCCGCGCCGTCACGGCGGCGGCGGGCGTGTTGGCCGAGATTAGCACCCCATTCTCCGCGATCATCGTCGACAAGGACGAGGTGACACTCATCCTTGCGGCAGAGGACTTCGCCGACTTTGCCTCGCGCTTGCCGGGGCACAGCGTCCAGCCTGGTTACCGGCTGCTGACCTTCGACACCGTCCTAGAGCCAACGCTGATCGGCTTCTTGAGCGCGATCAGCGCTTGCCTGGCCGAACATGAGATTCCCCTGATGGCTTTCTCGGCCTTCGAGCGCGACCACCTCCTGATCCCGGAAGTTCGCTTCGAAGCAGCCTGGCAGGCCATCACCGATCTCAAAGCCCAGGCCACATCGTCCTGACAGAGTCCCGGTGCTTACAGGAAATGACGGGGATCAGCGCTTGCGCGGACAGTCACAAACCGCTAAGATTCAGGTCAATCATCAAACCATAATCTAACGATCCCAGAACTTTTGTCTACGAAGATTGGCTTCATGTCCAACAATCTTTTCTTCCTGGATGGCGACGAGACTCTGCTGCCTCGCGAGCAGGTCAAGATCACGTCGCTAACCGCCGAGCCATATCCTGACGGCACGCGGGTCCACATGCAAGTCGAGATCACGCCGTTTCAGGAACGCCCCAACCTGGAAATTTTCGCGCGCAAAGTTGACGGTCCGATTGTGGCCGAAATGAGTGTCATCCAGACGATGACGCCTCGCCTGGAGTTCACGCTTCACATTCGGGGGGTGGAAGATCGATCGGGAGCTTACATGCTCCGGGCTGAGTTGTTTTATGATGACCGGCTCAATCCTCAGGATGTCCGGGAAACCGAGTTTCAAATCGCGGCTGGCACCCCGGCTTAGAGGCGCCGTCCGGCATCCAGCGACCGGACGTGTTGAGCAGGAACTCATTCTCAGGTATACTGGCTGGCAGCATAAAGGCTGCCTCATAAGACCACTGCGCTCACATACCGGCAGGTAAGGTCCGGCGACATCTGTGGCGAAGAAGACACTCGGCAAGTACGAAATCGTAGAAAGACTTGGTCGCGGCGGAATGGCCGAGGTCTTTCGAGGTTATCATGCCGCCCTTGATCGGTATGTGGCGATCAAGGTTCTG
>CAZHMJ010000258.1:0-6633 GCA_964533805.1 uncultured Anaerolineae bacterium | reverse complement strand
GCCAAGACCCGAACCAAATACGTCTGCGAGAACTGCGGCCGTCAGTCGGCGCGGCTGATGGGCCGCTGTCCCAACTGCGGCGAGTTCAATAGCATGGTCGAGGTCGTGGAGGAAGCGCCCGCCAGAAGTGCGGTTGGCGGCGCGGTGCCACGTTCCCGCCCGCAGAAGCTGCGCGAGGTCAGCACCGAGGCAGGGATGCGCCTGCCGATGCCGATCGGGGAGTTCGCCCGCGTACTGGGCGGCGGGATCGTCCCCGGCAGCGTGGTCCTGATCGGCGGGGATCCGGGCATTGGGAAGTCGACCCTGCTACTCGACGCAGCGGCGAAGATGGCCGACAAGACCGGCCCGGTGCTGTACGTCAGCGGCGAGGAGTCGGCCCAGCAGATCCGGATGCGCGCCGACCGGCTGGGCCTCCACCCGGAGAACCTGTACCTCGTGACCGAGACCGGGCTGGAAGCCATCCTCGAACACGTCGGCGGGCTGAACCCCCAGGTGCTCGTGGTTGACTCGATCCAGACCACATTCACCGAGGCGCTCGAATCCTCGGCGGGCAGCGTCAGCCAGGTGCGGGAGTGCGCCAACCGCCTGCGCGAGCTGGCCAAGAGCAACGGGATCGCGGTCTTCGTGGTCGGCCACGTGACCAAGGAGGGCGCGATCGCCGGGCCGCGCGTGCTGGAGCACATCGTGGACACGGTGCTCTACCTGGAGGGCGACCCCTTCCAGGCTTACCGCCTGCTGCGCAGCGTCAAGAACCGCTTTGGCGCGACGAGCGAGGTGGGTGTCTTCGAGATGCGCGGCACCGGGCTGGTCGAGGTCAGCAATCCGTCGGAGGCCTTCCTGGCCGAGCGGGTGGTCAACGCTTCCGGCAGCGCGATCGCGGTCACGCTGGAGGGCACGCGCCCGCTGCTGGTGGAAGTCCAGGCCCTCAGCAGCCTGACGACCTTCGGCTATGCCCGGCGTACGGCCAACGGGATCGACTACAACCGCCTGCTGCTGCTGGCGGCGGTGCTCACCCGGCGGATGGGCTTCAAGCTGGCGGAGCAAGACCTGTTCGTCAACGTGATCGGCGGCCTCAAGATCGATGAACCGGCCGCCGATTTGGCGGTGGCGGTGGCGATTGCGTCCAGCTACCTGGACCGGCCGGTGCCCGCCGACCTGGCGATCGTGGGCGAGATCGGCCTCAGCGGGGAGCTGCGCGCGGTCAGCCAGCTTCCGCTGCGGCTCAACGAGGCGGCCAAGCTGGGCTTCAAGCGTATCCTCGTGCCGCGCACCCGGCGCAAGGATGACCTGCCGGGCGGGATCGAGATTCTGCCCGCGCGCAACATCGCCGAGGCGTTCAAGATCGCGCTGCCGGAAAAATAGTCGACAGTTCACAGTCGACAGTGGACAGTGAGACCGAATCGCGCGGGGAATGGGGACGTGCGATACTGAGGGCGGCCATTGGCCGCCTTTTTGCCTGGCGGGGAAGGGGGGAGCCATGCGCAAGCTGGCACGGATCATGGGATTGGCGGCGCTGGGGCTGTCCAGCGCGCTGTACGTCGAGTTACGGTCGGTGACCGGCATCCTGTTGGGCTGGGCCCCCCGGCTGGTGGCGGTGGCGACGCTGCCCTATGTGGCCCTGATCGGCGGGCTGGCGGCCTGGATCGGGCTGCGCAAGCGCGACTCGGTGGCGTTGGCAGGCGGGGCCTTGGGCGGGCTGCTGGCTGCGATCGCCCTGCGACGCACGAGCCTGCCACACGATGCCCTCGAACAGGCCTTTGGCGCGGAGGCGATCCGCGCGGCCCTGGCCGCTCTGCCTGCCGAGCGCCGGGCGCATGTGCTGCCCGCGCGCTGGGGGTGGCGCTGGCCGTCCGCGCCGGAGCCCCGCTGGACGCACGATTTGGCCTTCTGGACGCTGCCCGATTCGGATCGCCAGTTATTGTGCGACCTGTGGCAGCCGCCGGACGGGATCGCGCCCTCCGGGCTGGCGTACATCTACCTGCACGGCAGCGGCTGGCGCTACTTTGATAAGGACGGCGGCACGCGGCCGTATTTCCGCCATCTGGCGGCGCAGGGCCACGTGGTGATGGATGTGGCCTACCGCCTGCTGCCCGAAGGCGATCTCTTCGCCCAGGTTGGCGACGCCAAGCGGGCTGTCGTCTGGCTGAAGGCGCATGCCGCCGACTACGGCGTGGACCCGGCCCGCATTGTGATCGCGGGTGGCTCCGCCGGAGGGCATCTGGCCCTGCTGGCTGCCTACACGCCCAACCATCCCCGGCTCGATCCGCCGGAAGTCCAGGGGGATACCTCGGTCTGCGGGGTGGTGTCCTGGTACGGCCCGACGGACCTGACCGCACTCTACCATGCCAGCCACGCCGCGTTTGGCCCCCAGACCTGGACCCGGCTGGATCGGTCCTTGATCCGGTTGATAGAGCGCAAGGCTCCGTTCAAGGTTCTGGACGGCCTGGTCCACGACCTGATGGGCGGCTCGCCGGAGGAGACCCCGGACCTGTACGCCCTGGCCTCGCCTGTGACGCACGTGGGGCCGCACTGCCCGCCGACGCTGCTGCTTCAAGGGGCGTTGGACGTTGGTGTTCGTGCCGAAATCACCCGCGCACTGGACGCCAGGCTCCGTGCGGCTGGATGCCGGGTGGCCTATGTCGAGTTACCGTATGCCGACCACGCCTTCGACATCCTGTCTTCGGAGCTTGCACCACCCGCCGGGCAGACTGCCCTCTACGACCTCGATCGTTTCCTGGCGCTCCTGGCCGCCTAGTGCCCCCGGCGCTTCTTCTGGACCTTCTCCCGGTGGAGTTGCCAGCGGCGATCCTGATCAGTCTCACCATTGGTGCGGTGATTTTCCTGACGAGTCTGCTTGTTCGCTTCGAGCTGGAGGCGCAGGGCTTCCTGGGATTTGGTGGAGGTGGCCGGAGCCTCCAGCGCGCGGCGAATCTCCCGCTGGAGGCGCTTGGGGTTGATCCGGCGCGGCGGTTCGGTGTCCAGCGCGACCCCGGCGGTCATACGCCGGCAGAGGGTGTTCACCTCCGCCAGCACCCAGGCGTACACGACCTCGTTGCTCGGCTCCGCGCCGAAGACGTGGCGGGCCGCGTACAGTCGCCCGTCGCGAACCTGCTCCACGATACCCACGTAAAATGGATGCTCAAATCGAAGGGTGAGCTGCATGCGGCCTTCTCCCTGGCTGTTCCCTGGCGTGATCGAACACACCACCGGACATCCCCAGGTTTCGGGAGAAGGTTACTGCGGACGCGGCGGAGGGCCGCGCCTGCCCGGACTACCTACCGGGCCGTGTTTTCGTGGCGGGGACCATTATAGCCCGACTCGGAGCGCCGGGAAGGGGAAAGCTGGAAAAGCGAATTGAACCGCAGAGACGCAAAGGACGCCAAGGAAAACCCTGCCTGTGGATGTTTCCCTCTGCGTCCTCCGCGCCTCTGCGGTGAGATGTTTTGACGAATCGCGGCGCTGCTAGTCGGTCGTGGTCGGGCGCGCGCCGAGCGTCACCTGCACCTGGAGCGGCTGGCCGTCGCGCAGCACGTCCAGGGTCACGGTCTGGCCCGCGCTGGTGTGCTGCGACAGGTAGCTGGTCAGGTCCTCGAAGCGCTCGATCGCCACGCCGTCAATGCCGACCACGACATCCCCGCCGATGGCGATCGCCTGGCCGCCGACCATGCCCTGGCGGTTGCTGCCGCGCAGGCCAGCCGCTTCGGCCGGGCCGTTCGCGGTGACTTCCGCCACCAGGACGCCCGTCTGGTCGGCGGGCAGACTCATCTGCCGGGCCACGGCGGCCGTGATCGTCCCACCGGCGATGCCCAGCCAGGGATGTTCGTAGCGGCCGTTTTCGACCAGGGCCGGGATGATCCGGGCGATGATGCTCGACGGCACCGCGAAGCCCACGCCGCTGTTCTGGCGCGTGCTGGATTCGATGGCCGTGTTGACCCCGATCACCTCGCCCGCCAGGTTGAGCAGCGGGCCGCCGGAGTTGCCGGGGTTGATTGCCGCGTCGGTCTGGATGACGTCATAGGTGCGGAAGCCGCCCGTCTCGAAGGCGCTGTTCTGGGAAGGCAGGCTGCGTCCCAGCGCGCTGACGATCCCGGTGGTCATGGTGTTGGACAGGCCGAACGGGTTGCCGATGGCGACCACCATCTGCCCGACCTGGAGCGCGTTCGAATCGCCGATGGGCAGCGGCGCCAGCGCGGGCGCGTCTTTGGGATCGACCTGGACCACCGCCAGGTCGCTGTCCACGTCCCCGCCGACCAGTTCCGCCTCGGTGTAGGAGCCGTCCGAGAAGACCACGTTGATCTGCTGGGCGTTGCCGGCCACGTGGTAATTGGTCACGATGTGCCCGGCGCTGTCATACACGAAGCCCGATCCCTGTCCAAAGCCATTGGCTTCCAGGACCTCGATGGTCACGACCGAGGGGTTGGCCTGCTGGTACAGGTCGATGAACTGGATTTCCAGGTTGTTCAGGGCCACGCTGCCCTGGGCATCGACGACCGCGGGCGCGCTGATGGGCAGACTCTCCGGCAGCCCACCGGCCACCAGCCCCATGAGCACCGCGCCCAGGATCGCGCCCGACGCAACCCATCCGATGCGCTGTTTGATTGTGTTCATCCCCACACACTCCCATCACACCCATATGATCGCACTATGACGTATTGTACCGGGATTAAAGATACGTGGCCCAACTGAGTGCTGGCTGAGAGCCGCATGGATGCTGCATTAGAAAGTCCGGACCGGGTGGCGTATACTCGAAAGGCAGAGTCAAGAGGCAAAGAGGCAAGAAAAAGCGTCCAGGCGTTGAAGCGTCAAGCGAAAACCAGGAGGCTGCACGTCCGTCCCTGCCGCGCCGAGGCGGTATGAGCACCCCGGTGCATTTGCCTTTACCAATAACCACGAACCAATCACGACCTACCGTTGTCACCGGAGGTGCTATGCCGCGCATTTACGATGTCAGCCGCACGATTTCCCCGACGCTGGCCGTCTGGCCGGGGGACGCGCCCTTCAGCGCCGAGCGCCAGCTCGACCTGGCGCGGGGCGATATGGTCAACCTGACCCGGCTCTCGTTCAGCCCACACATCGGGACGCACATGGACGCGCCCTGGCACACCGAGCCGGTCGAGCGCCACCCGGCCGATCTGCCGGTCGAGACGTACCTCGGTCCGGCGCGGGTGGTGAGCGTGAGCCGTCCGCGCGGCGCGATCACCCTGGCCGACCTGGGCGACCTGGCCCTGGCGGGCGTGCCGCGCCTGCTGCTCCACACCTGGTACAGCGATCAGCCGGACGAGCAGTGGTCGCCGGACTTCGTCCACCCGTCGGTCGAATTGATCGACTGGCTGGCCGGGCAGGGGGTGATCCTGCTGGGGCTGGATGTGCCGAGCGTGGACGCCTTCACCAGCAGCGATCTGCCCGGCCACCACCGGCTGGCCCGGCACGGGATCGCCAACCTCGAGAACCTGTGCCTGAAGGGCGTGCCCGACGGGCTGTACGAACTGATCGCGCTGCCGCTCAAGCTGGCCGGGACGTGCGGCAGCCCGGTGCGGGCCATCCTGCGCGAGCTGGCCTAGCCCGACCCGGCGGCGGCTTTGCCTTTGTTTTTACTAATAACTGAAAACTAAGAACTTTTCACTGTCTTTCGGAGGCTCCATGTCGCTTGAAACTCAATTTGTCGCGCTGCTGCAACTCCTGCTGGCGATCCTGCTCAGCGGGCTGATCGGGCTGGAACGGGAGCGACGCGATAGTCCCGCCGGGCTGCGCACGCACATGATGGTCGGGCTGGGGTCGTGCCTGTTCACGCTGCTCTCGGTGTACGCCTTCCCCGGCCCCGGCGACTCGGCCCGCGTGGCAGCCCAGATCGTGACCGGGATTGGCTTCCTGGGCGCGGGCACGATCATCCAGCGCCGCCGGAGCGTCCACCAGCTCACCACCGCGGCCAGCATCTGGTCGACGGCGGCGGTCGGGATGGCGGTCGCGGTCGGCGCGTGGTTCCTGGCGATCGGGGCGACTCTGGTGATCTGGGTCGTGCTGGCGATCATCCGCATGTTCGAGACGGAAAAGCAACTGCAACAGGCGGAGATCGCCCACGAAAATGAGCCGGAACCAGAGCCAGAGCCGGAACCGGAACCGGAACCGAAGAAACGCCACCGCAAGTAAGACACGGCCGGCTGGTTTCGTGGCGAACCGGTGGAATCGACAGCCCCCTGGTTGTCCAGGGGGCTGTGGGTGGCTTGGGAAGGCGGCCGGCGTCTAAGGGATGATCAACCGCTGCCCGGCATAAATTCGGGTGATGTCGGCGAGGCCGTTGGCCGCGGCGATGGTGTACAGGTTGACACCGTAGCTGCGCGCGATGCTGTACAGGGTCTGCCCCTGCTGGACGACGTGAATCCGCACGGTCGTGCCGCCGGTCGTCCCGCCGCCGGGGTTGGGATTGGTTGTGTTGGCGGTCTGGGTCAGGGCCATGATCGCGGCCCGCGAGGCGGCCGTCAGGCCGGCGTTCATCCACTGCGGGGTGCTGGCCTGGAGCTGGACCCACGAGCCATCGGCGTTCCGGCCGATCAGGCGGACTTCCTGGCCGAGTGACACCCGGCCCACGGAGGGGTAGCCGATGCCGGGGCCGCTGCGGACGTTGACCACGTAGGC
>CAZHMJ010000257.1:0-6739 GCA_964533805.1 uncultured Anaerolineae bacterium | reverse complement strand
GACCGACCGGATCAGGTCGTAGGCGACCTGGGTGCCCTCCCCCAGCCGCGCGTCCCCCGGCAGGGAGCGCCGCCGGAAGTCCGCCGCCTGGGCCGCGCACAGCAACTCGATCGCGATCACGGTCTCGGTATTGACCAGCACCTCGTGCGCCTGGCGGGTAGCCGTCGCGCCCATGCTGACGTGATCCTCCACGTCGGCCGAAGTCGACATGTTATCGACCACCGCTGGGTGAGCCAGCACCTTGTTCTCGGAGACAAGCGCCGCCGAGGTGTACTGGGCGATCATCAGGCCGTTTTCCAGGCCGCCGTGTTCGGTCAGGAAGAGGGGCAGCGCGCCGTCGTGCTTGGTCGGATCGACCAGGCGGGCCTGCCGCCGCTCGCTGATGCTGCCCAGATCGGTCAGGGCCATCGCCAGGTAGTCCATCGCCATCGCCACCGGCGCGCCATGGAAGTTACCGCCGCTGATCACGTCGGCGTGGCCGGTCTCGTCCACGAAGACCAGGGGGTTGTCGGTCGCGGAATTCAACTCGATGTTGAGCACCCAGTTCGCGTAAGCCACTGCATCCCGCACCGCGCCGTGCACCTGCGGCATGCAGCGCAGCGAGTAGGCATCCTGGATGTCGGCCGGATCGTGGGGACGCAGGAAGGTGCTGCCCGCCAGCAGCCGGCGCAGATGGGCGGCCGCGTCGATCGCGCGCGGGTGGGGTCGCACGCCAACCAGGCGCGCGTCGAAAGCGGCCGGAGTCCCGCGCAGGGCTTCCAGGCTGAGCGCCCCGGCCACGTCCGCCGCGCGGACCAATCGCTCCGCCCGCAGGGTCGTCAATGCGCCCAGGGCGGTCATGAAGGCCGTACCGTTGAGCAGGGCCAGCCCTTCCTTGGCCAGCAGGGTCAGGGGCGGGATACCGGCCCGGCGCAAGGCTTCGTCGCCCGGCAGGCGCTCGCCGTCGATCACGGCCTCGCCCTCGCCGATCAGCACCAGGGCCAGGTGGGCCAGCGGAGCCAGATCGCCGCTGGCTCCCAGCGATCCCTGCACGGGCACGACCGGATAGACCCGCTTGCGCATCAATTCGAGCAGGGTCTCGATCACCACCGGCCGCACGCCAGAATAGCCCTTGGCCAGGGTGTTGGCCCGCACCAGGAGCATGGCGCGCAGCGTCTCCTCGTCGGCCAGCGGCCCAACCCCCGCCGCGTGGCTGCGCAGCAGGTTGACTTGCAGGGCCGCCGTCTGCTCCGGGGCGATCAGCTTGCGCTTGAACGCGCCAAACCCGGTCGTGACGCCATACGCGATCTCGCCCTCGGCCACCAGCCGCAGCACCGCCTCGTGGCAGGCCTGGACCCGCTGCCGGGCTTCGTCGCCCAGGACGGCGTCCGCGCCTTCCACCGCCACCGCCCACACATCTTCAATCTTCAGGCTTTCGCCGTCGAGGATGATCGTCTTCGCCATGCCTGTCCCCGTATCCTTCCAATCGTGCGCCCCCCAAGCGTAACACGCCCCCTGTCAGGCGTCGAGAAGCAGTTGTCGGTTCTTAGTTCTAAGTTATTAGTAAAGACAAGGCGTGTGATCTTCCGACCCGCTCGGCTATGCCGACTCGCTTTCTCTGGTCTCTGGCCTCCCGGTCTCTGGTCTCTGCCTTTCAACTGACATCGCGCTGACAGACGCCGCCTCATGCTACAATGCAGACGAACGATTGTTGATCAGGGGGAGATCGCATGAACTGCCCGCGCTGCCACCAGGATCGGCTGGTTTTCGATTGGACCATCGGCACGATGCGCTGCGAGAGCTGCGGACACCGGCTCTACGAAGATGACGCGCCGCCGCCCGCCGCGCCGGAACCATCGGCGGCGCTTCCCCCTGCCCCGCCGGCGCAGACCGAGCCGGCCACACCCACCGTCTTCTCCTCCGCCAAGCGCCCGCCAATCGCGTTCGACGTGCCGGTCGGGATGGACCTCGACGCCCTGCCCGAACAGCTCAATGACTTCGAAAAGGTGCGGATGCGCGGCCGGCTGGAGACGGTCATGTATGCCCTGGCCCAGGGCCGGCGGCAAGCCGCCTACCGCGCCTTGAAAGCCGCGCTGGACATCAGCCCGGATTACGCCGACGGTTGGCTCCAACTCGCCGCCCTGGCGGAAGACGCCGACGAGCAGCGCGCCTGCCTGGAACACGTCCTGGCCAGCCAGCCCGGTCACACGCTGGCGATGCAGACTCTGGCCCGGCTGGACGGCACCCTGCCCGACAGCGCCACCGAACCGCCGCTCACTTCCTCCCAGTCCGAGCCGGGCCAGGTTGCGACCCAGACCCTCAAGTGCCCGCAGTGCGGTGGCCGTCTGACCTACCGCGAGGACGAGAAAGAGGTGATCTGTCACTTCTGCGGCTTCCGCGTCCTCGACGCCGACGACCTGGCCCGCACCGACCGGCACGAAACCCTGCTCCAGGGCAATCTCAAGCGCAAGCAGCAGGCCGTGGCCTGGAACATCGGCCAGCGCTGGCTGCGCTGCGATTCGTGCGGGGCGATCACCACCCTGTCCCGCCAGACCCTGACCAGCACCTGCCGCTTCTGCCAGTCCCGGCACGTGTTGCAGGAGAACGTCAACCTGCGCTTCGAGCAGCCCGATCTGATCGTGCCCTTCGGTGTCAGTGGCGACCAGGCCGGGGCGGCCATCAGCGAGCACCTCGGCAGCGGCATGCGCCGCCTGACCCGCCTGTTCGCCGACGAGGTCGACCGGATTACCCTGGAAGGGGTCTACCTGCCTTTCTGGGTCTTCGACGCCGACATGGTGGTCAACTGGTCGTGGACCAGCGCCCCGGCGCATGGCAAGCACCCGATCCTGCTCAGCGACGTGCTTCACCTGGCCGCGCCCACGCCCTCCCGCGACCTGCTGGAAAAGGTCGAGCCGTTCGACTTGCGGCGCGGCGTGGACTACGACCCGCGCCTGCTGGCGACCTATCCCGCCCTGCTGTACAGCCTCGACCTGACCCAGGCGTCGATCGACGTGCGCACCCGGCTAACCCGGCTGGCCTGCCGCGAGGCGGAGCCGGGCCTGCGCATGCGCAAGCCACGTGGTTTCAACAACGACGACGATCCGGGTCGCCTGCAAACCAACGCCTCGACCCAGTTCATGACCTACCGCTTTGCCCTGCTGCCCATCTGGATCGGCTTCCTGCTGGAGGCGGACGGCGACCGCCAGCCGGTGCTCGTCAACGGTCAGACGGGTAAGGTCGCGCTCGGCCCGCACGAAAAGGCCTCCTGATCAAAAAACCGCCCGGCAGCCGGGCGGTTCTGTCTTTTTCGAGCCGATTCTTCTTGACTACACGAAATAACTCCGGCAGGCTTCGTCGATCAGGGCCGGGGTGAGCTGGCGCGGCGTTTCTTCATAATCACACAACGCGGCGGCAATTCGCAGGATATCGCGCGGATGGACGGCCTGCATCTCGCGGTTCGAGGCTCGATACCACTGCTGCACCAGGTGGACGAACGTCTCCTTGTCGAAGGTGAAGCCCATCTCCTGGCAGCTCAGGTTGAAAATCTGGTAGAAGCGGTTAGCGTCCGGACTTTCCACGCAGACCTTCATCTGGATGCGGCGGGCGAAGGCATCGTCGACCAGTTTGTCGGGGTCCAGGTTGGTGCTGAAAACCAGCATCTGGCGGAAGGGCACTTCCATGGCCTGCCCGGTGCGCAGCCGGAGGAAGTCGATCCCGGTCTCCAGCGGCACGATCCAGCGGTTGAGGAGCTGCGACGGGCTGATCTGCTGGCGACCGAAGTCGTCGATGAGCAGCATCCCGCCATTGGCCTTCATCTGGACCGGGGCCTCGTAATACTTCGCCACCGGGTCGAAGCGCAGGTCGAGCGCCTCCAGGGTCAGTTCGCCGCCGACCATCACCGCCGGCCGCTGGAAGAGCGACCAGCGCCGGTCGATGCCCAGCTCGCCGGACTTGCCGGCCGCGGTCGACAGCGGCCGGTGGACCAGGGGATCGTAGACCGTGATGATCTGCCCGCCGACCGTCACCGCGAATGGCAGGTAGATCGGGCTTTCGCCGCCGATCAGGCGGGCCATGATCTGGGCCACGCTGGTCTTACCGTTGCCGGGTGGCCCATACAGGAACAGGGACTTACCCAGGTTGAGCGCCGGACCGATTCGCCGGTGAAAATCGTCCGGCAGGACCATCTCGCCGAGCGCGTGCTTGACCACATCCGGGCGGATCATCTCCCGGCTCTCGGTCTGGAGCGTGACCGCGAGCTGGTAGCGCTCCAGGGACACCGGCGCCGGGCCGACGTACTGGCTGCGCTCGAAGGCATCCCGCGCCCGCGCGCGGCCCGTGTCGGTCAACGTGTAGACGTAGCTCATCCGGCCCATCGCGCCCGCGGAAGCCACTTCGACGATGTGCTCGTACTGCATCTGCTCCAGCAGGCTATCCAGCACGCGCCCATGAATGCGAATGACCTCGGCCGCGCGCCCCAGGCTGACATGCCCTTCGTTGTAGATAACGCGCAGCAGCAGGTCGCTGACCAGCGAAATCGGGATTCCCAGTTCTTCGGACGTCTGGGCGGCTGCCAGCACATCCTTGATCGTCACTTCACGCAGAACCACGCCATTCCCCCTTCACCAGACCCGGCCATGTCCTCTCGCCAGAAGGCAGTATAGGCCCGTCGCTCGCCTGGAAACAACCCATTGGCCCCTTCCGGCGCATTTTTCATACCATTCCCAGACTCAACTTCGCTTGTCTTGCGAGATCCCTAAGACCCGAAACCGACCTTTTTTATGATTTTCTCACAATTGCTAAGAGGATGTATGGTACACTGGTACGAGGAGCCTCCAGATAAAGATTTTAGATGTGCCTCGATCGGTTGGATTGAATACATTTTGGTGCAGACGGGTTTATTTGGACGCTCCCCCCGTGCGCCGCTGCACCACCCCGTTAATAGAGATTGGGGGACCTATGCCTACGCGACATTCCCTTCGTTGGTTTCAGTTTGCATCCGTAATGCTGGCTATGGCGCTGATTGCCACAGCGGCCGGTTCGGCGCGCGCCGACGCCCCGCTCGTGATCCGGTTTGCCGCCGAGGGTCGTTACGCCATCGTCGCCAATGGCGTTGGCGTGGAAGGCACCGGCACCGGCGATATCGTCCTGAATGTGCCCGGCACGCGCGTGGTTGCCGCCTACCTGTATTGGGCCGGATTTGACACCCAGACGAGCAACGGCGACGATACCGTCCGCTTCGCCGTCGACGGCGCGCCAGGCGTGGAACGAGTCGCGGACGTCTCCTGGGGGCCTGACTTCTGGTACGATAACTGGTATCGCTATCTGTACGTTGAGAACGTGACGGAGCAAGTGCTGCTTGGCAATCATACTTATCGCATTTCCGAATTTGGCCCGCTGTACCAGTTGGACGGCGCCGGGTTAGTTGTCGTCTACGAGGACCCGACCCTGCCCGTCCAGCGCATCGACCTGCGCGACGGCCAGGACAACTTCTTCGAGGGCTGGACCGCCCCGCGCGGGCCTGACAGCGAAATCGCCTGTTTCGAATTCCCGCCCCAACCCTTCGACCGGCCCACGAGCTACTATGTCATGGTTGGCGGCGTGGCTGCGGAAGGCGAGTCACGGCCGATCGCGCTCTGGGCGCGGACCGGGACCGGCGCGCTGCCCACGGGCATCATCAACCAGCCCGGCTCGATCGAGGTCGATGGCCCGCCCGTGCCCTACCCCTTCTTCAATTCAGACGGGCGTGAATGGGACACCTACCGCAACACACTGACCATCCCGGCCAACGATACCTACGTCTGTCTCCAGATCGAGTCTGTGGCTGACGAAGTGGGGCTGCTGGGCGCCTCCGGAGTATGGCTGGCTGTAGGCGGCAGTTTCCAGGTCGATCAATTCCCGCCGACAGTCACCCCACCGACTGCGGTGCCACCAACCGCAGTGCCGCCTACTGCCGTCCCCCCAACCACGGCGCCCGCGTCAACCTCGGTGCCGGCAAGCGGCGGCGGTTCCTCATCCGGCGCCCCGGTGGCCGGCACATGCACCCAGGTGATGAACATGGGTGGTTCGTCGATCGATCAAATCGCCGGGCCGGGAAGCCAGGTCACCTGGACCATCGTGGCGAACAACCCGTGTCCCAACCCGGTAACCAATGTCGTCGTGGAAGGGCCGGTCGATAACACGCTCTACGATCAGGTCTCGGCCAGCACAACCCAGGGTCAAGCCGTGGTCGATGGCTTCAACATCCGCTTCAACCTGGGCACGCTCAACCCGAATCAACCCGTCACGATGACCGTCATCACCCGCTTGCGGAACGTGCTCCCGGCCTCCGGCGTCTGCCCCTACGCGGCATTGATGCGCGGGTTTGGCCTGCTGGATGGCATGGAACAGGATAGCGCCAGCATCCGCTGCACGCCTTTCCCCTCCCGCCTGCCAGAAACCGGCTATCCGCCGGTTCAGCCGGACGCGACCGGCTGGCTGCCGCTGGCCGGAGGGCTGCTGGCGCTGGGGATGGTTGGCTTCGCCCGGCGTAAGACCCGGTAACCCACTGCGAGACTATTTCGGGCGCGCCGCTCGATTCGAACGGCGCGCCTGCGCTGCCTGACAAGGAATCACGATGCGTTCGCCGTATGAGCGCCGGAGAGGCCTCCGGCTTGGATGTGGACCGTTCATCTTGATCGTGGCTGCGATCGTCCTGATCGTCTTTGGCTGGCAACGGCTGAGCGCGCCCACCGCGCCGGTCCTGCCTCTGCCCACCGCCACC
>CAZHMJ010000256.1:0-6895 GCA_964533805.1 uncultured Anaerolineae bacterium | reverse complement strand
CACCTTATCTTGCCTTTTTCGTTTTGTCCACTCAATGGACAAAGTCGAGGCAGAGAACGCGGAGGAAAGACGAAAGGCCTCACTGTGCTCCAGGGTTTTCTTTGCGTTCTTGGCGCCTTTGCGGTTCGAATTGTCTTTGTGTATTTTTGAGTGAGCGTGTGAGGGAACATGCCGATTCATGTGGAATGGGATGATACCGAGCAGACGATCATCCGCTACACCTTCAGTTCGCCCTGGACCTGGAACGAGTACCGCGCCGCGATCGACGCGGCCTGGGACCTGGCCCGCACCGTTGACCACCCGACCGACACGATCACGGATATGTCCGGCAGCCGCCTGTGGCCGGACGGGCTGTTCACCAACATCCGCAAGTCGGTCGTGGAGATTCCAGACACGACGCAAACCGTCGTCCTGATCGGCGGCGGGCTGTTCGTGGAGATGGCCCTGGGGGTGCTGCGCCGGGTCTACACCGCCCAGAAGACCAAGTTCCTGACCGCCAAATCGCTCGACGAGGCCCGCGCGCTCATCCGCGCCCGGCGGAGCGAGGGCGGCGGCTGATCCCGCCGTGCTCATTCCGGCAGGTCGGGGGGCGGGGGGGTGTTTTTCTTGCGGAAGGTCTCCCCGATGCCGGGGAACCACTCGTCCGGGTAGGCGTCGAAGGGGCGGGTCAGCTCCAGCCCGCCCAGGTCGCGGGCGATGATCTCGGCCAGCGGGCGGTTAGTTTGCGGGCTTGTGGGGCGTGCCGCTGTCAGCATTGGCCGGGCCGGGGTATGATAAACATCGGGGTCTTTCCACCTCCTCCTGTATCCAGGCGTTCTCCAGGTGAGTGTCGCCATGACAGTTCCCGCCACAAAGCCCAGCCGGGCGATTTGGGCCGTCCTCATCGCGCTTCTGCTGCTGTATGCCGGTCTGCGCCTGGCCGGGCTGATGCGGTTTCCCCCGTTTATCGATGAAGCCGTGCACGTGGACTGGGCCAACGATATCTATGACCTGCATCCACTGACGGGCGCCTCCAACGGAAAGCTGTTCGGGTTATGGTGGGCCGCGCCGCTGGGGCTCTTCGGCGACGGGGCGCTGTTTTTGATCCGGGCTGGCGGCATCCTGTTCGGTATGCTGGGGGCGACCCTATTGTATCGCCTGGCGTGGGCGACTGGCGGCATCCTGGCCGGTGTCCTGGCCCTGGGCCTCTATGCGGTGACGCCCTACAGCCTGTTCTACGACCGGCTGGCACTGATGGACAACTCCGTGCTGCCCTGGGCGCTGCTGGCGACCTGGGCCGCCTGGCGGATGATGCGCCGGGGGAGCCGGTCGGCGGCGATGCTGTGCGGTGTGGCAATCAGCGGCTCGATTCTGGCCAAGGCGACCGGGATCACGCTGGCGGCGCTGCCCCTGGTGGCGGTGGGGCTGGCGGCTCCACAGCTCTCGCGCGGCCGGCGGGTCGCCAGTCTGCTGTGGAGCTACGGCGTGCTGGCGATCATCTGGGGGCCGCTTTACCTGCTGCTGCACGCGCGAGGCTACAATTACCTGAGCACAGCGACGACCGTGGTCGGATCGGGGGATGTAACCTCGCTGCCGGAGCGTTTGCTGGCCAATAGCGTGAGTATGTGGCAGATCGACCAGACGTATTTCTCGCTGCCTTTTTTGCTGCTGGGGCTTGGGCTGGCGGGCCTCCTGATCTGGCAGCGGCCGCGCACTGGCTGGTTCTGGTTGGCTACGGTCCTGGTGCCGCTGGGCGGTTTGCTGGCGTTTAGCGCCAAACTCAGCGCGCGCTATTTTTACTTCCACGTGCCGTTGCTGATCGGTCTTGTAGCCGTGGCGCTGGCGGTCCTGATCGAGTATCTGCACCGCCGGGGACGGCCCCGTCTGGGTCAGGCGGTGCTGCTGCTCCCGGCAGCCTGGGTCGCGCTGGTCAGCTTCCCGTTTTATGTCCAGTTGACGCGCGATCCGGCCGGGCTTGCCCTGCCTCCCCTGGACCGGTTGGAGTATATCAGCGCCGATTCGGCCGGGTTCGCCCTGCCGGAAACGGCGGCGTTTCTGAGGACCGAGGTCGCCGATCCGACTGATCCGCCGGTTGTATATGGGCTGCTTGCGAATTGTGGGGGGCTGAAGCTGCAACTTCCGACCGGCACAGCCCTGGAACTGAACTGCCCACTTCTGGCCCCGGATGGCAGCACTCAGCGCGCGATTGATGCCGAAGTGAACGCGCGGCTTGAGCAAGGCCGCCCGGTGTGGATCGTCTATGAGGCCCTGACGTATGTCAGCCTGAATGGAATCCAGGCCGACTTCCAGACGGAGGCCCGCTTCTCCCGTCCCGATGATCTGACCCGAATTACGGTGCTACGAAGCGTGTTTGTGACTGATTGAGGAGCCATGATCGACGGAAAAAAGTTGATTGTCGTGATGCCGGCCTACAATGCCGAGCAAACGCTCGCCCGGACTCATGCGGAACTGCCGCATGAGATCGTCGACGAGGTGATCCTGGTGGATGATGCCAGCCGCGACCAGACCGTGTCCATCGCGCAAAGCATCGGGATCAAAACCGTGATCCGCCATCCTCGCAACCGGGGTTACGGGGGCAACCAGAAAACCTGTTACACCGTCGCGCTCCAGCACGGTGCGGATATCGTGGTCATGATCCATCCCGATTACCAGTATTCCCCCCGGCTGTGTGGTGCGATGGCCTGGATGATCGCGTCGGGTGAATATGACGTCGTGCTCGGTTCGAGGATTCTGGGCAACCAGACGCTGGCGGGTGGGATGCCAGGCTACAAGTATGTGGCCAACCGCTTCCTGACTGCGTTCGAAAACATTCTGCTCGGTATTCGCCTATCAGAGTATCACACTGGGTACCGGGCCTTTACGCGGGAGGTTCTGCTCACCCTGCCGCTTCAAGAGAATACCGACGACTTTGCCTTCGATAACCAGTTGCTTGTCCAGGCGGTCAGGTTTGGCTTTCAGATTGGGGAGATTTCTTGTCCCACGCGATATATGACCGAAGCCTCGTCGATCAACTTCTGCCGGAGTGTCAAGTATGGCCTGGGTGTGGTATGGGCCTCACTGGCGTACCGCCTGGTGGCCTGGGGCCTCTACCGCGCGCGGTTCCTGGCGGAGGATGGCCGCCGTCTCCAGCTTGAGACTCCGCCCGATCCGGCCACGTGCGAGGTAGGGCGGTGATGGCCTCACGCCCCACGCTGATTCTGGGCCGGCCCTGCGACCGGTGTGGCCAGGAGCAGGTAGCCTTCCTGTTCGACAACCTGGATTACATCTCTGGGGAGTCTTTTGCCCTGGTCCGCTGCACGACGTGCGACCTGGTCCGCACGGTTTTTCCGCATGAACCGGCGGATCTGGGTCGCTACTATGGCGACTCGTACTACGGCCGGCAGGGACGGCGCTTCATCGGGCCGATGGAGTGGGCGGTGCGCCAGTTCCGCGAAGCCCGGGCCAGGGTCGTTCAGCGCCTCCAGCCCGGCCGGGCGGGCACCATTCTGGATGTGGGCTGTGGCCGGGGTTTGATGCTGATCAGCCTCAAGGCCCGTGGCTGGACCGGATATGGTACCGAACTCTCAACCGAACTGGTCGAGACTCTGCGGGCCAGGCATGGGCTGACCGTGTTCGCCGCCCCCGATCTGACCGGACTGCCGCTGGAAGCCGGGATGTTTGATGTCGTGACGCTCTGGCATTCGCTGGAACATGTGCCACACCCGGCCGATGTGATCGCCCAGGCCACGCGCGTCCTGCGGCCGGGGGGCCACCTGATCGTCGAGGTGCCCAATTTCGCCAGTCTCCAGGCCCGGATCGGGCGGGGGCGCTGGTTCCACCTGGACGCGCCGCGCCACCTGACGCATTTCACGCCGGAGACCCTGGCCGGGCTGCTAGCGACCTGTGGTTTGCAGGTGATAGGGTGGCAAACTCTCTCGGTCGAGCAGGGCTTTTACGGTATGTGGCAGACCCTGCTCAACCGAATCACCGGTGAGCCAAATGTGCTCTACAGCCTGTTGAAGCGGCGGCGGCCCCGTGGTCGCCGGAGCGCCCTGGTCCGCGACATCAGCCTGACCGCGCTCCTGCTGCTGCCGGTCGCGATCGTGGGCACGCTGTTGGAAGGGGGCGCGATTCTGGCCGGGCAGGGGGCCGTGATCCGGATCGTGGCCCGGAAGGCCCCACGGGCCGCTGATACACCCACTTGAGTCTGGTTGGGCTAGTCCGGCAGGTCGGGGGGCGGGGGCGTGCTCTTTTTACGGTTCGTCTCCCCGATGCCGGGGAACCACTCGTCGGGGTAGGCGTCGGTGGGACGGGTCAGCTCCAGCCCGCCCAGGTCGCGGGCGATGATCTCCGCCAGTCCAGGCCGCGCCCAGATCAGGCTGTCGAGCTGCACGGCCCGCGCGCCGACGTCGATGAAGTCGCGCGCGTCCTGGGCGGAATGAATTCCGCCGCCGCCGATCACGGGCAGCCCTTCCTTGCTTACCAGTTGGACCACCTGCGATACGGCGCGCAGGGCGATCGGCTTGACCAGCGGCCCGTACAGCCGCCCGCTGAGAATCTTGCCGCTGATCGGGTCGCGGGCCAGGCCGCGCGGCGGCGCGCCGACCACGATCGCGCCCGCCAGGCTGTGGGCCACCGCCGGGGCCAGCTCCGCCGCCCGGTCGAGCGGCACGCGCACCAGCAGCGGGAGCTGGGTCGTCTCGGTCACGACCTCGATCAGCGTCTCCATTTCCTCGATCGTCGCCAGGTCGTGGATGCCCAACTCGATGCCCTGCACGACCGGGACATCGGCCAGCATCCGCGCGCAGCGCCGCACGTCCGGCGGGATGGTGCCCATGATGTGGACGATGACCGGGACGGGCAGGCGTGCCCAGGTCTGGCCGTAGTCCTTGATGACCTTCTTGATGCCGGGATTAGGCATCCCGGTGTGGAGCAGCAGCCCGCCGGAGAGGGCCACGACGCTCGTTCCGCGCGCGGCGCGCCGGGCCTTGTACGTGACCGGATTGGTCACGACCGCCCCCAGCTTCCGGATCTCGATCAGGTCTTTGGGGGGCTCCGGCTCGCCTTCCTTGCTGCCGGCAGGCGGGGTGGCCTTGATGACCTCGGTCAGCGGCGCGTATTCCTTGCCGTAGCCAAAACAGCCCGCGGCCGGCAAAACCGGCGACTCGATGATCAGGCTGTGTTTGCCCAGGCGGGTCAGTTCGACGGACATGCGGCTTCTCCCGGTGTGGCGCGGCGGATAGGACTATTGTAGCCCTGGCCCCGTCGCCGAGCCAACCCCCGGCTGTCGGGCGGCAAATCACTCGTGAACCTATAATTAGAGTCACTGCTTTCATCGCTGCCTCGCTGGTTCGATCCAACTGATCTCGAGTACAGGAGAGAAGCCATGCAACGGTGGTTTGTGATTCTGACCCTCCTGGTCATGTTGTTGACCGGGCCGCTGCCGGTCGCCGCGCAGGGGGGTGACCAGGACAGCGACAACGACGGTCTTACCGACAACGTCGAATTGTTGATTGGCACCAATCCCAACAGCGGCGATACCGATTCGGACGGGCTGTCGGACGGAGACGAGTTGAATTCAGTTTCCCCCACCAGCCCGCGCCAGGCGGATAGCGACCATGACGGCCTCGACGACGGCGTGGAAGTCGGCGGCGGTACTGACCCGGCGTCGCGCGACACGGATGGCGATGGCCTCTGGGACAACACGGAAGTCAATCTCGGCACCGATCCCACCAGACGGGATAGCGACGGCGACGGCCTGACGGATCTTCAGGAGCATACCGCGCCCGGAACCGACCCAACCAAATCGGACACGGATGGCGATGGCTGGCAGGATGGGGACGAGATCGTCAACGGCTTTGACCCGAACGACGCGGGGTCGTTCCCGCCCGGCAGCCCGCCGCAGCCTGCTCAGGGCGCCGTCCCTCAACCGGTGTCTGTCGTACAGGGCAATGTCGAAACCCTCACCCATCCGAATGGGATTCAGACGATTTACGACCACGGATCTGGCTCGCACGAGATGCGTTGGCCGGATGGGGCTTCGTGGTTCGGTATGCCCGACGGCAGCGGCAGCGGCACGTCACCCGACGGCGGCAGCCTGAGCGTGACCGCCGATGGTCACTGGAGTCTGACCAACCCGGATGGAACGATTCAGGCGGGGCTGGTCGTCCCCCGCCAGGCGTATTTCCCCTTTGAACCGCTGCGTGATGTCCAGAACTACGATCTCAACCGCCCACTATCTGACGCCGGACAGGTGGACATCGCCTGCTGGGCGCAGGTGTTCCTTGGGGATGAACCGCTGCCTCCCACCCGGACCCAGCCCTTTCTGTCCGAGCGGCCCATGGTTTACCACGGTCTCGGCCAGCCGAGGTTGAACGGGATCATGCCCATCGACTCCGGCACGGCCCTGGACGGGCAGTTCGATCTGTCTGGGTCGGGGCGGGGTGGATTCAGCCTGCCGGGCGGCGCGGTCGTCGTCGAGGCGCCCATGTGGCGAGCCGGTCAAACCGCCGCTGGACATCAGGTGACCTTCGGCACGGATGGCGCGTTTGCCATCCGCACGGGCTCTCCCTCGATCTACTACTGGCAAGTGGACGAGGTGGACGCCGCGTCACAGGTAATCCCCAATTCGAGCTGGAGCGTGACCACAGGCTCCGACTTCCAGGCGGAATTCGATGGTACCTACGCGGTTGTGATCTACCGCGCGGAGGATCACAGCGGCGACGTCTTCCTGGCCGAGGGCAACCTGAGCCTGACCACATCGGCTTCGGAAACCCCGTTGACGTTCAGCGGCCCGGCCGATGGGCAGACCGCCCTGCATCTGGCGATCGGGCCGGACGGCGGGGTGACCGAGCAGGTGGCCCTGCTGCTCGACCTGGCTTTCCTGGTCCCGCCCGCCTTGCAGTTCGATGCCCCG
>CAZHMJ010000255.1:0-6948 GCA_964533805.1 uncultured Anaerolineae bacterium | reverse complement strand
AATCGGGCATAGGGAGTTTTCAGTAGACAGTTGTCAGTGGACAGTAAGCAAGCAACCCGGCCTATTGTCGGTGGTTTCGCCCCCGCGCGCAAGAAAAAGCCACGCATTGGTGCGTCGGAACTGGAGTTCCAACGCGGGGTTCAAACAGCCGACATCCCCCGGCGCGCGGCCCGGCGAGTTCGGGCGTCCGGCGCGGGAAAAAGCCCACTCAAGGGGCCAAAAGCGAATCCCCGTTCCAGCCCCCTTTAGCGGGCTTCCATTCCTCCAGCGGGATGCTTTGAGCATCCCGCGATCAAACAGCCGATACCCCCGGCGCGCGGCCCGGCGAAATCGGGCGTGTGGATCACGGCAGACGGGTCAGTGACCCGATCCCTACAGCGATCGCACGCGGCATGCCGCGCTCCCACTGAAAACTGCGGACTGTCGCCTGTAAACGCAACGCAAAAAGGGCACGGGAAAGGCCGTGCCCCTGGGTTCGACTCTCGCGGCTGGCGAGCCAGCTCGACCTAACGCTTGGTGTAGGTCGGGGCCTTGCGGGCGCGCTTGAGGCCGGGCTTCTTGCGTTCCTTCTCGCGCGGGTCGCGGGTCAGGAGGTCGCCCTGGCCGCGCAGGGTGCTGCGCAGTTCGGGGTCCATCTTGACCAGGGCGCGGGCCATGCCCAGGCAAATCGCGTCCGCCTGGCCGGTGATCCCGCCGCCGTTGACATGCACGGTGATGTTGAACGACTTCTCCAGGCCGACGACACGCAGCGGTTCGATCGCGCGCGAACGGTCTTCCTCACGGGAGAGGAATTCTTCGGCCGGCTTGTCATTGATGACGAAGCTGCCGTTGCCACCGGGATAGACGCGCACGCGGGCGGTCGAGGTCTTGCGGCGTCCAACGCCTTCGAAATACTGGGTTGACATACTGGCTCCCTCTTACAGTTCCAACTGCTTGGGCTGCTGCGCCGCATGCGGATGCGAGGCGCCCGCGTAAACCTTCAGCTTCTTGAGCATCTTGCGGCCCATCGAATTACGGGGCAGCATGCCCTTCACGGCGTCCGTGATCGCGCGATCCGGGAAGAGATTGAGCAGTTCCCGCAGGGTCCGCTCCTTCAACCCACCCGGATAACCCGAATGACGGTAGTACACCTTCTCGTCCAGCTTGTTGCCGGTCACGTGAATCTGGTCGGCATTGATGACGATCACGAAATCGCCGTTGTCCACGTTCGGGGCGTAGTTGGCTTTGTTCTTACCCATCAAAATCGGCGCGATCTTCGAGGCGAGACGCCCAAGCGTTAGCCCTTTGGCGTCCACCACCCACCACTCGCGTTCGACTTCGGCGGGTTTGGTGACATAGGTTCTGATGCGCATAATCGCTACTCCACATCGCTGCGGGGCGTCTCGTCGCCCGCGTCAGTAATCCACACGTACCAGGGTCAGGCCCATCGGCGGGGCCGACGGCCCGGCCAGACTCCGGTTCGCGGCCCGGAAGGCCGCGTCAAAACCCTCTACCGTCATCGCGCCGCGCCCGACTTCCACCAGCGTGCCCACGATGCTGCGGACCATCCGCTTCAGGAAGGCGTTGGCCGTGATCTCGTAGGCGATCAGGCCGGCTTCCTGGGCGTCTTCCGCCAGGGTGGAGGCATGCACCACCCGCACCGTGTTGTCGCCCTTGGGCGGCTGGCCGAAGGTGGCGAAATTGTGCTCCCCCACCAGCAGGGCGGCCGCCTGTCGCATCGCCCCCAGGTCCAGCCGGTACTCCACCCGCCAGGTAAACCGGTCCCACAGGGGTTGGCGGATGCGCCGGTTGTACAGCCGGTAGACGTATGTCCGGCTGTGGGCGCTGAAACGGGGGTGAAAATTCTCCCCCGCCAGGGCGATCGCTTGCAGCGCGATGTCGTATGGTAAGGTTGCGTTGAGCGCCTGTAACAGGGCGCCCGGCGGATGCCGCCAGTCCACGTCGAAGGCCACCACCTGGCCGCTGGCATGGACGCCGGCATCGGTTCGTCCGGCCCCGATCACGGTCACGCGCTGCCCGCTCACCTTATTCAGCGCGGTTTCCAGGGCGCCCTGGATGGTGGGCGTGTCGCCCGCCTGGCGCTGGAAGCCCGCGTAGGCTGTGCCATCGTAGGCCAGCGTGGCGCGGTAGCGAGTCATGACCGGAGCGCGGCGGCTTACTCGCCTTCGGGACGGTCCACCAGCTCCAGCAGGACCATCTCAGCCCGGTCGCCTTCGCGCAGGCCGAGCTTGAGAATCCGGGTGTAGCCGCCCGGCCGGTTCTCGTAGCGCGGCGCCAGCACGTCGAACACCTTCTGGACGGAGTCCCGGTTGTTCAGACGGGAGAGCACGATCCGGCGGGCATGCACCCCCCGGGCCGGGTCCTCGTGCTTGAGGCCGCGCTTGGCGACGGTGATCAGATGCTCCGCCTCCGCGCGCACGGCATCGGCCTTGGCGCGGGTGGTTTCGATCTTCTCGTGGCGGAAGAGTTCGTTCATCAGGTTACGCCGCAGGGACTTCCGCTGGTCCATGCTACGGCCTAACTTCTTGCCAGCTACACGGTGTCGCATAGTGTCACTCTACTCTGTGAGATAGCCTAGTTCGTGATCTCGGTATCTTCGACCGAGAAGCCCTTGTCGCGGAGCTTCTGCTTGAGCTCGGTCAGCGATTTCTCGCCGAAGTTGCGGATGGCAAGCATGGCATCCTGGCCGCGCTCCAGCATCTCCAGCACCTCACCGACCGTGGTAATGCCGGTCCGCTTGAGCGAGTTGAACACGCGCACACTGAGGTCCAACGCCTCGATGGGCATGTCGTACAGCTCAGGCCGGGCGCTTTCCTCCGGCTCTTCCGACGGCTCCGGCTCCAGGAAAGTTTCTGGGCTGACGCCGGCGATGATCCGCAGGTGATTCATGAGCATCTGAGCGGCCTGGCTCATCGCTTCTTCGGGGCGGATGGAGCCATCCGTCCAGATTTCCAGGATCAGCTTGTCGTAGTTGGTATGCTGGCCGACGCGC
Source organism: uncultured Anaerolineae bacterium (assembly GCA_964533805.1). Taxonomy (GTDB): domain Bacteria; phylum Chloroflexota; class Anaerolineae; order Aggregatilineales; family Ch27; genus JARKOQ01. The sequence continues at coordinate 3,956 of CAZHMJ010000255.1, read as the reverse complement.
GCCTGCTCCACATCGTAGTTGACGCGGCGAATCGGGCTGAAGATCGCATCGACCGGCAGCTCGCCAATCGCCAGGCGATCGCGCTCGTCCACGGGGCTGTACCCGCGGCCACTCTGGGCGGTGAACTCGATGTCCAGGTGCGTGTCTTCGCTGTCCGAGGTGAAGAGGTACAGGTCCGGGTTGATGATCTCAACCTCCGGCGGGCAGATGATATCCGCCGCCGTGACCGTCCCCGCGCCACGCACTTCCAGCGTCAGGTGCGCCGTCTCGATGTCGTACAGCTTGAGCCGGATCTGCTTGACCTGCAAGATGATCTGGGTCATGTCCTCGCGCAGGCCGGGCACGGCGCTGAACTCGTGCGGCACGTCCGAGACGCGCATCGACGAGATCGACGCCCCCGTCAGCGAGGACAGCAGGACACGGCGCAGCGCATTGCCGACCGTGATGCCATACCCGCCTTCCAGCGGGCTGATCAGGAAGCGCCCGTAGTTCTGGGTATTGGCATCCGCCTCGATCTTGGGCAGTACAATGGTGTTACTGGTATTGCTCGTCAAAGAACCCCCTCCTGCTCTGCTGAGAGGTGTTTCGTCTTCCCGGCGGCGGGGGAGTTCCCCGCGCCGGCGCGCCGATTAGCGCGAGTAGTATTCCACAATCAACTGCTCGTTGATCGTCATGTCGATGTCGCTGCGCTGCGGGGCGCGGATGACCTTGCCCTCGAGCTTGTTCGAGTCGAATTCCAGCCACTCCGGCGCGGGCGCGCGGCCTTCGGTCGCCTGGCGCAGTTCCCGGAAGTACGGGCGGTTGCGGCTTTCCTCACGGACGCCCACCACCTGGCCGGGATCGACCAGATAGGAGGCAATATTGGTCCGGCGGCCATTCACGGTGAAATGCCCGTGGATCACGAGCTGGCGCGCGTGCGAGCGCGACTCGGCCAGGCCCATCCGGAACACGACGTTGTCGAGACGGGATTCCAGAATACCGAGCAGGTTGGAGCCGGTCAGGCCGGGGCGACGCAGCGCCTGGCTGAAGTAGCGGCGGAACTGGCGTTCCAGGACGCCGTAAATCCGGCGGACCTTCTGCTTCTCGCGCAACTGGAGATCGTAGTTCGATGCGCGTCCGCGACGGAACTGCGCATCACGGCCATGCTGGCCGGGGGGATATGAACGCCGTTCGAAGGAGCACTTCGGAGAAAGGCAGCGTGAGCCTTTCAGGAAGAGCTTCTCACCTTCGCGACGGCAGAGTTTACAAACAGGGCCACTATAACGTGCCATGAGTGTTCGTCATCCTCCGCTTTGATGAGTTGTCAACGAAACTACAGACTACAGCGACACGCCAAGCGTGTCGCCAGAGTCGCGTCCGGACTGCCTAGACGCGACGCTTCTTGGGCGGCCGGCAGCCGTTGTGCGGCACCGGGGTGACGTCCGTGATCGAGCGCACCTTCAGGCCGCTGGCCTGAATGGCGCGGATCGCGGCTTCACGGCCCGGCCCAGGGCCTTTCACGATCACGTCCACCTCTTGCATCCCATGTTCCTGGGCGACTTCCGACGCGCGCTGGGCTGCCAGCCGCGCCGCGTAGGGCGTGCTCTTGCGGGAACCCTTGAAGCCGGAGGTGCCGGCGCTGGCCCACGAGATCACGTTCCCCTGCTGGTCGCTCAGGCTCACGATGGTGTTGTTGAAGGTGGCGTGGACGTGCGCCTGCCCATACGGGATATTCTTTTTGACCTTGCGCTGCGCCGCACCGCGGCGACCCGCCGGGGTCGGCTTTCTGGTACGTCCCATGCCTCATCCATCCTAAAGGTAATGAGCTACAGGTTGGTTGGCACTACAAATCACCCCTGGGGGTGATTTGAGCGATCTACATTCCTGCCAAAACGCAGCGGGCGGTGTTGCGTACCGCGAACCGGCCGGCCCAGCCAGGCCGTCCGCGCTCGCCGTGGTTCACCGCCGGCGCCGCGCAGAGCAGCAAACGAGAACTACTTCTTCTTCATCCCACGCCGACGGCCACGTCCGGCCACGGTCTTCTTGGGACCCTTGCGGGTGCGCGAGTTGGTCTTCGTGCGCTGCCCGCGGGTGGGCAGGTGGTTGCGATGCCGCAAGCCACGGTAGCAGCCGATTTCGATCAGCCGCTTGATGTTCATCTGCACCTCGCGGCGCAGGTCTGCCTCGATGTGATACTCGCCCAACACCGAACGCAGGGCGGTCGAATCCGCCTCGGTCAGGTCCTTGGTGCGGACGTCCGGGCTGACACCGGCCTTTTCCAGAATTTCCTTGCTGCGAGTCGGGCCGACCCCGTAGAGGTACTGCAGGGCCACTTCGATTCGCTTGTCGCGGGGTAGGTCAACACCTTGAATACGCATTGCGACTTAATCCCTAGCCTTAACCCTGGCGCTGCTTGTGCTTCGGATTGATGCAGATAACCATCACGTGCCCGTGGCGCTTGATGATTTTGCACTTGGGGCAGCGCCGCTTGACTGATGTAGTGACTTTCATGATTCTATCCTCTGCGTGCAGTCCTGGGCTTGTCCACCACTGACGTGAAGCTTCATTTTAACAGAAGCCGCTCCCTGAGTCTAGGGGAACATCGTCAAGATGATGGGTTCGCCCTCCGTGACTGCAATGCTGTGTTCGAAATGCGCGCACAATGACCCGTCGCGCGTGACCACCGTCCAATGATCGTCCAGCATCCGGGTCTCCGGCCGCCCGGCATTGACCATTGGCTCTATGGCGAACGTCATGCCGACCTGGAGGGGATAGCTGTGCCATCCTCGCTGCAAGGCCCGGCGCGGCCACCAGTTGGGGACCTGCGGATCTTCGTGCATGCTCCGCCCAACCCCGTGCCCGGTGTACTCCCGTACCACGCTGTAGCCCTGGCTCTCCACGTACTTCTGGATCGCGCGGGACACGTCCGCCGTCTCATTGCCCAGCCTGCACTGCTCGATCCCGACCCACAGCGAGCGCTCGGTGACTTCCAGCAGATGCCGGACGGCCGATGAAACCTCGCCCACCGGCACCGTCAGGGCCGAGTCGCCCACGAACCCCTGGTAGATCGTGCCGCAGTCCAGGCTGATGATGTCGCCTTCCTGCAGAATCCGATCCGCCGACGGGATGCCGTGCACCAGCTCGTGGTTGATGCTGGCCGTGATCGTGGCCGGGAAGGGGTGCGGGCTGCCGGGCGGGTAGCCCACGAACGCGCCGGTGCAGCCGTGCTTGCGCAGCACCTCCGCCGCGATCTGGTCCAGCTCCAGCGTGCTCACCCCTGGGCGAACCGCGTCGCGCATGGCGGCGAGGGCCATGGCGTTGATCCGCCCGGCCTCGCGCATGATCTCCAGCTCTTCCGCGGTCTTCAGAATGACGGTCATGCTCCACCCAACCCACACACGAGCCGCCGCGCGCCGGTGTTCGCGGCCGCGCGGCCGGCTCGATTACCGGCTTTCCAACACGCGCAGGACGCCCTCGGTGACTTCCTCGATCGGCTTCTCCGCGCTGACTTCCAACAACAGGCCCTGATCGGCGTAGTAGTCGAGCAGCGGCCGGGTCTTCTCGTGGAAGGAGGCGATGCGCTTGCGCACGGCGTCCGGCTGGTCATCCTCGCGGGTGAACAGCGCCCCACCGTCGATGTCGCACACGCCTTCCACCTTGGACGGATTGTACAGCTTATGGTAGATGTGCTTCTCGTCCAGCGAGCACTGCTGCCGCCCGCTGATGCGCTCGACCGCTTCCTCGTCGCTGATGCTGAGGAAAACGACCGCCGTCAGGCGCTGCCCCAGATCGGCCATCAGCGCGTCGAGCGCCTCGGCCTGGGGTCGCGTGCGCGGGAAGCCATCCAGGATGAACCCGGCTTGGGCGTCCGGTTGGGTGATGCGCTCCCGCACGATCTGGATGGTCACATCATCGGGGACCAGCTCGCCGCGCGCCATGATGTCCTGCACCTGGCGGGCCAGCGGCGTATCCTGATC
>CAZHMJ010000254.1:0-7197 GCA_964533805.1 uncultured Anaerolineae bacterium | reverse complement strand
CCAGCAACACGGCGTATACCCATACGCAATTCTTTCCAGGAAAAGCCCGTCTGGGAACCTCGATCATCGATCAAGTCGGGAAAAGCCTGATCGGAAATGCCTTGCCGGAGCGCCATGGCACGACCTTGTTTTTCATGCTCAAGCTGCATTCCTACAGCCCGTTGGCGAGGGAAGAAATCAGAACGTGGCGGGATGGGATCAAGCGACTGAATAGCAACATATCCATTTACGATTTGTTTGCGTGGGAAAACCGTTGCGGCCGGTGGGCCAATCTGTACGATGAGACTTTCTCGATTGCAGGCGTATGCAGTCTCAATGTTTTCAACTGTCGGGAAATCATTGAAAGCTGGGTGACTATCTCACGAAAAACGAGAGTTGCGGAGGGCATTCATATTCCTATTTTTCAACAGATCGATCGACGTTTTCTCGAAATTCCAATCAACCCAGGCAGTCCCATGCTGGGGTCCATCAAGAAGTCTCCCCTGCTGTTTTTGCTCAGTTCATACGCCAAGTACGGCTACCTGGGACTGAAACAGATCCTCAAGAAGTCTTGAGGGCACAGCCCCTATGCTGGATGCAAGCCAGGATTACCAGCTAAAACCAACAAAAGCGCGGGGTTTTGGCCTCGCGCTTTTGTTTTTGCCTGCGGACGGACCGGACCGGGATCAGACCCAGCGCTCGGTCACGTTGGCCGCCCGGATTGTGATATGCTCGGCGACCAGCTCGCTGAGGGATGTGTCGAAGTCGGAGTAGCTGACCTGGGTGATGACCGCTTTCTCGTAAACCCAGCGGCGGGTCTCCTTGCCCTCGTCCATGGCGACGATCGCCACTTCGCGAGTCGGTAGGGAGGCCAGGTCGGCGTGGGTGCTGACCGGGCCACCAGGGCGGCGGGCCTGCAACGTCTCGCGAATCCAGCGGTTGAAGGGCGTATTCGGATCGCGCTGGACCATCTTGGAAATCACCAGCGGCGGGCGCTCGCTTTCCAGCGTGAAGCTGGTCAGCCCGCGTACGCTGAAGATGCCGGAGACCACGACGCCATCCAGCAAGACCTGGAACTCGTAGGCGGACAGGCTGTCCACCATGGCCGCCGGGGCTGGGGCGGAAGCATGAATGTTCACCATGAGGATCGCTCCTTTGGGATCGTCAATTTTCCAAGAACAGGATTCAGTAGTCTGTTGCTAAGTGTAGTATACAAGGGACTGAAGGGCAGAGGCAACCAGTGTTTGCGGTCGCGGGGCAGGGGCGGTAGGCTGAAAGCACGTGGTGTGAACCGGAGCAGGGCATGAACCCTATCCTGACCGTTGGCCCTTTTTCGCTGGCCGTCTTTTCGAGCCTGATCCTGCTGGCGGCAGGAATCGGACTGGCGCTGCTGGCGGTGGTCGCCCGCCACCGGGGAGAGAGTCCCCTGCGCTGGGTGGATGCCGGCCTGGGCGCGCTGGCGGTGGGCGTGATCGGGGCGCGGCTGCTGCACGTCGCCCTCCACTGGGATTACTTTGCCGCGCGCGTGGCGGAGATCGCCGATCTGCGGGCGGGTGGGATGGACTGGCACGGGGCGGCGCTGGGCGGTCTGATCGGCGCGGCGCTGGTCGCCCGCTGGCGCGGGGTCGCGTGGCGGCCGCTGTCGGACACGCTGGCGCTGGCCTGGCCCGCCGGGCTGATCCTGGGATCGCTGGCCTGCGGCGCGGCGGCCTGCGGCTACGGGGCCGAGGTCTGGACCCTGGCCGATTTCCCGGCCTGGGCGGTCGGCGAGAGTCCGGATGTGTATGGCTTTGTCGCGCCGCGCTACAACACCCAGGCCTTCGCCGCCGCGCTCGGACTCGGCCTGCTGGCGCTGATGATCCTCCTCGCCTGGCGCGGCGGGCTGCGCGGCACCCGGCTGTGGCTGGCGCTCGGCCTGAGCGCGGCGGGCCTGTTCGTGACCGGCTTCTACCGGGGGGATCGGACTGCCTCGCTGCTGCCCAACCTCAGCGCCGATCAGGCCCTCGACCTGATGCTGATCGCATTGTGCGCGGGCGGCGCGGCGGCGACCGGATGGGCGGCCCGCCGGAAACGGCTACAATCGGAGGCGCTGCGTGGTTCGTCGTGAACGGGGTAAACGCCCATGAAAATCACCGTAGGCTTGGCCCAGACTCATCCCAAACTCGCCGACATGCCGGCCAATCTCGAACGCCATCTGGAAATGATCGAGCGCGCCCTGGGGCAGGGCGTCGACCTGTTGATCTTCCCGGAGCTATCCCTGACCGGCTACAACCTGCAAGACCTGGTGTACGAGGTCGCGGCCCGGCCGGTGGCCTCCGATCCGGCCTTTGGCCCGCTGCTGGAAGCCAGCCGCCGGCTCGACCTGGTGGTGGGCTTCGTCCGTGAAGACACGCGCCACCGCTTCACCATTGCCTCGGCCTACCTCTCCGGCGGCGAGGTGGTGCACGTCCACGACAAGGTCTACCTGCCGACCTATACCCTGTTCGACGAGGGGCGCTACTTCGCCTGGGGCGACCGCGTGCGGGCCTTCGAGACGCGCTTCGGCCGGATGGGGATGTTGATCTGCGAGGATTTCTGGCACGCCTCGCCGCCCTACCTGCTCTGGCTGGATGGGGCGGACGTACTGCTCCTGACCAGCGCCAGTCCGGGGCGCGGCCTGGACGCCGAGCCGAAGCTGGCCTCGGCCCGCTGGGTGGAGCTGGTCAACCGGGCCTATGCCAGCCTGTTCACGAGCTACGTCGTCCACTGCAACCGGGTCGGCTACGAGGACGGGCTGAACTTTTGGGGCGGCTCGATGATCACCGATCCGGATGGGGCCGTCGTGGTCCAGGGGCCATACTTCGAGGAAGCCCTGGTCGTCCAGCCGGTCGACCTGGGCCAGCTCCACCGGACGCGCAGCCGGCTGCCCCTTCTGCGCGACGAGCGCACCGGTCTGATGGCCCAGGAGTTGCAGCGCATCCTGGCTGGTTCCCAGGCCAGTCGGCCTGATTGCTGAGTTGTCTGTCCCCCGCCGATTGTGGATTGCATGATCAGTGACTTTTCCATACAATGCGACGGCATGTATGGATTGGGAGCTTGATGGGAGGATTGTATGTCGGAAGAAACGCCGCAAGCATGGCAGGCCGATATTTCCGCGGATGAGGTGCTTGGCGCGCCGGCGACGGTCCAGGATGAAGGCGTGGCCGGGGCGTGGCTCTTGGGCCTGTTCGGCGCCCTGGTACTGGGCATCCTCGGAGCCGCGCTTGGCGGGGCGATCTGGTTTGGCTCGGTGGTGCTGACCGAAAAAATGTACGCGGCCCTGGCGCTCCTGGTCGGGATGCTGGCCGGGGGCGGGGTGTACCTCGGCTCCGGGCGGCGCAGGAGTATCCTCCTGGGCTTGCTGGCGGCCGTGCTGACCCTGATCGCGCTGGCGCTGAGCGAGTACTTCATCGTGCGCCACTTCACCATCCAGCAATTGGCCGCGGAAGGCGGCAAGGGCAGCCATCTCCCGCTGCTGATGCCGCTTCAGGACATGCTGGACATTGTGGTCGAGAGCGTCAAGAGCGATCCCATGAACCTGTTATTCTGGTTGGGGGGCTGTGTCGTGGCGTTTTTCGTCCCCATCCGCAAACGCTGATTGCCGGGCGTGTTCGCGTCTCGTCGAGCGGGTTAGGAACCGGACGCCTCCCCGGCCGGGAGGCGTCCTTTTTGCGCGGACGCAGGCCATGCCCCCGGGTTGAGCCGGGTGCGGCTGGCCGTTGGCCTGTTCCGAAATTAAAGAATGTATAAATTTCTGAACAACTACGCCAATATCCTTTATACTTAATGGTAGATGCAGCCCGCGTCGAAGCCATCCATCGTTCCAGGGGCCGGTTTTGCCACGGATCTGAAGTCGGGTATCATGACGTGTTGGGGCGTAATCGCATATGACTCTCCATCGGAAATCCCTGTTGCTGTTTGGAACAGCGTTTGTTCTGTTGCTGGTCCTGCTGTATGGCTCGGCCCGCCTGATCTTGATGGACGGCTTCGCCCGTCTGGAAACTCAGGCGGTCGAAACCGACGTCCAGCGGGCGATCCATGCCATCGAGAGCGAGCTGGAGCACCTGTATTCGACCGCCGCCGATTGGGCCTACTGGGACGACACCTACTTTTTCGCGCAGGGGGCCAATGCCTCCTACATCGACGACAACCTCACGGATTCGACCTTCGCCAACCTCAAGCTTAACCTCATCCTGATCCTGAACACCCAGGGCCAGATGGTGTTCGGGCAGGGGTTCGACCTGGTGGGGGTGGGACCTGCGGCCCTGCCTGGCGATCTGGACGTCCATCTCCAGCCGGGTAGCCCCTTGCTGACGCACGACACGCTGGAGAGCGTGGTTCAAGGGCTGGTGATGGTGGAGCAGAAGCCCATGCTGGTCGTGTCGCTGGCCATCCTGACCAATGACAGCCTGGGTCCCGCCGCGGGCACCCTCGTCTTTGGTCGGTACCTGGACGAGCAGTACGTGGCCGATCTGGCCGCGACCTACCAGTTTCGCCTGAACGTCCAGCCCGTGGCCGGAACCAACGTCCCGCCCGCGCTGATGGAGCGGCATGCCAGCCAGGCGGACGATTATGCTTTGCTGGTGCAGCCGCTGAGCGAGACCCAGGTCGCGGGCTATACCCTCCTGGACGATCTCTACGGCGAGCCGGCGGTGCTTCTGACGCTCGACTTCCCACGCGATATCTACGCCCAGGGCCAGACGACTCTGACCTATTTCCTGCTGGCCTTGCTGGTGATCGGCGCGGTGATCATCCTGGTGAGCAACGTGTTCGCGGAGCGGCTGATCCTGCGCCGCTTGCGGGTCTTGAGCGACACGGTGAGTCACATTCAAGCGAGCGGCGACCTCTCGACCCAGGTCGCGCTTTCCGGCCGGGATGAACTGGCCCAGCTTGCCGGGAACTTCAACCAGATGATCGGCGCGCTCCAGGAGTCGCAGCGGTCTTTGGCGACGGCGCATGATCAGTTGGAACAACGGGTCCAGGAACGTACGGTCGAGCTGGAGCAGGCCAACGCGCTGCTTCGCCAGGAGATGGCGGAGCGCGAGCAAACCCAGCGCGAACTGGCCCAGACCCGCGACCAGGCGTTGGAGGCGCTGCGCCTCAAGACGCGCATCCTGGCGAATGTCAGCCACGACGCGCGCACGCCGCTGAACGTGATCACCCTCCGCTCGGAAACACTCAAGCGCGAGTACTTCGGCCCCCTGAACGCCAAGCAGCACGAGATTCTGGACAGCGTCATGGCCAGTTCCAAGAGTCTGCTGGGGTTCGTCAATAACCTGCTTCAGGAGGCCCAGCTCCAGAGCGATGGCGATCACCATCTCCGGCGCGACCCATTCCACCCAGGTGATCTCCTGGACGAGGTGCGAGACTCCCTCCTGCCGCTGGCCGAGCGGAAAGGGCTGACGTTCGACAGCCGGCTTGAAGCGGGCCTGCCGGACCCCCTGTACGGCGACATCGACGGGCTGAAGCAGATTCTCTTCAACCTGGTGGAAAATGCGATCAAGTTCACCGACCAGGGCGGGATCACCCTGCGGCTGTTTCAGGTGGATGCCGGACACTGGGGCATGGAGGTGGCGGATACCGGTCGCGGGATTCCGAAGGAGGCGCACGACCGGATCTTCGACGCGTTCTGGCAGGTGGATGGCTCGCTGACCCGTGAGCAACAGGGCGTCGGGTTGGGACTGTCGATTGTGCGCCAGTTGGCGACCCTGATGAAGGCTGAGATCAAACTCCGGAGCGAGGTTGGACGTGGGACCGTGTTCACGATTGTCCTGCCTCAGATAGAGCCAGAAGTGCTGGAAGGGCAAGGGGAGTGATGGGCACACCCAATGTGTTGATCGTTGAGGATAATGCGGAGCTGGGATCGATCCTGGCTGAGGTGCTGACGCTGGAAGGCTTCGAGACCGAGACCGCTTCGGATGGGCAGAAGGCGCTTGATATGCTGGCCGCGCGCCGTCCGGATGTCCTGATTCTGGATATGCACCTGCCCAAGGTCTCCGGGGTGGACGTCCTGCGCCACGTGCGCTCCTCGCTGCGGCTGAGCGGGCTGGCGGTGATCGTCATGACGGCCGACGAGCGTCTGAGCCGGGACCTGGGTAAGCTGGCCGATGGGGTGCTGGTCAAGCCGGCCAGCATCGTCCAGCTCGTCCAGATGTGCAAGGAGTTTGTCCGCGCCTAGACCGGTCCCGTGATCGTTGGTGGTCGTTCACGAACGGTTTACAATCAGGGCGGCGCGCGCCGGGCGAGTTCCGATCGGACAGGCAGAAGGCCCCGGCGCGCCATAGGAGCGCACGATGGACATCGCCGCCCGGCTGGTCATTCACGCAGAACTTGCCGAAAAAATCCTGGTAGGCTTCATCCGCGACGGGGTGCGCAAGGCCGACTTCCAGCGGGCCGTGATCGGCCTGTCCGGCGGCATCGACAGCGCCCTGAGCGCCGCCCTGGCCGCGCGGGCGCTCGGCCCGGAGAACGTCCTGGCGGTGCGGATGCCCTACGCGACCAGCAGCCCGGACAGCCTGTCCGACGCCCAGGCCGTGATCGAGGCCCTGGGTCTGCGCAGTCTCACGCTGGAGATCACCCCCAGCGCCGAACCGCTGTTCGCGGCCTTCCCAGAGATGACGCCCCTGCGGCGCGGCAATATCCTGGCCCGGCTGCGGATGGTCGTCCTCTACGACCAGTCGGCGGCCTTCGGCGGGTTGGTGATCGGCACCAGCAACAAAACCGAAACCCTGCTCGGTTACTCGACCGTGTACGGGGATAACGCCGCCGCCATGCAGCCGATCGGCGATCTGTATAAGACCCAGGTGCGCCAGTTGGCCCGCGCGCTGGAGCTGCCCGCCCGCGTGATCGACAAGCCGCCCTCGGCCGACCTGTGGGCCGGGCAGACCGACGAGGGCGAAATCGGGTACACCTACGCGGAACTGGATCAACTGCTCTACCTGCTGGTCGACGAGCGTTTCACCCCGGCCGAGGCCGAGGCGGAGGGCTTCCCGGCCGGGATGGTGGCCGATGTCTGGCGCCGGGTGCGGGCCAACCATTACAAGCGCACCATGCCGGCCGTCGCCAAGCTCAGCCAGCGCACGGTCGGGCACGACTTCCTCTATCTGCGCGACTGGGCGGGATAAAAAGCATCTCACCGCGGAGGACGCAGACTCGACTTTGTCCATTTCAGGCGGCAAAGGCGAGGGTTTCGAGCCAGAG
>CAZHMJ010000253.1:0-7268 GCA_964533805.1 uncultured Anaerolineae bacterium | reverse complement strand
CGCGCGAAGGTCATCATGCCCAGGGTGGCGATGAAGGGCGGGATGCGAATCACACTGACCAGCAGGCCGGAGATCAGCCCCAGCCCGCCGCCGATCAGCAGGCACAGCCCCAGCGCGGGCAGCGGCGCCCAGCCATTCGTCAGCATGTCGGCCGTGATGACCGTCGCCAGGGCCAGGATCGAGCCGACCGACAGGTCGATCCCGCGCGTCATGATGACCAGCATCATGCCCACCGCGATGACCCCGTTAATCGACGACTGGCGCAGGACATTGAGCAGGTTGTCCGCCGTGAGAAAACGATCCGAGGCCAGGGTCAGCGCCAGGCAGAGCAGCCCGAAGGACAGCAGCAGCCCGTAGCGCTGGAAGAAGGCCCGCCAGTGGAAGGACCGTGCCGGGGTGGAGACGGCCAGGGTGCTCATCAGAAGACCACTCCCGCCACCAGGATCAGATTGGCATACGGGGTGCATTCACCCGTCCGAACGATGGCCCGCGCCGTACGGGTCTGGCGCTTGAATTCTTCGTGAGCGACGGTCCGCACGGGAACATCGCCCAGGATGTCGCGCAGGGCAGTCCGCAACTGCGGGCTGTGCCCAGCCATTTCATCGGCGATGATGACCTCCTGAATCTGCAACTCCTCCAGGACGGCGTGCAGCACCTCCAGCAGGGAGGGCAGCCCGGCCCGGACGGCCAGATCGATGCGCAACGGCCCGTCGGGGATGGGCAGGCCGGCGTCCGCGATCACCAGGGTATCGGTATGGCCCAGGCCGGCGATCACCGCCGACAGGGGCTGGTTGAGCAGCGGGGTCTTTTTCACGGGTGTTTTCCTCCGGGCACTCCACACGAATCACGCTCGATCAGGGCCACCGGCAGTCGCTCGTGGCGGGCCGGGGCGTCACGGTCTTGCAGGCGCTCCAGCAGGAGCCGCACCGCCGCCTGGCCGATCGCCGCCGTGGGCTGGCTGATCGTGGTCAGGCGCGGGACGCTGTACTGGGCCAGGGCGATGTTGTCGAACCCGACGACGGACACATCCGCCGGGACGCGCAGCCCGGCCTCGTGAATGGCGCACAGCGCGCCCACCGCCATCAGATCGTTGCATACGAAAATCGCGGTCGGCGGCTCCGGCAGGGCCAGCAGAGTCCGGGCGGCCTGGTAGCCGCCTTCATGCTGGAAGTCACCGCTGAGGATCAGCGCCTCGTCCACGGCGAGGCCCGCCTCCGCCATGGCCTGGCGGTAACCGACCACACGCCCGGCGCTGGAGGTGAGTTGCGACGGGCCGCCGATGCACGCGATCCGCCGGTGGGCGAGGCCGAGCAGGTGACGGGTCGCCAGCACCCCGCCGCCCTGATTATCGGTGAAGACAGTATCGATCGTGGCGGCATAGGCTTCGCCCGGCGAACGATCGACCATGACCACGGGGGCATGCCGCGCCGCCAGGAAATGCAGCGCTTCCTCATATGCCCCGGTGGAGACCAGCAGAATTCCATCGACCTGCTTGGAGAGCAGGACATCCAGGTAGGCCAGCTCGCGCTCGGCCAGTTCGTTGGCGTTGCCCAGGATGACGTTGTAGCCCTGGTCGAAACAGGCGGCTTCGATGCCCAGCAAAATCTGGGCGAAGAACGGGTTGGCGCTGTTGGGGAGCAGCACGCCAAGGGTGTGGGTGCGCCGGTTGCGCAGGCTGCGCGCCAGCCGGTTGGGCTGGTAGTCCAGCGCGATCATGGCGGCCTGCACCCGCGCGCGCGTCGCGGCGTTGACGTGACGGGTCGCGTTGATCACGTGGGAGACGGTCGAGATGGACACCCCGGCCCGCTCAGCCACATCGCGAATGGTGGACACGGCATCCCCCCTGAGTTAGGCAGTTCAGCTAATTCCACCGACATAAATTACACATAGAAAACGTTTGCGCAATCGTTTCTAGCGTAACATGACTCGAATGGTCGTGTCAAGCGCTTTTGGTCAAATTGACGGCGAGGTTGATCCGAACCGCGCCCGGCTCTGTGATGTATGGCAGCCATTGGCATGCTACCCCACCCTTGCCGCCCGCCCGGTTCTACAGTACAACCCCCGCCAGATTCGCGTCCATAATTCCGCGGACTCGCTCCGGCACCACACGCCCGGCGAGTCCCCTTCACGAGGCAGCGCGATGAATCCCTTTGCATCTCAGGCAGCCGCCCTGGCCGGCCAGCTCACCGCCTGGCGGCGCGACTTTCACCAGCACCCGGAGTTGGGCTTTCAGGAGGTGCGCACGGCGGGCGTGATCGCCGCCGAACTGCGCGCCCTCGGTCTGGAGGTGCGCACCGGAGTCGGCCGGACCGGCGTGGTCGGCCTGCTGGAAGGTAAGGCCGATGGACCCACCGTGCTGATCCGGTGCGACATGGATGCCCTGTCCGTCACCGAGGAAAACGACGTGCCTTACGCCTCCAGGGTGGCGAGCTGCATGCACGCCTGCGGCCACGACGGCCACATGGCGATCGGCCTGGGGGTGGCAAGGCTGCTCGTCGCCCGGCGCGACCAACTGCGCGGCCGGGTCAAGTTCGTCTTCCAGCCGGCGGAGGAGCCGATGGGCGGGGCACAGGCGATGATCGCCGATGGCGCGCTGGACGCGCCTGTCCCGGACGTGGCGCTCGGCCTGCACCTATGGAACGGGCTGCCGCTCGGCAAGGTCGCAGTCACGACGGGGCCAGTCATGGCCGGGGCGGAAACGTTCACGATTCAGCTCGACGGCCAGGGCGGCCACGCGGGCATGCCTCACGAAACGCGCGATCCGGTCGTCGCCGCCGCGCACGTCGTGACTGCCCTGCAAAGCGTCGTCAGCCGCAACCTGGACCCGCTCGACTCGGCGGTGCTGTCCGTGACCGGCCTCCAGACCGGCACGGCGGCCAACGCCGTCCCGATGAGCGCCCGCCTGAACGGCACGATCCGCACCTTCACCCCGGCGGCGCGGGCGCTCCTGCTGGAGCGGCTGGAGGCGATTTCGAGCGGCGTGGCCGGGGCGCTGGACTGCACGGCTCACGTCGAGGTCGCCCAGGAAGCGCGGCCGGTGGTCAACGATCCGGCCGTCGCGGCGCGGGTGCGCCAGGTCGCGGCCGGGTTGTGGGGCGAGGCGGCGCTGGCCGAGGGCTACCGCACCACCGCCGCCGAGGACATGGCCTACTTCCTGGAACGCGTGCCGGGCTGTTACGTCCTGCTCGGCGCGGCAAACGCCGAACGCGGCCTGGACTTCCCGCACCACCACCCCCGCTTCGACTTCGACGAAGCGGCGCTCGTTCGCGGCGCGGCCCTGCTGGCCACCGCCGCCGCGACCTATCTGCTGCCCCAGGAGGGGGCCTGACCCATGCTCGACGGCTCATTGCGCGACCTGTTTCTGCTCGATCCAGACGTGACCTTCCTCAATCACGGTTCGTTCGGGGCCTGCCCGCGCCCGGTGTTCGAGGCGTACCAGCGCTGGCAGCTCGCCCTGGAACGCGAGCCGGTGGATTTCCTCTCCCGCCGGGCCGACGGACTACTGGCCGAGGCGCGGGCCGCGCTAGGGGCCTACCTCCACGCCGATCCGGAGTCGCTGACCTTCGTGCCCAACGCCACCGCCGGGATGAACACCGTCGCCCGCTCACTCGACCTGCGCCCCGGCGACGAAATCCTGACCACGGATCACGAGTACGGCGCGGTCGATCTGACCTGGCGCTACATCGAGCGCAAGACCGGGGCGCGGGTCGTGCGGGCCGCGATCCCGCTGCCGGTCACAACCGGCGAGGACTTCGTCGAGCGGCTGTGGACTTACGTCACGCCGCACACACGCCTGATCTCGATCAGCCACATCACCTCCCCCACGGCCCTGATCTTCCCCGTGGCCGAGGTCTGCCGCCGGGCGCGGGCGGCGGGCATCCTGACGGCGGTCGACGGCGCGCACGCGCCAGGCCAGGTCGATCTGGACATGGCCGCCCTCGGCGCGGACTTCTACACCGGCAACTGCCACAAATGGCTGTGCGCGCCCAAAGGCTCGGCCTTCCTTTACGCCCGGCCGGAGTTTCACGCCCTGCTCGACCCGGTGATCATCAGTTGGGGCTGGGAGGAGGGCAATACTTTCGTGCAGCGCACCCAGTGGCAGGGCACCCGCGACCTGGCCGCCTTCCTGGCCGTGCCGGACGCGATCGCCTTCCTCCAGGCCCACGACTGGGCCGCCGTGCGCGCGGAGTGCCACGCCCTGGCCCTGGAGACGCGCCGTCGCGTGGCCGATCTGACCGGCCTGGCGCCGATCAGCCCCAACTCGGCCGACTGGATCGGCCAGATGGCGGCCATGCCGGTGCCCGACTGCGACGCGCAGGCACTCGCCCGCCGCCTGTGGGAGGAACACCGGATCGAGATTCCGGTCGTCCAGTGGGGCGGGCGCACCTTCGTGCGCATCTCCGTGCAGGGCTACAACACCCCGGCCGAAGCCGACCGGCTGCTGGCCGCCCTGGGCGAGCTGCTGCCGGTGCGCTAATAACAAAAACATCTCACCGCGGAGGGCGCGGAGACCGCAGAGAAGAACAAGAGGTTTTGCTTCTCTCCGCGTCCTCCGCGTCCTCTGCGGTGCAAGTCTTTCTATTTCTGCTTTTCTTCGCGTTTTTCCTTTGCGTTCTTGGCGTTTTGGCGGTTCGATTTGTCTTTCCTCCCGCGCCCATAACTGGCCCACGAAACCGAACCGTGCTAATATCGCGCGCGGACACAAGCCTCCGCGCGCGCCGATCGCGCGCCCATCCCGACGGTGAGCCTATGCCAGCCCCCCAACCCGCGCACATCCTGAAAACCGTCTTCGGCTACGATGACTTCCGACCGCTCCAGCAGGCCGTGATCGACAACGTGCTCGCCCGGCGCGACACGCTGGTGATCATGCCCACCGGGGGCGGCAAGTCGCTGTGTTACCAGGTCCCGGCCCTGATCTTCCCCGGTCTGACGGTGGTCGTCTCGCCCCTGATCGCGCTGATGAAAGACCAGGTGGAGCAGTTGCGCGAGTTGGGGGTCGCGGCCCTCTTTCTGAACAGTTCCCTCTCCCCCCAGGAATACCAGGCCGGGATGGCCCGCGTGCGGCGGGGCGAGATCAAGCTGCTGTACGTGGCCCCGGAGACGCTGCTCACGCCGCGCCTGTTCGACCTGCTGGCCGGCCTGCCGCTGGACTGCCTGGCGATCGACGAGGCCCACTGCATCTCGGAATGGGGCCACGACTTCCGGCCGGAATACCGCCGGCTGGTGGAAGTCCGCCAGCGCTTCGGAGGGGCGGTCTGCCTGGCCTTGACCGCCACCGCCACGCCGCGCGTCCGGCAGGACATCAAAACCACGCTGGGCTTTCAGGACTCCAACGAGTTCGTCGCCAGCTTCGACCGCCCCAACCTGCGGATCGAGGTCACGCCGAAGATCGACGCCACGCGCCAGATCGTGGAATTCCTGCAAGGCGTGCCCGGCCAACCGGGGATCATCTACTGCTTTAGCCGCAGGCAGGTGGACGGGCTGGCGGCCGTCCTGAACCACCAGGGCTATACCGCCCGGCCCTACCACGCCGGGCTGGAGGACGCCGTCCGCAAGGCCAACCAGGAAGCCTTCATCCGCGACGACGCGCAGATCATCGTTGCCACGATCGCTTTCGGGATGGGCATCAACAAGCCCAACGTGCGCTACGTGATCCATCACGACCTGCCCAAGAGCATCGAGAGCTACTACCAGGAGATCGGCCGCGCCGGGCGAGACGGCCTGCCCGCGACCTGCCTGCTGCTCTACAGCGCCGGCGACGTCATCAAGCAGCGCATCTTCATCGACGAAAAAACAGGCACGGAACGCCAGGCGGCCGAGCAGCAGCTCCAGGCGCTGGTCCGCTACGCCGAAAGTGTCGTCTGCCGCCGCATCCCGCTGCTGGCCTACCTGGGCGAACGCTACGCGGCGGACAACTGCGGCATGTGCGACTGCTGCCAGCCGGATACCTCCCAGCCGGAAGTGGATATCACCGTCCCGGCCCAGAAATTCCTGTCGTGCGTCGTGCGCGCCGGAGAATCCCACGACGCAAGCACCATCGCCGACATCCTGACCGGCTCCCGGCGCAAGACGCTCCTGGCGCGCGGCCACGACCGGCTGTCCACCTACGGCATCGGCACGGAACTGACGCGCGGCCAGTGGCGGCTTCTGGCTCACCAGTTGATCCGCAAGAAGCTGCTGACCGCGAACGGTCCGTCACAGCACCTGCGCCTCACCCCCGAAGCCTATAGCGTGCTCAAGAACCGGGAGCCGATCCGGGGCGTCTGGCCGGCCGATCCCCGCGAGGCCAAACGCCAGGCGCGCCGGGCGGACAGCGCGGTAGGGGCCATCACGCACGACGCGGCGCTGTTCGATCTGCTCCGCCAGAAGCGCAAGACCCTGGCCGACGCGGCCGGCGTCCCGCCCTACGTGATCTTCTCCGACCGGACCCTGGTCGAGATGGCGGCTTACTATCCCCAGTCGGCGGACGGCCTGCGGCGCATCAACGGCGTGGGGCAGGTCAAGCTGGAACGTTACGGGGAGACCTTCCTGGACGTGATCCGTGCCTACTGCGAGCCGCGCAACCTGGCGGAACGGTGGCCCAGCCGTACCCCGGAGCCACGCCCGGCCGCCCGATCCATCCCCAGTGGCAAGGAGCTGGCCGTCGCCGACGCCTACAACGCCGGGCGGACGATCCAGCAGATCGCCGATCAGTTTCAGGTGAAGGTCGACACCGTTCTGAATCACCTGTCCCGCTACGCCCTGGGCGGCCACCCCCTCCGCCCCGCCGACGATCTGCTGGCCCTGTCGAGCGCCTCCCCCGACCAGCAGGCCGCCGCGCTGGAAGCGTTCGCCAGCCTGGGGGCGCTGTACCTCAAGCCGGTTTTCGAGCAGTTGAACGGGACGGTCGACTACGACGAGCTGAGGCTCCTGCGCCTGGTCTACCTGAGCCGGCAGGAGGGCCGCTAGCCCCGGCGGATCGGCCCGCGCCGGGCGTATGTGAAAATCATTAGAAACAGGTGGGGCATCCTTCCTTTTATGATTTAACTGGTAATATTTATCCATACAGAAACACTGGCTATCGTATGAAGGAGAATCACCTCCATGAAACCCACCCCACCCGCGCTGCCCGGCCTGCCGCTGCTGGGCAACGCGCTGGATTTCCAGCGCGACCGCCAGGCGCTCTTCAAAAAAGGCTACGAGAGCCTCGGTCCGATCTTCACCGTCCACCTCGGCCCCAAGCCCGCCGCCGTCCTGCTGGGGCCGGACTATCACCAGGTTTTCTTCGA
>CAZHMJ010000252.1:0-7317 GCA_964533805.1 uncultured Anaerolineae bacterium | reverse complement strand
CTCTGGCTCGAAACCCTCGCCTTTGCCGCCTGAAATGGACAAAGTCGAGTCTGCGGTGAGATGCTTTTCCACCTAACCTAGAACTGGATGATGCCCAGCCCGTTGAGCAGCACGATCAGCACCAGCACGGGCGAGACGAACTTGGTCAGGCCGAAAATCCCGCGCGCGATCCGTTCGTTGCCAAGCCGGCCGTCATTGGTCAGCGCCGCCCGGACTTCCGGCCAGCCCCAGACCCAGCCCACGAACAGGCACACAAACAGTCCGCCCAGCGGCAGCAGCAGGTTGGAGGTGACGTAATCGAACAGGTCGAAGGGCGTCATGCCAAAGAGTCTGACATCGGCCAGCACACTGCTGGACAGCGCCGCCGTCGAGCCGACGAGCGCCAGCAGGACGAGCGTGATCAGCGCGGCCTTGCGACGAGAAAGCCCAAACTGCTCGTTGAGCACGGCCACCGGGACTTCCAGCAGGGAGAGCATCGCCCCGGTCGCGGCGATGGCGGCCAGCACGAAGAACAGCACCATGAAGACCTGACCCAGCGGCATGGAGGCGAACACAGCCGGGATGGTGATGAACAGCAGCGAAGGCCCCGCGCCCGGCTCGAAACCGAAGGCGAAGACCGCCGGGAAGATCGCGATCCCGGCCAGCAGCGAGACCAGCAGGTCGGCCAGCATCACCCGGCTGGCGGTGACCGGGACGTTCTGGTCGTCGCGGAAGTAGCTGCCGTAGGTGATCATCGTGCCCATGCCGATCGACAGCTTGAAGAAGGCCAGGCCCATCGCGGTCAGGATCACCGGGCCGGTCAGTTTGCTGAAGTCCGGGCTGAACAGGAAAGTCAGGCCCTCGGCGGCCCCGTCGAGCGTGAGGCTGCGGATGCCGACCAGGATCAGCAGGCCGAACAGGATCGGCATCAGGCGCTTGGTCACGCGCTCGATCCCCTTGGAGACGCCCATGATGATGATGGCCGTGATCAGGATCAGCACGATCCACTGCCAGAGCAGGGATTGGAAGGGGTCGCTCACCAGCCCACTGAAGGCAGCCGAGGTCACTTGCGGGTCGGTGGAGAGCACCGCGCCGGTCAGAGCGCGGAAGATATACGCGAAGACCCAGCCTGCCACCTCGGTGTAAAAGGCCAGGATCAGGAACGCGGCCAGACAACCCGCCGCGCCGATCAGCCACCACGGTCGCCGGTCGCCGGGAGCCAGCTTGCGCAGGGTGCTGATCGCGTCGGCGCGGGCGCGGCGGCCCAGCATCTGCTCCGCGATCATGACCGGCAGGCCGACCAGCAGGGTGCTGATCAGGTAGACCAGGATAAAGGCCGCCCCGCCGTTCGCGCCGGTCAGGGAAGGGAACTTCCAGATGTTGCCCAGGCCGACGGCCGAACCAAGCGTGGCGGCCAGGACGCCCAGCCCGGTGGTGAAGCTGTCCCGGCCGGTGGTGGATACCGTTTTTTGAGGCTGATTTGAGGTCATGTCTTCCCCCTGGATAAAAATGAGCGTTACGATCTCGCCTGAAGAGACGCCGGCGTGGCGCGGGGGCCAAACAAAACACGCTCCGGTTGGCGGAGCGTGGGTTGCGTCGAAGTTCAGGCGGCTGGGGCGCATCTCACCCGCAACCGGTCAGGGCGCGGACTGGTGGACAAGCCAGATGAAGTGGTGCGTTTCCAGGATGATCGCCATAAGACCGGAACCATAATAAACTCCGGCCCGTTCGTCAACGGATCTGTGAAGGAGATCATCAGGATCGAATGACCTCTGGCTTTTTTTTGAAGAATGCCTTACACTTAGAATGAACAAAGCATTGATTTTGTTGAGGAATGATTTGATCAATCACACAAACCTCAACTGACCGAGAACGGCGCCCTGCCAGACGCCGGAGTGGGGAGCCACTCTGATCCCGATGTCCAACAGTTCAGGCCCGAACCAGGGCCAACCCCTATCCATCCGCGAAGGACCTCCCACCCGCCCGGATGCGCCCATCACGATCGAGTCGCGCTATGCCAGCCTGTTCGAGAACTCCCACGACCTGATCCTGAGCGTGCGCCCAGACGGCGCGTTCGAGTTCATGAACCCGGCCGGCCTGCGCGCCCTGGGCTACGACCCGGCAGCCTTGAGCGACCTCAACCTGTTCAGCATCATCCATCCCGAAGAACAGGCTCACTGCCGGGCGTGTTTCGAGCGGGTGATGGCCGGGGAGTCCATGACCCAGATGCAGAGCGTCCTGATCGCCCAGGACGGCCGCCGCGTGGAAGTCGAGGGCAGTGTCACCCCCTATGTCTGGGCCGGGCAGGTCGTGGCCGCCCAGGCGGTCTTCCGGGATGTCAGCGAACGCCGCCGCGTGGCAGCCTCGCTCCAGAAGAGCGAGACCTGGCTGCGCGCCCTGGTCGAATACTCGACCGACATGATCATCATCCTGGATCGCAACGGCCAGATCAGCTTTGCCAGTCCTTCGGTGGAGCACACCCTGGGTTACCGCCCCGAAACGTTGGCCGGCCTCAGCCTGCTGGCGCTGGTCCATCCCGACGACCGGTTCCAGCTCATCCAGGCGGCCGAGCTGTGCAGCGCCGAGGCCGGACGCAGCCTGGGGGTCGAATACCGGCTCCAGCACCCGGACGGGCACTGGGTCTACCTGGAATCGACCCTGACCAACCTGTTCGACCAGCCCACCCTGCAGGGGCTGCTCGTGATCTCCCACGACATCACCCGCCGCAAGCAGATGCAGGCCGCCCTGGAGGAAAGCGAGGAGCGCCTGCGCAGCCTGCTGGCCAGCTCCCCGGACGTGATCTATCTGCTCGACCTGCAATCCGGCAAGACGATCTTCATCAACCGGGAGACGATCCTCGGCTACCCCCGCGAGGAGGTCCATACCTTCGGGCACATCCTGGCGGCGGCGAATGCTAACGACCGCCCGATGGTCGAGGCGTTCTGGTTCAGCCTGATGGAGCGCGCCGACGACCACGTGGAGACACTGGAGCTGCGCCTGGCGACCCGTCAGGGACTCTGGCAGTGGACTCAGATGCGCGGCACCGTCTCCACCCGCGACGAGGACGGCCAGCCGCGCGAGGTGCTGATCACGCTGACCGACATCACCGAGCGGCGGCGGATCGAGGAGGAGTTGGCCGCTTATCGCTCCCAACTGGAGACGCTCGTCGAGGAGCGTACCGGGCAACTCAACCGCGCCCGCGAGCGCGTTGAGTCGATCCTCAACAGCAGCGCCGATGCCATCATCCTGGCTACCCCCGAAGGCCGTGTCCAGCAAACCAACCCGCAGTTCAACGTCGCGTTCACCTGCGAGATCGATGCGTATTTCGGCCAACCCCTGGCCAGCCTGCTCCATCCCGAGAGCGTCCCTGCCCTGGAGGCCGCCCTGGAGGCCGTGCTGGCGCATTCCGAACGCCAGCACCTGGAGGTGCAGGCCGTGCGGCGGGATGGGACGTCCTTCTATGCCGACCTGGGTCTGTCGGCGGTCGCACCCAGCCGGAATGCCGCCGCCAACGGAATCGTGTGCATCGTGCGCGACATCAGCCAGCGCAAGCAGGCCGAGGCCGATCTGATCAAGGCCCTGGAACGCGAGCGCGAGTTGGGCGAGCTGAAATCCCGCTTTGTGGCGATGGCCTCCCACGAATTCCGCACCCCGCTGGCCACGATCCTTGCCGCGGCGGAAACCCTGCGCAGTTACAGCACGCGGATGAGCCAGGCGGATATCGACCACCGCTTCGACAAGATCGTGGCCGAGGTCAAGCACATGACGACCCTGATCGAACAGGTGCTGCTGGTCGGCCGGGCCGAAGCCGGGCGGGTGGAATTCCACCCGGAGGAATTCAACGTGGTGGCGTTCTGCGCCGACCTGCTGGATCACCTGGTGCATGACGATCGGGCGATCGCACACGCGGGCGAACACGCCCTGGTCTTCGAGCCGGTGGGGGAATGGGTCCAGGTCCGGGCGGACATGCGTTTGTTGCGCCAGATCATCACCAATCTGGTGTCGAACGCGATCAAGTATTCACCGCCGGGGAGCGCGGTTGAGATCGGGCTGGATTGCACGCGGCCGGAAGCCTTCACCCTCGAAGTGCGCGATCATGGGATCGGTATCCCCCTCGCGGACCAGGCGCATTTGTTCGAGCCTTTCCACCGGGCGACCAACGTCGGCACGATCCCCGGCACCGGCCTGGGTATGAACATCATCCGTCATTCGGTGGAACTGCACGGCGGGACCATCACCTTCTCAAGCGCCGAAAACGCCGGCACGACGTTTACCATCACCCTGCCGAATGTCGTATCTCCAGACTCTTTATCAGACGATTCAAAGGAGCAGCCCAGTGACGAGCGTACTGGTCATTGAGGATGAAGATTTCCTCATCGAGGAAATCCTGACGACGTTACAGTTCGAGGGCTTCGAGACGTTTGAGGCCCGCAACGGCCGGCAGGGCGTGGCCCTGGCCAGGCAGCACCTCCCGGATGTCGTGGTGTGTGACATCATGATGCCGGAGATGGACGGCTACGCCGTGCTGGAAGCCCTGCGCAGCGATACCCGGACGGCCAGCATCCCGTTCATTTTCCTGACGGCTCGCTCCAGCAAGACCGATGTGCGGATCGGGATGGGCCTCGGTGCGGACGACTACCTGACCAAGCCGTTCACCCGCGCCGAGTTGCTGGAAGCGATCCAGGCCCGGATCAAGCGCCTGGACGCCATCCAGGCCGCGGAGAAGGCCCGGTTGGAAGAAGCCCAGCAGCACCTGGCGCGGCTGGTGGCTCACGAGCTGCGCACCCCGCTGATCTCGATCAGCACGGTGCAGGAGTTGATCTCCCGGCAGGTGGGCCAGCTTTCTCCAGAGGACCTGCGCGACCTGCTGGAGATGATGAACGCGGGCAGCCACCGTCTGAGTCACGTGGTCGAGCAAATGGTCTTCATGACCCAGCTCGAAACCGGGATGCTGAAGTCGGAAAAACTTCAGGAGGACGGCCTAGAGGTGGACCTGTGGTCCACCCTGACTGCGTCCATCAACCTGGCCCGCCGCTTCGCCGTGCGCAGCCCGGATGTGGGCGTCCAGCTCGACCAACGCGCGGCAGATTTGTTCGTGAAGGGGGACCCGGCCGCGCTCAAGCATGCCCTGGCGGAGTTGATCAGCAACGCCCTGGCCTATTCGCCGGACGGCTCCCAGGTCACGGTCACCCAGTGGGAAGAGAACGGCCGGGCCTGGATCAGCATCGCCGATCATGGGGTGGGCATCAGCGAGGCCGACTGGAAACAGGCCCAGGCGCGTTTCCAGCAGGTGAACCGGGATCGGACCGAGCAGCAGGGGATGGGCCTTGGCCTGCCGCTGGCCCGCCGGATCATCCTCACGCACGGAGGCACGTTCAAGCTGCGTTCCGAGGTCGGCAAAGGCACCCAGGTCTTTTTGAGCCTGCCCCTGATCCCCGCGCCAGCCGGCCGGCCGCTGTAGGGCCGCCGCACCGTGATCCGGGCGGCGAAACCCGGCACGATCTCAATGCAACTCTCATCTCGACCACGCCCTGACCGGGGTATCATCGAGGTGCAGTATCCCTCCTTCGGGGACGGGCCGGGGGGTAGACACTATCCCGGCCCGTTCTCATCCCTGGGCAAAGATCGGCGCTCCCGGTGTACAGTGATATGGAATCACTCTGGAAAGGAGAAATCTCCATGCGCTTGACGAATAGGCTCCGTGGAAGCGTTGGCTGGATTGTCCTGGTCGCGTTGCTGATCGGCCTCGCGCCGGTCGCCCAGGCCCAGTCCGGCCCGGTGACGATCACGATCCTCAATACCTCGGACGAGCACGGCTGGCTCCAGCCGGTCACGCCCTACGGCTCCGAGGAGACACGCGGCGGCGCGGCCAACCTGTACGCCCGCTGGCTGCGCGACGAAGGCTACGATCCGGAGACGATGCTGCTCCTCAGCGGCGGCGACAACTGGACCGGCCCGGCCATCTCCACCTGGTTCGAGGGCGAGCCGGTGGTCGAGGTGTTCAACGCGATGGGCTACGACGCGACCGCCATCGGCAACCACGAATTCGACTTCGGACGCGAGGTGCTGAACGAGCGGATCGCCGCCAGCGAATACCCCTATCTGGCGGCCAACATCCGCGACGCGGCCACGGGCGAGCTGGCCGATTTCGTGGTGCCGTATGTGATCGAGGAAGTCAACGGCGTCCAGGTCGGGATCGTCGGGCTGGCGACGACCGACACCGCCACGACCACCAACCCGGCCAACATCGGCGACCTGGCCTTCGCCGATTACGCCGAGACGCTGGCCGAGTTCGTGCCCCAGATGCGCGCCGAAGGGGCGCAGGTCATCGTCGGGCTGACCCACATCTGCCCCTTCGAGTTGAACGGCCTGGCCTCCCAGGTCGTGGGGCTGGTGGACGTCCTGCTGGGCGGGCACTGCCACGCCTCTATCGCGACCGAGTCCAACGGTATCCCGATCGTCAGCAGCGGCGCGCAGTGGCAGAGCTACGCCCGCCTCGACCTGGTCTACGATCCGGCCGAAGGGCGTGTGACCGGCTCCGAGGCCAGGCTGATCGAGGTGGCGTACACGGGCGAGGCCAACCCGGTTCCCCCCGATCCCTCGATCGCGGCCATCGTGGACGACTGGCAGGCCCGCGTCGACGACGCGCTCGACCAGCCGATCGGTTACACCGCGGCGGGCCTGGAGCGAGGCAGTCCGGCGATGGTCAACCTGGTGGCCGACTCCTGGCTGTGGGTCTACCCTGAGGCCGACGTGGCCGTGACCAACTACGGCGGCTTCCGGCAGGCCATTGACGCCGGGCCGATCACCCTGGCGGACATCGTGGCCGTGCTGCCCTTCGATAACTACCTCTACGCGGCCCGGATCACCGGAGCGCAACTGGCCGAGAACCTGGACTGCTGCTCCGGCGCGGTGGGCGGAATCCGCTACGAGCCGCACGCCGGGCGGATCGAGATCGAGTTCCTGGATGGGCGGGTCTTCGACCGGAACGCGACCTACACCGTCCTGGTCAGCGATTTCATGTACTTCGGCGGGGATGGCTACTTGTTCGGGCAGCAGGACCCGGATGCCTACGCCACTGGGATTCACTGGCGGCAGCCGGTGATCGACTGGCTGCTCCAGCACCCGACCACGGAAGACGATCCGCTGGAGAACCTGCTCGATCCGGTCGGGCGTGGGGGGTAGAGTATCGGGCCTGGTTAGACACGGCAGCGGCGGATTGATGAATCTTAGGAAAACAATCCGGTAATCACGTTGATCGTGATCTGCAGATCGCGGCCGTTGGATCGCCCGCGCCGGCAGTCTCACCGCCGCCAGCAGTTTTATCGCTGCCAGGTC
>CAZHMJ010000251.1:2691-7443 GCA_964533805.1 uncultured Anaerolineae bacterium | reverse complement strand
GTTGGGCACGCAGCGGACGGGTCGGTGACCCGTCCCTACCAGGCCGCCGCCTCATCTTGCCGCATTTTCTTGCCTCTGGTCTCTTTGCCTCTTGCCTCTGGTCTCTCTGCCTCTTGCCTCTGTTTCTCTCCCCGCCCCCCAATGATTGGGGTACGAGCCGCCTCGAATCGGCCCTATTATCAATCTTGGTAACGTCTTCCGGCGGGTGTGTACGCCCCCGAAGGCGTTGGATGCCCGGCGCGCGAGAGGACGCGGACTTTTGGACAAATCGACCATCGATCTGATCATCCATCCGGTGCGGCTGCGCATCCTGGGTCTGTTGAGTCGCCGTAGGCTGACGACCCAGCAGATCTGCGATACGCTGACCGGCACCCCGTGCTCGTCGGTCTACCGCCACCTGCGCCTGCTGCTGGATGGCGGCCTGGTCGACGTGGCCGAGACCCGGCTGGTGAACGGAATCGAGGAGAAGGTCTACGCTCTCAAAATCGCGCCGCGCATCACCGACCCGGCCGACATGACCGGTCTGAGCCATGAGGAGCACCTGCGCTACTTCACGGTATTCCTCACCGAGCTGCTGCATGGTTACGCGGACTACCTGGAACACACGCCCGTGGTGGACATGGGCGCCGACCGGGTGGGATTCACCACCTTCGCCGCTTATGCAACCGTGGAGGAATGGGACACGGTCGGGACGGCCCTCAACCAGGCCCTGCTGGCCCTGGCCCCCAATCCGCCCGGCGAGGGGCGCGTCCTGCGCAAAATCGCCGTCCTCAGCCACCCGCTCCCGGAACTGCCCGGCGACGAGGCGGACTGATCGCGGCGAGACAATCCAATGGCCCGGCCTGGAGGGGCTGGGGCCTGCTTCGCCGATGACCCTGCCGGTGGCGCGGGTGCGCGCCATGCCTCCACCGGATTGTGAAGGAATAACCCATGAAAACCCTGATTCGGCTGTTTCTGGCGCTGTGCCTGCTGGTGATGGCCCTGCCGTTGGCCGCGACGAGCGCCCAGGACGGCGGCGAGATCACGCTCGTGCCGTTCACCGACGAAACCTTTGGCCTGCAAGGGGTGATCCCCGACGGCTGGACCAAGGCCGGGCCGGGCATCTATGCCCGTGGCAGCGGCGCGCTGGATGTGACCAGCCTGATCATCCAGGCCGCGCCGGGCATGACCGCCGAGGCGCTCGGCGCGGTACTGGCCGGCCAGCTTCAGATTGGCAGCCTGCCGGAAGACCCGGCCACGCTGGAAACCGAGGCGTTCACCTGGACGGTCTATCACATCGACTTCGAGCAGGGCGGGCTGAGCCTGGGGATCGACGTGGCTCTGGCCGGGACCGAGGACGCGGCCTACGTCGTCCTGCTCCAGTCCAGCGCGAATGAATACGAGGCCCTGGCGGAAGCGGTCTTTACCCCGGCCCTGCAAGCCCTGGCCCCCTATACCCCGGACGCGACCGAGGCCGAGGCCGAGGCGCTGCCCTATGTGACCGAGGAAGTGACCTTCGAGAACACGGCCGATGCCTCCGGCGAACCGATCACCCTGGCCGGGACGCTGAGCCTGCCCGAAGGCGACGGCCCCTTCCCGGCCGTGATCCTGATCTCCGGCAGCGGCGCGCAGGACCGCGACGAGTCGCTGCTCCCCATCGCCGAGATCAAGCCCTTCGCGCTGATCGCCGACTACCTGACCCGGCAGGGCATCGCCGTGCTGCGCTACGATGACCGCGGCGTGGGCGGATCGGGCGGCGACCCGACCACGGCCAATTCGGCCGACCTGGCGACCGACGCCGAGGCCGCCCTGGATTACCTGCTGACCCGCCCGGAGATCGACCCGGCCAAGATCGGCCTGCTGGGCCACAGCGAGGGCGGCCTGATCGCGCCCATGATCGCGGCCCGGCGCGCGGACGTGGCCTTCATCGTCTCGCTGGCCGGTCCGGCGGTCAACGGCCTGGACCTGCTGATCCGCCAGAACGAGCGCCTGATGGCCGCTTCCGGCGCGACCCAGGAGCAGATCGATACCCAGGTCGCCAACGTCCAGGAATGGGCGCTGCTGACCGCGGCCGAGGACTGGGAAGGGCTGGAAGCCTCGATGATCGAGGATGCGATCGCCCAGATCGAGGCCCTGCCGGAAGAGCAGCGCGCCGGGATCACGGACCCGGCCGCCTATGCCGCCGATCTGGCCGCGCAGCAGATGCCGCAGTTCCAGAACTGGCTGCGCTACTTCTTCGCCTACGATCCGCGCGGGGACTGGGAGCAACTCAGCGTGCCTGCCCTGGCCCTCTTCGGCGACAACGACGTCCAGGTGGACGCCGATCAGAACGCCACCGCCCTGCAGACCATCGTGGACGAGGCCGGGCTGGAGGATGTGACGATCGTCCGCTTCCCGACCGCCAACCACCTCTTCCAGGACGCGATCACGGGCGGCGTGGAAGAATACGGCACGCTGCCGCAGGAGTTCATCCCCGACCTGCTGCCGACGATCAGCGAGTGGATTCTGACGCGCTTCGGCTAGACGGGTGCAAAAGCAGGTGAACTGAAGATGCTCGCCAACCGGGACGGATCACCGTCCCGGTTTTTTGTTGCGGAGCGCGGGCCATACGAATCCGAAAAATCGTGACGCCCGCCCCGGCGCGCGGCGCGGCCCTGGTTCTCCGACGCTTCGGTGCTTTCGCTTGCCCCTGGCCTCTGTTTTCCCGCCGCCTGTAACAATTCCCGCCCGCAAATTGAATACACTATAGAGGCTGCACACACCCTCGCGAGGAGAGCCGTATGCACCGACGCGCAGCCAGGGATGACCGCTTGCGCGCGTTCATCGAAACCGAAGCCGGCCGTCTGCGCCCCACGCTGCGCCTGTACGTGCTGCGGGCCGGGCTGGCCGGACCATCCGAGGCCGGCGCGGTCGCCGACGACCTGCTCAACGAGGTCGTGGCGGAGGCGCTGGCCCACGCGGAACGCTTTCGCCCGGCCGGACAGCCGGAGGCCTGGCTGCTGGGCATCGCGGCCAACCTGGTCCGCCGTCGCCAGGCCGACCTGGCCCGCCGCGAACGGCGCGAGCCGCTGGCCGCCGACCTGGCTGGTCCAGACGACGGCCCGGACGAGGATGATCCGTTCGAGCGGCTGGCCGGGCTGGCCCTGGACAGCACGCAGGCCGGGCCGGAGCAGGTCCTCGAGGCCCGCCAGGCGACGGCCGAACTGCTGGCCCTGGTCTCGGAAGACGACCGGCGCGTGCTGGAGCTGGCCGTCCTGCACGAACTCAACGGCGACCAGCTGGCCGCGGCGCTGGGGACATCCCCCGGCGCGGCCCGGGTGCGGCTGCACCGCGCCCTGGGCCGCCTGCGGGCCGCCCTGACCGAAGGGAGGGTGACCGAACATGACTGACCCGATCGACCGCGAACGCGCCCTCTACCGCTACCATCTCGCCCTGCGGCGCGGCGACTTCGCCGCCGTGGCCGCCATCCTGCGCCGGGCCGAGTCAGACCCGGAACTGGCGCGGATGGTGCTGGAGCTGAACGCCGCCCTGGAGGCGGAGGAAGCCGGCTCCGTGCCGATCGCGATGCAGTCGCTTCCGCGCTCAACCAACGGGCAGCGCCCGCCCGGCGCGCCCATCCAGGAGGAACACCCGATGACATTCACGACCCTTGCTTCCCCGGCGCGGCCCGCCCGGCCGGTTCGCCGGTTCCAGTTCGCGCCGTCGCTGACTCTGATCGCGGCCCTGATCGCCGTGGCCCTGTTCGGCGGGCTGCTGCTCAACCAGTCCGGCGGGCTGTTCGCCAGCGGCGGGGGCGACCTCCCACCCAATGGCGGCGGCGATCCACTGTCCGCCGGGGCCCAGGAGATTGTCACGGCGACACCCTCCGCCACGCTTGTTTCCACACGCATCCCGACGGCCACGCCGATCGTGGTGACCGCGACCCCGGGGCCGATGCTGGTTCCCGATGCCCAAGGCCCGTTCACTTCGACGGCGATCCCGTGGGGACCCAGCCTGCTCGGTTTGGTGCCCAGCCTGCCGCTGGACGAGACTCTGATTAGCACGCTGCTGGGGAATGGCGACGTGGGCATCTTCCTGTTCAGCGCGCCACAAGACGGAGCTTACAGCCTGTCGGTCACGGCCCTGGACTTCGAGCCAAGCCTGCTGGTCTACACCCTGGACGACCCCGACCTGGGCATCCAGCGCAATACGGACGAAGGCCCGCTGCCCGGCGTGACGCTGAACCTGGGCGCGGGCGACCGGGTGCTGGTCTTCGTCTACAGCGCCAACCGGGAAGACTCCGGTGAATACCTGATCAGCGTCCGCGCCGGGTAAGCGCCCGCCGGAGCACGCAGCCTCATCTCACAACAGCGCCGGGGTGGATGCCCCGGCGCTGTTGTTTTTGCTGATCGCTGACCGCTGAAAGCTGACCGCTCCGCCTGCCCGCTACTCCGCCACCGGCAGAGTCACCCCCGCCGGGCAGGCCGGGGCGCTGACCAGGAAGGCCGCGATCCAGGCCGTGTCGATCCCCTCCACCTGGAGTTTGAACCAGTCGCCCGCCGCATTCTGGCCGATCACGGCCAGCGTCTGGCCGCCGGTCACGCTGCCCACCAGCTCAAAGGTCGTGCCGGGGCCGCCGCGCAGGTTGGCGTTGCCGGAGGCCGCCGCCGTGCAGCGGCAGCCGTTCAGGGCGACCAGGCCCGGCTCGGCCGGGCAGGCGTCCTCGCTGTCGAACACGCCGTCGCCGTCGGGGTCGGCACCGCCTGGCCCGCGGCGCTGGCGGCGGACGGCGTC
>CAZHMJ010000251.1:0-2681 GCA_964533805.1 uncultured Anaerolineae bacterium | reverse complement strand
CGTCGCCGTCCGCGTCGGGACAGCCACCCGCCGCGCGGTTGCCGGGCACGTCGACGCACTGGTCGGCCGCGTCGCCCACCCCGTCGCCGTCCGTATCCGGGCAGCCCTGGGCCGTGCCGGTTTCGTCCGGGCACAGGTCATCCGGGTCGAGCGCGCCGTCGCCGTCGCTGTCCGCGCAGCCGTCCAGCTCGCCCGGCGCGGCCGGGCAGCGATCCTGGCGGTCGGGCAGGCCGTCGCCGTCGCCATCCGCCCGCTCGGCGGCCGTGATCCCCAGCGCGAAGGTGGTGTCGTAGCGGCCCTCGCTGGTCGGCAGGAGCAGGACGGTGTACACGCCGTCGTCGGTGGCGGGCAGGACGCCCGGCATCAGGTAGTCATACGTCGCGCGCGGGGAGACCAGCCACAGGCTGACCTCGTTCGGGCCGTCCTTGTCCAGCCTGATCAGGTCGCCCGTCGCCGCCTGGAACTGGATCACCTTGCCCGCGTCCAGCGTGGCGGACAGGCTCTCTCCGGCGGCGATTCGTTCGGCCGCGGGGAAGAAGTCCGCCGTCAGGTCGAGGGTGTAGCCGCCCTGGCCCAGCCCGGAGTCGCTCTCGACGATCACGGTATAGACCCCGTCCCAGGGCAGCCGGGTTGGCGCGATCAGGCTGTCCGAGTCGGACAGGAGCAGCCCGCCCGCGACCCGTCCGCGCGGCCCGTACAGGAACATATTGGGCGTGAAGGCGTCGCTGTGCAGCCAGAGTCCGGCCGCGTCACCGGCCTGGGCCTCAAAGGTGTGGAGCGCGACCCGGCGCGCCGGGAGGGTGCCCGCCGCGCTCTCGCCGAAGGCCAGCGGCCCGGCCTGCGCCGCCCCGTCCAGGTGGAGCGTGTAGGCGTAGCCGAAATACGAATCGGGCCTCTCGTAGTACGGGCCGGTCGTCAGGGTGTACAACCCATCGACCGGCAGGACGAGGTTGGGCAGCAGCGTCCCGGCCATCACGCCGGTGCCGGAGTTTTCCAGGACGAACAACCCGCCGGGGCCGCCCAGGGCCGTCTCCGAGATGAACGAGTCGCTGGCGGCGTCCACGCTCACCCGGTCGCCGGCCGTCCCCTGGAACTGGTAGACCGGCCGGGGCGGCGCGTCCAGCACCACCTCCACCGCATCGCCGACCGCGATTGGCTGCGGCGCGCGCTCCAGTTGATCCAGGGTCAGCGTGAAGGGGTCGTCCGCCTGGGTGGTCACGATCAGGCTGTGCGGACCGGTCTCGACCAGGACGAACTGCTTCTCGAACACGTCCTCATACGAGGTGTAGCCGTAGACCAGGGTGCTCGATGGCCCGCCAACCGTGATCCGGGGCTGGAGGTCGTCCATATTGGGCGCGGCCACACGGAGACGCAGGCTGTCGCCCGCGCTGCCCTGAAAGCCGACCACCTGAAGCCCGCCCGCCGTCTGGCCCGCGTACGGGCTGCCGTAGCCGATCTGGGCCGCCGGGGCGGGCGTATCCAGACGCAGGCTGTAGATGTTGTCGTCGTCGTGGCTGGTGAACAGGCGCACGGTGTAGAGGCCGTCCGCGGGCAGCGGGGCCGCGAAGCGGCTGTCATAGACCATGCCCCCGGCTTCCTGAACCACCACCGCGCCGCTGGAATCGAGGATGTCCAGGTACTCGGCCCAGCCCTCGTAGAAGTGGAGGGTCAGATCGATCACCTGGCCGGCCTGCCCGCTGAACCACCACACGGCGGGTGACTGGGCCGGAGTCCAGGCCTCGCCCACCGTTTCCCCCGGTCGCAGGGTGCGGGTCGGCGGGCGGCGCAGGCCTTGCAGGGTCAGGGTATACGTTCCGGCGCTGCGGCCGTCGGCCGCCCCGACGACGATCTCGTACGAGCCGTCCGAGGTCAGCTCGCGCTCCACCTGAATCTCGTTCGAGCCAGAGGAGCTGGACCAGTGGACGGCCAGGGACAGCGACAGACTGGGGCTGGTCACCGTCCCGATGGCGATGTCGCCTTCCAGCGCGTCGAAGGTGTAGGTGTCCTGCTCGCCGGAGTCCAGCGTTCCCTCGACGGTGTCGCCGTACTGGATCGCGGGCGGATTGTCCTGGGCCACGACACGGGGTGGCGTCGCGGCGGAGAGCGGCAGCACGATCAGGCCGATCGCAAGGCAGACTATCAAGCCGGGCGAGATGAGACGGAAATTCCTTTGCATGCGGGCTGCTCCTGGAGGGAACATGAAGGTGAGATTACGCGCAGTGGGCCGTCTGGCACACTATCGCCAGAACAGGACGCGGAATCGACTCCGGGGAAAAGCAGGGGGGCGTTGGAGCGCATTGGAACCGCAGGAATCGGGGCGATGTAGTCGCTGTTTTTCCCCTGCGACCAGTATAGTCCCGATTGGCGAGCAGGCCTACCGGGGGAAGCCAGGGCAATCGCATCAAACTGAAAAAGACATCTCACCACAGAGGACGCGGAGGACACAGAGGGAAAACGGTTCTACAAGCGTTTGATTCATTGTCTCGACAGTACGGTTTTTTCTGTTTTCGCTTTTCTCTGCGTTTTTCCTTGGCGTTCTTGGCGTCTTTGCGGTTCTAAATGCTTTTTGATGCGATTGCCCTGCGGGGGAAGCGGTCCGGCCAGCGTGGCTGGCGGTGAGACTGCGCGGCGCGGTGAGACTGCGCGGCGCGGTGAGACTGCGCGGCGCGGTGAGACTGCGC
>CAZHMJ010000250.1:0-7458 GCA_964533805.1 uncultured Anaerolineae bacterium | reverse complement strand
CGCGAAGGCGGCCTGACCGTCGGCGCCGGGGTCATTACCGAAATCCTGGAATAAGCCAAAGCTGCGCCGGGGGGTATCTACGCTACCCCCTGGCGCGCATGAGCGAGCTGCCAGAGAGGAACTTATGGCAAAGCAGAAAATTCGCATCCGCCTGAAGGCATATGATCACCGGGTTCTGGATCAATCGGCGCGTCGCATTGTCGAGACGGCCGAGCGCACGGGCGCGCGCGTGGTGGGTCCCGTCCCTCTACCGACGCGGATTGAACGCTTCACCGTGCGGCGTGGAGCTTTCATCGACAAGAATTCCCAGGAACACTTCGAGATTCGCACTCACAAGCGGCTCATCGACGTGCTGGATCCCGACAGCAAGACGATCGACACCCTGATGCGGCTCAACCTGCCGGCCGGGGTGGACATCGAGATCAAGATTTAACCCGGTCATCACAAGCGCACAGGCTTGCCAGAGCAGCGCGACCACGCGAGGCTCTGGCGCGTGAAAACAATGGGGATGATGTGATCGTCCCACCGCAGGGGACGGACACAGTCCCGTGGAGGTACCATGAAGGGCATCATTGGCAAAAAAGTAGGGATGACCCAGATTTTCGACGCGCAAGGCACGGTCACCCCTGTCACCGTCATTCAGGCGGGGCCCTGCTACGTGACCCAGGTTCGGACAGCCGAGAATGATGGTTACACGGCTGTGCAGCTTGGGTATGAAGAGACCAAGGCACAACGCCTGACTCGTGGTCAGCTCGGCCATCTGAAGCGCAATAACCTGCCCGCGCTGCGCTACCTGCGTGAGTTCCGCGTGCGCAATGGCGACATCAGCGTGGAAGAAGGCGCGAAGATCACGGTAAGCGCGTTTGCGATCGGCGACCGGGTCGACGTGGTCGGCACGAGCAAGGGACGTGGTTTCGCGGGCACCGTCAAGCGGCACCACTTCAACCGCCAGCCGAAGACGCACGGCGCGTCCGACCGCACCCGCGCGCCCGGCTCGATCGGCCAGACCAGCCAGCCCGGCCGTGTCTTCAAGGGCATGCGCATGGGTGGCCATATGGGCAACGAGCGGGTCACGGCGCAGAATCTGGAAGTCATGGTCATCGACGAAGAACGCAATTTGCTGGCTGTTAAAGGCTCAGTGCCGGGCGCCAAGGGTGGACTGGTCGTCATCAAGCCCGCCAGCAGCGCTGTCAAGGCCGGCCGGTAGGCCGCCAGGAGTAATCGACATGAAAGTACCGGTGAGGAATATCGCTGGGAAAGAACTCGACAGTGTCGAACTGCCAGCTGATATCTTTGAAGCAAAAATCAATATCGACCTGATGCACCAGGCTTACGTTCGCCAGATGGCGAACGCGCGCCTGGGGACGCATAAGGCCCTGACGCGCGGCGAGATCAACCGCACCAAGGCGAAGTGGTACCGCCAGAAGGGCACTGGCCGCGCCCGTCATGGGAGCCGTAACGCGCCGATCTTCGTCGGCGGCGGGAAGGCCCACGGCCCGCGCCCGCGCAGCTACGAGCAGGCGATGCCCCGCAAGATGCGGCAGGCCGCCCTGCGCAGCGCGCTGAGCGCCCTGGCCCGCGACAACCAGATCGTCGTCGTGGACCAGTTCAAACTGGCCGAGCCGAAAACCCGCCTGGCCGCCGAGGCTCTGCGCAATCTGACCGGGGACGCCAGCACGCTGGTGTTGCTGCCGGGGCGTGATGAAGTGGTCGAGATGGGCGTGCGCAACCTCCCGAATGCGCAAACGCTCCATGCCCACTACCTCAACGTCCGCGATCTGTTGACTCACGACAAGATCGTCCTGCCCCTGGACGCGCTGGAAGTGATCCGCGCCTGGTTGGGTGCGGGGCAGGAGGGTTAACATGGCCGGCATTCATCTGTACGACGTGATTGTGCGCCCGGTGGTCACTGAAAAGACCAACATCCTGGCCGACGAAAGCCGCCAGTACACCTTCGAAGTCAGCCCCAAGGCGACCAAGATCCAGATCAAGGAAGCCGTGGAAGTGATCTTCGATGTCACGGTGGACAAGGTGGCGACGATGGTTGTGCCTGCCAAGCGTGGCCAGCGCGGCCGCCGCCTCTACCAGCGGAAACCCTCCTGGAAGAAGGCGGTGGTGACCCTGGTGCCTGGGCAGAGCATCAATCTGTTCAATCTGTAGGATGTGAAAGATGCCTATCAAGACGTACAAGCCCACTTCTCCTGGCCGCCGCGATATGACGGGCTACTCCTTCGAGGAAATCACTCGGAGCAAGCCCGAACGATCGCTGCTGGAGGACATGCGCAAGCGCGCTGGGCGCAACAACAAGGGTCGTGTGACCGTGCGGCATCGGGGCGGTGGCCACAAGCGCCGCTATCGGATCATTGACTTCAAGCGCAACAAGTTCGAGTGCGCGGGCCAGATCGTGTCGATCGAGTATGACCCCAACCGGTCGTGCCGGATCGCCCTGGTCGAGTATGAAGACGGCGAGAAGCGCTACATCATCGCGCCGCTCGGCCTGAAGGTCGGCGACCGGATCCAGAACGGATCGGGCGCGGACATCAAGGTCGGGAACGCGCTGCCCCTCAAGAACATCCCCGTCGGCTCGATGATCCACAATGTCGAGTTCGAGCCGGGCAAGGGCGGGCAGATCGCGCGCGCGGCGGGCACGTCGGCCCAGGTGCTGGCCAAGGAAGGCAAGTACACCACGGTCCGCATGCCCAGCGGTGAGATGCGCCTGATCAGCGAGAACTGCATGGCGACCGTTGGCCAGGTGGGCAATGCCGAACACGGCAATGTCAAACTGGGCAAGGCGGGCCGCCGCCGCTGGTTGGGTTGGCGTCCGACCGTGCGCGGCACGGCGATGGACCCCAACAGTCACCCCCATGGGGGTGGTGAAGGCCGTTCCCCGGCGGGTATGGCCGGCCCCAAGACTCCGTGGGGCAAGCCGGCTCGCGGGTACAAGACTCGCCACAACAAGGCCACGGAAAAGTACATCGTCCGTCGGCGTGGGAGCAAGCGTCGGTAACTAAGGAGAGTCGAGTATGTCGCGTTCACTCAAAAAAGGGCCGTTCATCCAGCCCAAGCTCCTGCGACGGATCGAGCAGATGAACGAGCGGGGGGAAAAGCGCGTGATCCGCACCTGGAGCCGCGCCAGCACCATCTTCCCGCAAATGGTTGGTCATACAGTCGCCGTGCACGATGGCCGTCGCCATGTGCCGATTTACGTGACTGAGAATATGGTCGGCCACAAGCTTGGTGAGTTCGCCCCGACCCGCCACTTCCGCGGGCACGAGGCCGAAAAGAAGAAGCGTTAAGGCGGTTGACATGCGAGTAAAAGCGGTAACCAAACATCTGCCGATCGCGCCCCAGAAGCTCCGTCTGGTGGTCGATCAGGTGCGTGGGATGTACGCGAACGAAGCGTCAATCATCCTCCAGCATATGCCCCAGAAGGGCGCCAAGCTGACCCGCCAGACTCTGGAATCGGCGATCGCCAACGGCGAGCAGAATCTTGAGCTGAACCGCCAGGATTTGATCGTCAAGACCATCACGGTCGACGAGGGTACCAGCCTCAAGCGCGTCAAGGCCGGGGCGCGTGGCCGTTACAAGCCGCGGATCAAGCGGACATCGCACCTGACCGTTATTCTCGAGGAGCGAGAGGACTAGCTATGGGTCGCAAAATTCACCCGATCGGCTTTCGTCTGAAGGTCATTCGTGACTGGGATGCCCGCTGGTTCGCCGAGGGAACCCGGTACCGCGAGCAGCTCCAGGAAGACTTTGAGATTCGCCGCCTGATCCTGCGCGAGGGCGAGCGCGCCGCGATTTCCAAGGTGGAAATCGAGCGCTTCCCGAACCAGATCGTGACGACTCTCTACACGGCCAAGCCAGGCATCGTGATCGGCCGCAAGGGCGATAACGTCAAGAAAGTCCGCCAGGACCTGGAAGCGCTGACCGGCAAGAAGGTCAAGGTCGAAGTCGAGGAAATCGACAAGCCGGACCTGGATGCGACTCTGATCGCCCGCAATATTGCCGGGCAGCTTGAGCGCCGCATCAGCCACAGCCGCGCCATGAAGCGCGCCATCCAACAGGCGATCCGCCAGGGCGCGGAAGGCATCCGCGTGCAGGTGGGTGGGCGTCTGGGCGGCTCCGAAATGGCCCGCCGTGAGTGGCAGGTCGAGGGTCGCGTGCCGCGCAACACGCTGCGCGCCGACATCGACTTTGGCAAGGCGGAAGCGCTGACCGGCTTCGGCCGGATCGGCGTCAAGGTCTGGGTCTACAAGGGCCAGAAGCTGCAAGAAGACACCGTAGAAGTCGCGGACGTATACGTCAGCCAGTAAAAGGCCGGGCGCCCCGCCCCGGTGTGCGCACCGGGGGCTGGCTGCCACAGTGGAGTTAAGCCTATGTTGATGCCAAAGCGGGTTAAATACCGCAAACAAATGCGCGGCCGCATGAAGGGCCTCGCCCGGCGCGGCGCCAAAGTGCAGTTTGGCGATTACGGCTTGCAGGCGATCGAGCCGGCCTGGATCACCAGCCGCCAGATCGAAGCCTGCCGCCGGACCATCGTCCGCCACATCAAACGCCGCGGCAAGGTGTGGATCCGCATCTTCCCGGACAAGCCGGTCACGGCCAAGCCTGCCGAAACCCGCATGGGTAAAGGTAAAGGCTCCGTCGACCACTGGGTCGCCGTGATCAAGCCCGGCCGCGTCCTGTTCGAGATGGCCGGTGTGGAAGAAGAAGTGGCGCGTGAGGCGCTGGAACTGGCCGCTTACAAGCTGCCGATCCGGACCAAGTTCATCAAGCGCACCGACCCGATCACTGGCGAGGAGGTCGTGTCATGAGTGATGTCAAGAATCTACGCCAGATGAGTGAAGTAGAGCTGCGTAGCGCGCTGGAAGACGCCAAGACGGAACTCTTCAATCTGCGTTTTCAGCGGGCCGCCGGCAAGCTGGAGAACACCAGCCGGATGCGTGTCGTGCGCAAGCAGATCGCGCGCATCAGCACCCTCCTGCGCGAGCGGGAACTGGCGGCGACCGTGATCCAGCGGGAGGACAAGAATGGCTAACAAACGCCGCCGGCTGACGGGCCGTGTCGTCAGCGACAAGATGGACAAGACCGTGGTGGTCGAAATCGAAGTCACCACCGCCCACAAACTGTATGGCAAGGTGCTTCGCCGCTCGGAGCGCTTCCTGGCGCACGACGAGAGCAATGCCATTCCGGTCGGCAGCACGGTCCGTATCGTGGAAAGCCGCCCGCTGAGCCGCCGCAAGCGCTGGGTGGTCGAGACCGTTCTCGACCAGCCGACCGAAGCGGAAGCGGAAGCCGCCGAGATCCAGCACGAGCTGGATGCCGAGGAGTAAGCCGTCATGATCCAGCACGAGTCTCGGATGAAGGTTGCCGATAACACCGGCGCCCGCGAAATCCTGGTGTTCCACCTGACGGGTGGCTCCTGGCGGCGGACGGCGACGGTGGGGGATATCGTCATCGGCACGGTCAAGTCGGCCGCCCCGCAGGGCGCGGTCAAGAAGAGTGAAGTGGTGCGCGCCGTGATCGTCCGCATCGCCAAGGAATACCGTCGCAGTGACGGCTCGTACATCAAGTTCGATGACAACGCCGTCGTGATTCTGGACGGTGAAACCCAGAACCCCAAGGGCACGCGCATCTTCGGGCCGGTGGCGCGCGAGCTGCGCGACAAAGGCTTCATGAAGATCGTCTCGCTGGCCCCGGAAACACTGTAGGGGAGCACGAAGATGGAACGGATTAAGAAGGGCGATACCGTCGAAGTGATCGCAGGCAAGGACATTGGCGAGCGGGGCGAAGTCCTGCGCGTCCTGTCCAATGAACGCCGCGTGGTGGTTTCTCAGGTCAACATTGCCAAGAAACACCAGCGGCCCCAGCAGGCTGGGCGTGGTCAGATTCAGCCCGGCATTATCGAATTCGAAGCGCCGCTGCACCTGAGCAACGTGATGCTGGTCTGCACCCAGTGCGACAAACGCACCCGGGTCGGCTTCCGCGTCAACGAAGAAGGCCGCAAGGTGCGCGTGTGCCGCAAGTGCGGCGCTGACATTGACTGAGGCAGAGGCAAGCATGGCTAACAAGAATCTGCGGCTCAAGCAGCGCTATGCAGAAGAAGTCGTCCCCGCGCTGATGAAGGAATTCGGCTACGACAACAAGATGCGCGTCCCGCGGGTCTTGAAGATCGTGGTTAACATCGGCGTCGGCGAGGCCCTGGATAACCCCAAGGCCCTGGAGTTCGCGGTGGCGGACATGCGCACGATTACCGGCCAGAACCCGGTGATCACCAAGGCGCGCAAGAGCATCGCCACCTTCAAGCTGCGCGAAGGGCGTTCCATCGGCGTCAAGGTGGACCTGCGCGGCGACCGGATGTGGGCGATGCTCGACCGGCTGTTCAACGTGGCGCTGCCCCGCATGCGTGACTTCCAGGGGGTCAACCCGGATGCGTTCGACGGGCGTGGCAATTACACGCTCGGCCTGCGCGAGCAGTTGATCTTCCCGGAAATCGAGTACGACAAGATCGATAAGGTGCGCGGGATGGAGATCACGATCGTGACCAACGCCCGCTCTGACGAAGAAGGGCGCCAGCTCCTGCGGTTGCTGGGGATGCCCTTCAGCCAGAATTAGTCACTAACCCCCCCGGCAATGCGGTTGTCCGTTTAGACACCCGCCGGGGCAGGAGGAGGTTGTTACAGGATGGCCAAGAAGTCCATCGTCACACGCGAAACACGTCGTAAGTACAAGGTCCGCGTGCGCAATCGCTGCCAGTTTGTTGACCCGAACTCCGGTAAGGTGTGCGGGCGGCCGCGCGGGTACATGCGCCGCTTCGGGCTGTGCCGCATCCATTTCCGTGAAATGGCACTCCAGGGCAAAATCCCCGGGGTCGTCAAGTCAAGCTGGTAGAGGGGAGTTGCCTCCAATATGTACAGCG
Organism: uncultured Anaerolineae bacterium; assembly: GCA_964533805.1. Classification (GTDB taxonomy): domain Bacteria; phylum Chloroflexota; class Anaerolineae; order Aggregatilineales; family Ch27; genus JARKOQ01. Next base: position 536 of record CAZHMJ010000250.1, on the reverse strand, counting down.
ACCCGATTGCAGATATGCTCACGCGCATCCGGAACGCCATGCTGATCGACCAGAAGGCGACTCAGATTCCGCTTTCCAAGCTCAAGGTTGAGATCGCGCGCGTGCTGAAACAAGAAGGCTATATCGAGGATTACGAAGTGGGGAGCGAAACCCCCGCCCCGATGATCCATGTCAAGCTGAAGTACTATGGCGACCGCCGTCACAGCCGCCCGGTGATCACCGGCCTGGAGCGTGTCAGCCGGCCCGGCCGCCGGGTCTATGTCAAGCGCGATGAACTGCCCTGGGTGCTCAGCGGGATGGGCATCGCCATTGTCTCGACTTCGCAGGGGGTCATGACCGCCGATGAAGCCCGCGTCAAGGGCGTCGGGGGCGAGATCCTTTGCAAGGTCTGGTAAGGGAAGGGCAAAGATCATGTCTCGTATTGGCAAGAAACCGATCGTCCTGCCTCCCAAGGTTGAGGTGACTATCGACCGCAACGAAGTGACGGTCAAGGGCCCCAAGGGCAGCCTGACCCAGCGCTTCAACCCGGATATCAC
>CAZHMJ010000249.1:0-7521 GCA_964533805.1 uncultured Anaerolineae bacterium | reverse complement strand
CTGTTGGTCAGCGTGTCGGCGTCGGTGCCCATGTCGACCGCGCCGTTGATCGTGCCGCTGTTGGTCAGCACATCGCTGCCGGCGCCCATGCCAGTCGCGCCGTTGATCGTGCCGCCGTTGGTGAGCACGTCATTGCCGCCAGCCATGTTGATTGTGCCGTTGATCGTGCCGGGATCGATATTGTTGAGGGTATCCGCCCCGCTGCTGCCGATAACAGCACCCTGCGAGTTAGGGCCGGTCGCCGCGAGCGTCCCGCTGTTGTTGAAAATGTCACCGCCGATGTCGTACATCAACCCCACGTTAGTGTCGCCCTGGGCCTGGATCGTACCGCTGTTGTTGACGACGTTCGCCCCCCCCGTGCTCGAGAAACCATCGAAGTAAAGCCCAATTGAATACCGGCCGTTCGTGGTGATCGTGCCGGAATTGTTGACCACGTTGCCACCATAGCTCATCATGACACCGAAGCCATTTTCGCCCTGGGCCGTGATCGTGCCGATGTTGGTGAGCGTATTTCCGCCCCAGAACTCGACACCGCCTGCCGTTCTCGTGTTCGGAGCGGTGGTAATGGTGCCATTGTTGATGATCTGATTGTTGAAAGCTACGAAGATGCCATCATGCCCGCCGATGGTACGTGACCCGTCCGCGTGATGAGTGCCTTGGGTGTAAACGTCACCATTATTGACGATCACATTGTTGTTGCGAACTTCTATAGCCTTATTGTATTGATTGTAAACATAGGCCTCTGGCTGGACGGTAACAGCCCAGCCATCCGTCCAATTGACGTATCCGTTCAGTTCCGAGCCGGTGCAGTTGACGTTGTGGCCAGTCGCCACGCATTGGGCCAGTGCCGGGCGAGCGCCCCCCACCAGCGGAGTCGCCAACAGGATCAATACCAACATTCCAAGAAATACCGAAAAAAGGCGACGGGAAGGATGCATAGAATTATTCTAACTTTCTACTATGTGGACCGGGGTCCCCGGCTCACAGCTCATTTTCGGATGGTCTCTGGTATCAATATGCACTTTCTTCCTTACGCGCCAACTACCAACCAGGGGAAAAAACCTTACAAAAGAATAAGGATATCTTAATTCTTAGAAGACTTGCCAGCCAGGCCTATGACTACCAGCCCTGCTGCTCCCTCGCACTCATCTCCCACGCGCCATGCCCGCCCACAAAAAAAGCCCCGGCGGGGGCCGGGGCTTCTAACTGTTTGTCCGGGTGCTAGCCGAGGCCGCACACGTTCGCCTGGAAGATGAAACTGTAGCCATCCGGGCCGTTGAGCTGGAGCGTGTCGCCATCGAGGGCGAAGAGCGCCGCGCCCAGACGGGCCACTTCCGGAGCGACCTGGACCGACGCGCCGTTCGCCGCCGCCAGAGCCGCCTGCACCTGTTCCACGCTCACCTGGAAGGCCAGGTCGATCTGGCCGCCAGCCACCGCGTAGATATCCAGGCCCTTGCCGCCGAGACCGCAGAAGGGGATCGCGGTCGCCGCGAAGTCGAGATTGTTCAGCCGGCCGTCAGCAAAAGCATGAATGGTGACGAGAACCACCACCGGTCCACCGCCAGTACCACCACCGCCACCGCCGCCACCGCCACCGGGGCCGGCGATGATATTCAGGGCATTGATGAGCGTCTCGAAGTTGACCCACTCATAGACGTTGCCGCCGTAGGTCAGCGTGCCACCCGCCGGGGAAGCCGCCGCAATCGCGGCCGCCAGGGCCGGCGCCTCAGCCGACGTCACCGTCAGGGCGAAGGTCAGGGTGTCCGTTCCCGCGCCACCGTTCAACTCGCCATTGAGCCTCGGATTGCTGGCACCAACGGTCACCGCATCATTGCCGCCGCCCGTATTCACATCGCCGGTCACATTGCCGTCGAGCAGGACGGTATCCGTGCCGTTGCCCGTGCTGATGGCTCTGCCGGTCGCGGCGATATCACCGGAATGGTCGATATTGGTATTGCCGTTCCAAATCAAGATGCCGTCGCCATTCGCGGTGATGGTTCCGGTATTGGTGATTGTCGTCGTCGTGCTGGCCGAACCATACTGGAAAATGCCAGCGCCTGTGCCCGTGGTCGCGAGGCTGCCATTGTTGATGATGGTATTGCCGGAGGTGCCACCGATGGCGTCCGAGCCACTGCCCGACGTGCTGATGGTCCCGTTATTCGTAATCTGATTCCCGGAACCGTCGAGGCGAACCGCCGCGGCACTGTTGCCGGTCGTCGCGATCGAGCCGTTGTTGTTGATGGTCGAACCAGGAAACACGTACACGCCTTCGTTACTAGCACCCGTGGCGCTCACCGTTCCATTATTGGTGACTGTACTCCCGCTGCCCGCGAAGATGGCATCGCCGCCACCGTTGGAAACCGTCGCACCGGACTCCACTGTGATGTTCACTCCAGTGAATGGCGTGCTGTCCTGATACCCATCGGTATCCGTCCCGGTACAGACGATGTTGGGATCGGTACCGCCACACTGGGCCAGCGCCGGACTGCCACTGAGGGGGGCCACCAGAAGCGCCAGCACGAAGAGAGTGACACTGACCAGACCGCCGTAACGAATAGTTTTCATTGAACTGTCCTTTGACCTGCAGGAATACCCTGCCCTAAAAGCCCTCACCCGTGAAATTCCGCGCAGCTCGCGCCAATCACAAAACCTGTCCGGAGTCTCATCCGCGGTTGTGGAGCAACGGGCTGTTGGTCAGTTGAAAAAAACTAAGTAAAAGCCCTCGCTCCACTGGTTGCCGGGTCTCCACGAGTCAATTGGTAAGGTGATGATCGACTCCAGATCGGAATAAGACACTACTGACCTTAGTGTCGCAGGGCTACCTTGCTAAGGAACTAAAGGGGGGTGATCAAATCCTTACAGCGGGCTATCAGAATCCTATCGAGAATCGGCAGCGCAAAAGCCAGGAGACCAATCCAGTCCTCCTGGCCTTAACGGCGATCTAAACGAATTTCTAACCTTAGCACAATGAGAGATGAATGTTAGGTCAGCGCAAGCCTGGCCGATCCACAAAGGAGATGCCTAGACGATCTGTAGTTCCGGGTCCAGCCCGAACCCGGCCAGCATCTGCCGGATTTCCTCGACGTACAGCGGGTTCATGACCAGCACCACGTCCGGCCGCCGGGCCTGGAGCGCCTCCGGGCCGACGATCACCTGTCCCGTCCCGGCGACAAATCGCCCGTGCTTGCGCGGGTTGATGTCCACGATGCAATCCACCTGCCCCGCTTGCAGCGTGTTGAGGAAGGTCACCCCTTTGGAGCCTGCTCCCCAGGCCACGACCTTCTTACCGCGCGCGGCCAGGTCTTCAAGCCGGGCCTTCCAGAATGCCACCTTCTCCGTGTAGCGCCGGCCGAACCCCACCACGACCTCGGCCATCTCGGTCAGATCGTTGGGCGGGACGGGCGACAGGACGCGCGGCTCCGACGAAGGTCGGGCTTCGATCCCCAGGAACTGGCCGCCGTAAGCTTCATCCACCGCCAGCACATCGAATCCTTCCCGCAGGAACACGTAGGACAGCGAAGCGGCGCTGAAATACGAGCAATGCTCGTAGATGATGTCCCAGATGCCCATGTCGCGCAGGGTATAGAGGGCATTGGGCACCTCGAAATAGACCAGCGTGCCGGGCCGTACCGCGCGCCGGATGCCGGCCACGAACGCGAGCGGCTGTTCGATGTGTTCCAGCACGTGGCGGCAGGTCAGCAGGTCGGCGGGCAGGTGGGCATATTGCTCCGAGAAAAAATCCTGCACGAATGAAAGTCCAGCCGGCAGCGTCTCGCTTTCCAACGTGGGATCATAGCTCCGGTCGAAGCCGATGCCCCGGTTGCCGCCGCGCGTGACCAGCAGCTTGAGCCAGTCGCCCTTGCCACAGCCGACGTCGATCACATCCCGGCCGCGCAGGTCATACCGCGCGATCAGACGGTCGGCCAGCCCTTCCGCGAACTGCTGGAACCGTGGAGAGAAGTGCAGGGAGTTCTCATACGCCTCGGTATAGGTCACCAGGCCCGGGTCAAAAGCGATGTTGAAGATATGCCCGCAGGCCGGCCAGAACGCCAGCCGGATATCGCCTTTCGGCGCGCTCAAGGCGGCTTCACGTGTCGGCCACAACACATTGCAGTGGACGGGAACCCCGCGCGCCTCGAAAAAAACGACCTTTTCATCCGTATCGCACACACAGCCCAGCTTCTGATCCGTATCGTTCGCGGATTGAGTTGACATCAATAACCTGACCTTTATCTGTTCCGAACCAGCGCCAGTCAAACAACACGCGGCAGGATTGCCGTCAAACCAAATCGCAGTTCATGATATGGGCAAGATCACCCGGAACTTGCTGCCCCGTCCTGGCGCGCTCTCCACCTCGATCTTGCCCTGGTGGCGCTCCACGATCGCCCGCGCGATCGGCAAGCCAAGCCCAAAACCGCGCGTCGTCCCGGCCTTGTCCGCCCGATAGAACCGCTCGAAGATGTGTTCGAGATCGGCCTGTTCGATTCCCGATCCCGTGTCCGAAATCTCGACGACCGCGTCTTTGCCGACGAGCTCCGCGCGAACATGGATCGAGCCGCCATCCGGCGTGAAATGAAGCGCATTGTCGAGGATCCGCGCGATCGCCTGGTGGAGATATCCCACATCACCGGAGACGATCAGGGGCCGTGCCTTGAATTCAAGCCGAGTCTGGATGCGCTTGGCTTCGAGATCGCCCCGTTTTCCCTGATAGACTCCTTCGATGAGGCTACACAGATCGACTTGCTGGTTGAGAATCGTCTGGGAGCTATCCAGACGCAGCATCGTCATCAACCCTTCGACCAGGGTTGCAATACTCTGGGCCTGGGCTTCGATGGAGGACAGGTGGCGCTGTTGGACCTCAGGATCGTCGGCTTTCTTGAGCACGTAGGTGCTGGTATTGATGACAGACAGCGGCGTCCGGAACTCATGTGAGGCCTGGGCAATGAAATCCGTGAGGATCCGCATCCGCTCCTGCTCCAGCGCGAGCGCGATGCGCTGCTGCTCGGCCTGTTTGAGCGCCGTGACATCCCGCACCACAGTCACGACGAGCGGGGCACCCTCCTGGTCATACACGACAGTGTTGGACGAATCGAGGTAGAGGACCGCGCCATCACCTCGCCGGTAAACACGTTCCAGCTCGACTTCCACATCCCCACTGAGAATTTTCCGGTAGGCGGTCCGGGCCACTTCCTCCATCCCAGGCGGCAAGATAACCGACAGATGCTTTTTCAGCAGATCCTCTCGTTTGAGCGCAAAAATGCGGCAGTATTCGTCGTTGACCCGCACAAAACACCCATCCTGGTCAGTCAGACAGATGCCCAGGGGAACCGTGTCGATGATCGAATCCACGAGCTGCTTATTGGCGCGCAAGGCTTCTTCGGCCTGCCTGCGTTCCGTGATATCGCGCGCAAAAACAGCCAGCCTGGTCACCTGGCCTTCCACATCCTGAACCGGATAAACCGTGGTTTCAAACCACGTACCCGCGCGCTGATCCTCAAAGGTGACCGGCTGAACGGAGGAAATCGCTTTGGCAAATTGCCTCTTTCTGAATCGACCGACCTCGGGAGAGAGCAAGTCCCAAACACTCGTTCCGATCAGTTCGCCGGATGACGTTCCCAAACGTCGCGCCGCCGTACTGTTCAAAGCCAGGACGGTGCCATCGACGCTCAGCATCAGCACGGTTTCCGTCGGCGCATTGAGCAACGCGCGAACGGTTGCCTCAGACTCTCTCTGGGCCGCTTCCGCCTGCTTGCGCCCGGTGATATCCGAGACAAACGCAACATAGCAGGCAATAGTGCCGCCCTCGTCGAGGTAGGGATGGACGACCAATTCGACGGGAATTCGCGAGCCATCCTTGCGAATATATTCCTTCTCATAGCGCACGGCTCGCCTGGAGCGATACAGTTGGCTCAATTGCGCCGCTTCAAGCTCCCGCCATTCAGGCGGGGTCAGCGTCAGGTTCCAGGAGAGGGTCTTCAGTTCCTCTTCGCTGTAGCCCGTCAGCTCCTGGAAAGCCGAATTCACCATACCAATATGCCCATCCGGATAGCCCACGCCGACCGCCAGCGAAGCATCCCGGATGATATCCCCCAAAAATCGCTCGCGCGTCAGACTCTCTTGCAGCGCCTCCTCAGCCTGCTTGCGCTCGGTGACGTCCACAAAGGTGCCCAACACGGCTGCCTCTCCCCTGTAGTTGATGAGAGACATCGTAGTAGCCCACCAGCCAACCTCGCCGTCACGCTGGATAAGCCGAAACTCGTAATACGTGGGCACTTCCCTGCCGGCCAGCCGATCCCGAAATCGCGCCAGCATCATATCCCGATCCTGGGGGTGGACAACAGAGAGAATGCGTTCCAGGGAAATACCCAAAAGATCATCGAGGGAATACCCGACCATATGCGCAAAGCTCTGGTTGGCCAGTGCGATCTTTTCGCCGCGCAGCAAAACCAAGCCTTGAGTCGCATGCTCGAAGAGCAAGTGGTAGAGTCCTGCCTCTTGGGTCATCTCGGTATCCCGTTTCGAATCACTCGCCCCAGGCACAACCGGGTCGGACGATGGATAGGCTGCTTCAAATCGGGGGCGCTGGGTTGGCTATCGCTGCGCGCGGACGGCTCAGCCAGTTGCCCGGCGAACCCACCAGAAACACCTTTTACGACTCGAAAGCAATCTGGATTCGAGAACCGGTGATGTCATTGACTCAGCCAACGGCATGGATTTCCCCACTCCGCCACGCGTCCTGCTCACCATAAGGCAGCGTCAATCAACTAACGAATCGAGCCGGTCCGATATTTCTTTGTCCGATCCTTTCAGAACTATTGTACTCATATTCGATTGACACTGACGGATATGAAGGCCCCGCCTGTGCCGGCGGGGCCAGTGGTTGTATCGCTATTCCAGTGGCAGCAGCTCGGCCTGGATGCCCATCCGGTCGAGGTCCTGCCGGATTTCGCCGCAGTATACCGGGTTCATGACGATCACCACGCCGGGCTGGTAATCCCTCAGGAACAGGGGATTGACGATCTCCTGGCCGGTTCCGGCCATGTACGTCCCTGTCTTGAGCGGGTTGATGTCCACGGCATACTTGATCTGATCGGTAATGCCGAGCGTGGTCAGGAAAGCCACGCCCTTGGAACCGCCGCCCCAGATCACCACCCGCTGGCCGCGCGCCTCGATCGCGGCCAGGCGATCGCGCCAGACCTGGAGCCGGCGCGGCAACTCCACCCGGAAGTGATTGACCGCCTGGGTCGTCGCCGCCAGGTCATCCTCTTCGGGCAGGGACGGGCTGGTCCCATCCCCCGGCCGGGCCTCGATCATCAAATACTGGTCATCGTAGTCCGTCCACAGGCGGGTGACATCGAAGCCGGCGTGGCGGAAAAGACGGGCGACAGACCCTGGCGTGAAATACGAACAGTGTTCGTAGTACACATCCCAGAAAGCCACGTCCCGCAGGACATACATGGCGTTGGGAATCTGGAAAAAGACAACCGTCTCCGGATTACTCCCCACCGCGCGGCGCACGAT
>CAZHMJ010000248.1:0-7529 GCA_964533805.1 uncultured Anaerolineae bacterium | reverse complement strand
AGGCCCGCTGACGACGCGACCTGGTCTTTCTTGCCTTTGGCTGACCGCTGACGGCTGAGTGCTGACCGCTGTTTTCCGAGGAGGCGCAAAGAACGCGGAGAAAAGCAACCCCGGTTTTCCTTTGCGCTCTTGGCGTCTCCGCGTTCGAGTTGTTTGTCGCTGCAATTTCCCTGCGGGTGCTGTGATAGCTACCGCACAGGGACGTGCGTCGCGTCGGAACAGCAATTCCGACGCGACGCCTTCCCGTAAAGGTGGTTCTCCGCAGCGAGCTGCTCTTTCTGACCGAAGACTCTAGTCGAATGAAGGCGGGGATGGCTGGACGGGAGTGACCATCCGGTTCGCGGCGAGCTGTTCCCTGGCATTTTCGAGGTCAGGGGCGAAGTGCAGCATTTGTCCTTGCCGGCGATAGACCCGGCAGAACATATCGACCATGTTCTGGACGAGCCTGGATGCCCCTACAAAGACGACCAAATCGACGTTGGGCAGAGGGGAATAGGATGACCGGCTAAAATGCCCGATGAGGTTGTTGGGCACAAACTGACTGCCGCGCAAGTCGGCGATAATGGCGAGCCGGTCATGGCTGTCTGACATTAAGATGGATACTTGTTCCCGTACTCTGGTCAGGTCCTGGAGCGTCCACTGTCCCTTCACGTCATACCGCAGGATAGTATGCTCGGTGTTGTCCCAGACTACCTGAATGCTCATCACATTCCTTTCAACAAGTGATCTTCCTGGTTAGCAAGAAGATAACTCGGAAAGCGTTTGCAGTGGGCAAAAAATATATAAAAAACTATAACCGCATTAATCCTGATGGGACAGGTAGTCCAGAGTAAGGGGTGAATCCGGTGGTAGCCGCCTCAAATTCAGGGGAGGCTCCTCGGAAAACAGCGATCAGCACTCAGCGGTCAGCCATCAGCCAAAGGCAAACCGGCCAGGCAGCGTGTCGACAGGCTTGAGTTTCATCCCTTGGGTGGATTGCTTGGAGCAGCATTGCCAGCGCGATCCGCGCCCCGTTTTTCGCTTTGCGCTTCGCCGCTGGCCGCTTGGACGCTGCCAGCATGGTTATCGCCGCCTGTGATGCTCCTGCAAGCTGCGCACGCGCAAGTCCTGCGCGCGCAGGGCGCGGATACCGCCGACGGCGGCCTGGGCCGCGCTGAGCGTGGTCAACAACGGTACCCCGTATTGCACCGCCGCCGAGCGGATCGCGGCCCCGTCGCCGTGGGCGGTCGAGCCGAGCGGGGTGGTGATGATCAGGTCAATGCCCCCGTCGCGGATCAGGTCGACCACGTGCGGGCTGCCTTCGCTGACCTTGTTGACCGGCGCCACCTCCAGCCCGGCGCGGCGGATGAAATCGGCCGTGCCGCGCGTGCCCAGCAGCCGGAAGCCCATCCGGGCCAGGTCGCGGGCCAGCTTGAGGGCCGCGCTCTTGTCGAAGTCGTTGACGCTGAGCAGCACCGTCCCTGCCAGGGGCAGGGCCGTCCCGGCGGCCAGCTCGGCCTTGGCGAAGGCGTGGCCGAAGTGCGCGGCATGGCCCATCACCTCCCCGGTGGAGCGCATCTCCGGCCCCAGCAGGGCGTCCATCCCCAGGAACTTCTTGAAGGGCAGCACGGCCTCCTTGACGAAAAAGCCGTCGACTTCCAAATCCTCGAACAACCCCAGCGCGTCGAGCGTGGCCCCGGCGATGATCCGGGCCGCCATCCGGGCCAGCGGCACGCCGGTCGCCTTGGAGACGTAGGGCACCGTCCGGCTGGCGCGTGGGTTGACCTCCAGCACGTACACGATATCGTCCTTGATCGCGTACTGGACGTTCATCAGGCCGCGCACGCCCAGGGCCAGTCCCAGCCGCTCGGTGTATTCGCGGATGTGGGCCAGGTGGTAGGCCGAGATTTTGTAGGGCGGGATGACGCAGGCCGAGTCGCCGCTGTGGACGCCCGCTTCCTCGATGTGCTGCATGATCCCGCCGATCACGACCCGCGTCCCGTCGGCCAGCGCATCGACATCGACCTCGTAGGCGTCCTCCAGGTAGTGGTCGATCAGGATCGACTGGCCGGGCACGGCCTCCAGCGCGGCCTGGACGGTGGCCGCCAGCCGGTCCTCGCCGTAGACGATCGCCATCGCCCGCCCGCCCAGCACGTAGGAGGGCCGGACCAGGACCGGGTATTCGACCTCGCGGGCGATCCGGCGCGCGTCCTCCAGGCTGGCGGCCATGCCATGCGCCGGGCTGGGGATGTCCAATCGGGTGAGCAGGGCGCTGAACTGGCCGCGATCTTCGGCCAGGGCGATCGCGGCGGGCGAGGTGCCCAGGATCGGCACGCCGTGGGCCAGCAGCTTTTCGGCCAGGTTGAGCGGGGTCTGCCCGCCGAACTGGACGACCGCGCCCTTGAGCGGCTGCTCGCGCGCGGCGATCGCCAGGACGTGCTCCAGGGTCAGCGGCTCGAAGTACAGCCGGTCGGAGGTGTCGTAGTCGGTGGAGACCGTCTCCGGGTTGCAGTTGAGCATCACGGCCTCGAACCCGGCCGCGTGCATGGCCTGGGCGGCGTGGACGCAGCAGTAATCAAACTCGATGCCCTGCCCGATCCGGTTCGGCCCGCTGCCCAGGATCAGGACTTTCTCGCGATCGGTCGGTGGGGCCTCGGACTCGGACTCATAGGCGCTGTACAGGTAGGGCGTGTACGACTCGAACTCGGCGGCGCAGGTATCGACCACGTGGAAGGTGGGGGTGATGCCCAGGGCTTCGCGGCGGGCGCGAATCACCTCACCCCTAAATCCCCTCTCCGTAAACGGAGAGGGGACTTCCGGCGCGCATTCTTCGGCGGAAGATTGCGCGGTGAGATTGGCCGAACTGCTTGCTCCCCTCTCCATGTATGGAGAGGGGCCGGGGGTGAGGTTCAGCAAGAACGCAATGTGTTCGTCGCTGAACCCGGTCCGCTTGGCGGCGAGCAGCAGATTAGCGGGGAGCGCGTCCAGCGTCCCGCAGGCGGTGATCGCGTTCTCCAGGGCCACGATCTGCGCGAGTTGATCCAGGAACCAGGCATCGACCCGGCTGATCGCGGCCAGCGCGTCCGGGCTGTGCCCGGCGCGGAGGGCTTCCCACAAGGCCCAGATGCGCTCGGCACGAGGGAGGGCCAGGCTGTCCAATGAGCCATCCCACACGGCGCACTCCGGCGTCGGGTAGGGCGGGCGGGAGAGCTCCAGCGAGCGCAGGCCCTTGAGCAGGCTCTCCTTGAAGGTGCGGCCGATCGCCATCGCCTCGCCCACGGACTTCATCTGCGGGCCGAGGGTCGGATCGACGCCGGGGAACTTTTCGAAGGCCCAGCGCGGCAGCTTGGTCACCACGTAGTCGATGCTCGGCTCGAAGGCGGCGACCGTGGTGCGCGTGATGTCGTTGCGCAGCTCGTCCAGGGTGTACCCGACGGCCAGCAGCGCGGCCAGCTTGGCGATCGGGAAGCCCGTGGCCTTGCTCGCCAGGGCCGAGGAACGGCTGACGCGCGGATTCATCTCGATGACCACGACCCGGCCGTCCTCCGGGTTGACCGCGAACTGGACGTTGGAGCCGCCCGTCTCCACCCCGACGGCGCGCATCACGGCGCGGGCCATGTCGCGCAGGCGCTGGTACTCGCGGTCGGTGAGGGTCATGGCCGGGGCGACCGTGATCGAATCCCCGGTGTGGACGCCCATCGGGTCGAAGTTCTCGATGGTGCAGATCACGACGAAATTGTCGGCTCGGTCGCGCATGACCTCCAGCTCGAATTCCTTCCAGCCGATCAGACTTTCCTCGACCAGGACGCTGTGGGCGGGACTTTCCGCCAGGCCGCGCCAGATTTTCTCCGCGAAGTCGGCCGGGTCGTAGGCGATGCTGCCGCCGCTGCCGCCCAGGGTGAACGAGGGCCGGATCAGCAGGGGATAGCGCCCGATCTCGGCGGCGATAGCCCTGGCTTCGTCGAGCGATTCCACCATCCGGCCGCGCGGCGTTTCCAGCCCGGCGCGCTGCATCGCCCCCTGGAACAGGGCGCGGTCCTCCGCCAGCCGGATCGCGTCCAGGCTGGCCCCGATCAGGCGCACGCCGTACTTGTCCAGGATACCCGCTTCGGCCAGGGCGACGGCGGCGTTGAGTCCAGTCTGCCCGCCGACCGTGGGCAGGAGCGCGTCCGGGCGCTCCTGGGCGATGATCAATTCGAGCACGTCGGGCGTCAGCGGCTCGATGTAGGTGGCGTCGGCCAGGCCGGGGTCGGTCATGATCGTGGCCGGGTTGCTGTTGACCAGCACCACGCGGTAGCCCTCGGCCTTGAGGGCCTTGACGGCCTGGGTGCCGGAGTAGTCGAACTCCGCTGCCTGGCCGATCACGATCGGCCCCGCGCCGATGATCAGGATAGTGTGGATGTCGTCACGTCTGGGCATACCTCACCCCCTGGCCCCCTCTCCATTCAATGGAGAGGGGGAGTCGAGCGGCGCGCGACGGAGGTGAGGTCCCCGGTGCGCGGCCATCATCTGGACGAATTCGGCAAAAACCGGGTCGGCGTCGTGCGGGCCGGGCGCGGCCTCCGGGTGATATTGCAGGCTGAGCACCGGCAGCGTGCGGTGGCGCAGCCCCTCGCAGCAGCCGTCGTTGAGGTTGACGTGCGTGACCTCGACCTCCGCCGGGAGCGAGGCCGGATCGACGGCGAAGTTGTGGTTGTGGGCGCTGATCTCCACCCGGCCGCTGGGCAGGTGCTTGACCGGCTGGTTGCCGCCGTGATGCCCGAACTTGAGCCGGTAAGTGCGCCCGCCCAGGGCCAGCCCCAGGATTTGATGGCCCAGGCAGATGCCGAAGACCGGCACGCGGCCGATCAGGGCGCGGGCGGAGTCGGCGGCGTAGGGCACGGCGGCTGGATCGCCGGGGCCGTTGCTGAGCAGCACCCCATCCGGCTGGAGCGCCAGCACGTCCGCGGCGGAGGTGGCGGCGGGCACGACCGTGATCCGGCAGCCGTAGGCGACCAGCCGGCGCAGGATATTGTGCTTGATCCCGAAATCGTAGGCCACGACGTGGAAGCGCGGCTCCGGCGCGGAAGAGTCGCCCCGCCAGCCCCGGAACTCCCAGGCGGACTCGGTCGGCGCGGCCCAGGGGTACGGCTCCGCGCAGGTGACGGTCCGGGCCAGGTCAGCCCCGTCCAGGCCGGGCCAGGCGCGGGCCAGCGCGACCAGCTCGGCGTCGGTGGGGGCGGGGTCGGTGCAGATCACGCCGCGCTGGGTCCCGGCCGAGCGCAGGCGGCGGGTCAGGGCGCGCGTGTCGATCCCGGCCAGGGCAGGCACGCTCTGTCCAGCCAGCCACGCGCCGAGGTCGATGGTCGAGCGCCAGTTGGATGGGCGCGGGCTGGCCTCGCGGACAATAAGCCCGCTGAGAAAAGCGCAGCGGGCTTCGTGATCGTCGGGGTTGATTCCGGTGTTGCCGATTTGCGGGGCCGTCAGCACGACGAGTTGCCCCGCGTAGCTGGGATCGGTCAGAATCTCTTGATAGCCGGTCAGGGAGGTGTTGAAGACGACCTCGCCGGGTTGGACGAGGCCGGGCGCGCCGAAAGCCGCGCCGGGCCACAGGCTGCCATCTTCCAGGGCCAGGCGGGCGGGGGATGGGACGGGCATAAACTCCTCGCGTCTACGGGAGGCAAACGTGTCCCAATGATGCCACCACCGCCGGGCGGGAGCATGGTACAACTCGACCGAAAGCGCCGCGTCCTGCTTGGTCAGGTTGCCGGGGAAAGGCATTTCACCGCGGAGGGCGTTTGCTCTTGCTTTCGGCGAAAATCCTGAGGATTCGAGCTGAAGGGTATGTGGACAACGAGGCAATGCCATGCGCAAGTTCGATTGGCAATAGTGCTCCCTCATATCGATTGCTAAGAATAGTGGGTAGTGTTGCCAGAATTTTCTGAATGCCGATCAAATTGTCAAGTGTAGGATTTGAGGTGAAACCCTTCTGCGTAGGAACGTTGAGAACCATACGGTGATAACTACCACTCTTGACAAAAAGCTTGGCCCCATAGTTCGTATCTTTTCCGTAAGGTGCTCCTCGATTTGGACGATTAGATATTTGCTCTTTGATGTACCTGTCAACAGGTATAAATACTGAATCAGCAGGAGCCGAATCACCAATTAGCTCCAAGTGTTCAACAAACCTACCCGATTTCTCCTGTCCCACAATGTGTACGGGGAACCCTTGACTGAAGGCAAAAGCCAAGAAACGGCGAATGGGGGCCACCAATTTCGAGTACTGGGCTCGAATTGAAAGTGGGCCATCCTTGACAAATAGGCAATCGCTCAAAAGTTTACGATTATTCTCCCAAAAATATCTGATCCCGGTGAACAAGAGCAGGGTCTCATGTATAAGCATGTAGGTTGTGGCAATACTATCAGGGGCCGAATCTGGCCCCATATCAAGATGAAAGCCCAACATGTCCGTGATGAATAGCTTGCCACCACACAAAGCACAGTATCCTTCTTCTAAGTTGTAAGACAATGTGGCTGCTTTTTGTTCACAGTGCGGGCATTCAAATTCGGGAAGACTCTTGGGTTCTCCATCCCATTTTTCGTAAGCGATCCACTTGAGAGTTTCCAGCGGTTCAGAATCGAGGTCTTTGAGTGATTCGTAGACGATCTGGCGAACTGCATCGTAGACACTAAGAGTTGGGATAGACACATTTCTTAGGGGAAATACTGTTGCGTGATAGGAGGCCGCATCTGAAAGGATATCCCGCAAGGCAAGTGGATGCGGAGTTTCAGCATCAATCTTCGAGAGGGCATATGTATCTAGTCGCAAAACTGCTGTTTTGACAAATGCTAGTGTTTTGGAAGGCCTTCCATCAGACTGTATTGGTTGGAACGAACCATCAATTCCGAAGATGAGCTTGAGTGGTTCAGCATCGTATTTGATGGTCTGCCACGTTATTTCATTCGTAATGTGAGGTTGTTCCGAGCTTTCGAAACTTTCACATAGTTTGTTTACAAGTTCGCTTTTGATGACTTCCAGATGAGAAATCCGACTCGCTCTCTCTGCTGGTAGTCGCTCACTAGCTTGGTAGGGCATGTCGATCTCCCCTATGTCGATTTTAATGGAACGAACATCTTGGCCTGGACAGGGACAACGAAGCGGTGTGAGCGTGTCAGCATGCGCATATAACCAGGAGTTTTTGACTGCATGATGTCGTTTTTGAGACTCTCGTAGGCAACGTTCAGTTTGCCAAGCGCAGTGACTTCTTCCTGTGAAGAGAGATGAGCTATGAAGAAGTTCTCTGTCTGGGCAAGCAGGTCTTTACTCACTGTTGTTGGCGACTGTGTTGAGTAAACCATGCCAATATGATATTTGGCCCCTTCCTTGGCGAAGCGGCTGTAGATATCTCTTGAGTCACCATTTTGGGGGAACAGATTATGGGCTTCTTCAAAGTACAACTGAACGTAGTGATCGCCAAGTTTGTTATTCGTGAACTTTTCTACCTGATGGTAGAAAACAGCCCTTGACAGCAATTCGGAGAAGTATTGCATGACGACCGGATCAGCATTTC
>CAZHMJ010000247.1:0-7569 GCA_964533805.1 uncultured Anaerolineae bacterium | reverse complement strand
GCCATCACCCCCACCCTGCCTGACCACCTCACCAGCGCGGACGTGCTCCCCACCCCGACGATCGATCCCCAGGCCATCCCCCGCTTCATCACCTTCGCCGGGGCGCGCACCACAGCCCGCATCATCAATGCCGCCCGCACCACCGAAAGCTGGGAAACACGCTACCTTGGCGATTCGGTTGGGCATCTGGAGGGCACCGCCTGGATCGACGATCCCCAGGGCAATGTCGTCCTGGCCGGCCACGTGACCGATTACCTGGGCCGGCCCGGCCCCTTCGCCTACGTGTTCGAAGCGCTGCCTGGCGACGAGATCACGATTTCGGAAGGGGACCGGCAGGTGAACTACCGGGTGACTCGCGTCGAGCGTGCCGACCCAGAGGATGTCGGTTACGTAGCGCAGGATGGCACGCCCCGCCTGACCCTGATCACTTGCGATGAGTGGGACTACCAGACTCAGACCTATGCCTCCCGCCTGGTGCTGATCGCGGAGCCGGTTACATCCCCGTGATTGGGCACTATCGCGCGCTGGACTTCACGGTATACTGAAATCGAGGAATCAGTCTGACCTCTCTGCGCGGTTCCACTTCCACAACCCGATACGGGCAGGACATGCATGGGCCTCTCTTTCCATCGGCTTTTCATCCGCTGTTGGCATGTGATGATTCCCGGAATCATTCTCTTCTCGCTGCTGCTCGCTTCCAGCTCCGCCCAGGCCCAGGGGCCTATTACATCCCGCTTCACGGCGGACGGCCACTATGCCACCGTCGCTGGCGGAGTTGGCCTGGATGGCTTGACGAGCGGCACCATCACCCTCACCGTGCCCGGCACGCCGGTTGCCGCTTACCTCTACTGGTCGGGCTTTGATACACTCGCCGGAGGTGGAGACGACGAGGTCGGCTTCACGGTAGATACCACCCTGATCTCCGCGGATATCATGACCCATGTCAACGGCCTGGGTGACGATACCGCGACCTTCGGCCCCAACCTGTGGTACGGCAGCCTGTACCGCAGCGTCTACGTGGCCGAGGTGACGGACTTCGTGCTGACGGGCACTCACGATTACACGATCAGCGGCTTCGACATGGTTGCTCCCAACGGCGTCCAGGACGGCGCGGGCCTGATCATCGTCTACGGAAGCCCGGCGGAACCCCTCAGCCGTGTGACCATTCAAGACGGTCTGAGCATCTTCTTCCCGGTGTCCAATCCGCCCCAGACGTTCCGCCACTCCGATACAGCCTGCCTGGACTTCCCTGCCGACACGGTGGCGCGCAGTCTGAGCTACAGCCTGTTCGTCGGCGGTCTGGTGGAGCCGACGGTGTCTGATCCTAACCCGCGCACGAACGCACTCTGGTCTTACACCGGCACGGGCACATCCCTGCACAACGAAATCCCGCCACGCAATATCATCGACGTGGTCAACCCCACCAACGCCGCGGCAGGCAGCAATCCTCCTATCGCGGGCGCCGTACCAGTCTCAGGCGTCAACCCGGCCAATCACAATGATCCCGACGAAGTGCATCCGACCTTTGGGGTGGACTACGGGGGAGACGATCACAATGGGGACCAGTGGGACACCTATGCCAATACCCTGAACATCCCGGCCGGGCATACGTTCGCCTGCTTCCAGGTCCAGACCTTCAACCTGTATGGCGGTCTGAATGGCTCCAGCGGCAACTGGATGGCGCTGATCGGGCGCGTCCCCCTACCAATGGCGACACCGCCCTCCACCAGCATCCCGCCCACGTCCGTGCCAAGCACAACCGTGCCGGGCACGCCAGCGGCGGGGACGACTCCGGTCGCCACCGTCCCGGTAGCGCCGGGCACGGTCCCGCAGCCCGACGATCCGCAGATCGCCAAAGTGCCCAATCCCCAGGTCGTCGCGCCGGGTGAGGCGGTCACGTGGGACGTGACAATCACCAATCCGACGGATACGACCCTGACCGGGCTGGTCGTCACCGACCCGGTCGACGCCACCTTCTTCTCCGAGGTGGTCAGCGCGACCGCGCCCAGCAGCGCGATCGGCGTCAGCATCAACGGCCTGAACGTGACCTACACCATCCCCCAGATGCAGGCCCGCGAGGTGGTGAGGCTCCGGCTGGTGGTCCGCACCCGGTCCGACCTGGCGCCGGGCACGGTCGGCACGAACTTCGTGATCTTCCAGCGCCCTGGCCGTCCGCCGGTGCGCACCGCCCCGGTGAGCTTCTCGGTCATCCGGCGGCTACCAGAAACGGGCTATCCGCCCCACTGATCCAGAACAAAAACCGCACCCGGTCTCGATGAGCGGACCGGGTGCGGTCTGTTGAGGTGAGCGCGGAGGGATTCGAACCCCCAACCAAAGGCTTAAAAGGCCCCTGCTCTGCCGTTGAGCTACGCGCCCACACACCCTGGTATGATAACACAGCCCGCGCGAATGGTACAGAGTCTTTTTGGACTGCGAGCAGGCGGCAATCGTACAGAGTGTTGCAATTCATTTGTATATGTCACATAATCGCCACGGGAAATCTCTGGTACACTCGTCACAATCGAAGGAAGCGCTGCTTCTGGCAGAAGCTTCGCTTCTGGCAGAAGCTCCGTTTCTGGCATCCAACCTGAACTTTGACCCGTCTGGTTCACCGAGGAGATGCAACGTATGGCACGCACGAAAATCACCTACGCGACCCTGAAGGCCGACAACGAAGAACTCCATGCCGAGTTCGACAAGGCCCTGGCCAAGGTCAGCGCCGAGTTCGGCCAGACTCACCCCCAGTTCATCGGCGCGGAAAAACGCCTGGGCCGCGAAACCTTCGAGAGCCGCAGCCCGATCGACACCGGCCTGGTCCTGGGCCACTTCCAGCGCGGCACGCGCGGCGACTCCCAGGACGCGATCGCGGCCGCCCGCGCCGCCTATCCCGGCTGGAGCGGTACCCCCTGGCAGAAGCGCTGCGAAATCTTGTCCCGCGTGGCCGAGTCGATCAGCGAGCACCTCTATGAGCTGTCCGCCCTGATGGTGGTCGAGACAGGCAAGAGCCGCATGGAAGCGATGGGTGAGGTCGAGGAATCCGCCGACCTGATCCGCTGGAATGTCAAGCAGATGCAGGAGCACAACGGCTACAACCGTCCGCTTGGCTCGTTCGATCCCAAGAAAGACATCAATGAGAGCGTGCTGCGCCCCTACGGGGTGTGGGCCGTGATCTCGCCCTTCAACTTCCCAATGGCCCTGGCGATCAACCCGGCGGCGGCCGCCCTGCTGATGGGCAACACCGTCGTCTGGAAGTTCTCTTCGGATACACCCTATGTCGGCGTGCGCTGCACGGAACTGTTCCTGGAAGCGGGCGTCCCGGCGGGCGTGCTCAACTACGTCAGCGGCGGCGGCGGATCGGTTGGCGCGGAGTTGATCGAGAACGACGGCGTGGACGGGATCACCTTCACCGGCAGCTACGACGTCGGCTACAACATGGTCTACAAGAAGTTCGCCAAGGCCTTCCCCAAGCCGGTCATCGTTGAGATGGGCGGCAAAAACCCGGCCATCGTCATGCCCAGCGCCGACCTGGACGTGGCCGCCCTGGGCACGGTCCGCGCCGCCTTCGGGCTGGACGGCCAGAAATGCTCCGCCTGCTCGCGCGTGTATGTCCATGAGAGCATCAAAGCGGCCTTCATCGACAAGCTCAAGGCGACCATCCAGAGCATCGTCGTGCTGGGCGACCCGCGCCAACGCGAGACGTTCATGGGGCCGGTAATCAACCGCAACGCGTACGAAGACTTCAAGCGCTTCGCGGCCAAAGCGAAAGCCGATGGCGAGATCCTCTATGGCGGCGACGTATTGACCGGCGGCCTGTATGACAAGGGCTACTACGTCCAGCCGACCGTCTTCACCGGTGTGCCGGAGGACCACGAGCTGGTCAAGCACGAGCTGTTCCTGCCGATCCTGTACCTGGGCACCTTCCAGACCCTCGACGAGGCCCTGAAGAAGGCCAACGACACCGACTACGGCCTGACGGCAGGCTTCTTCAGCCAGAAGGAAGACGAAATTCAGTACTTCTACGACCACATCGAAGCCGGCGTGGTTTATGTCAACCGTGGCGCGGGCGCGACCACGGGCGCGTGGCCGGGCATCCAGGCCTTCGGCGGCTGGAAGAGCAGCGGTTCGACCGGCAAGGCCATCGGCAGCTACTACACCGTGCCGCAGTACGGCCGCGAGCAGAGCCGCACCCGCATCATCGGCTGACCTAGCCGGATCAGGACAAAACGCGGGCCGGGCACGTGATGCCCGGCCCGTTTCCGTTTCACCAGAGCAGTGATACGATAGCGGTAATCCTCGCCACCCAAATCGAGATGATGACCCTATGACCGACAAAATCATCAGCATGAAGGAAGCGATCCAGCACTTCGTTCCCGATGGCGCGACCCTGGCCATCGAAGGCTTTACGAGTCTGATCTGCTTCGCCGCCGCCCATGAGATCATCCGCCAGCAGAAGCGCGATCTCACCCTGTGCCGCCTGACTCCGGACGTGATCTACGACCAGATGATCGCCGCCGGGACGGCCAAAAAGCTCGTCTTCAGCTACCTGGGCAACCCCGGCGTCGGATCGCTGTATGCCGTGCGCCGCGCCGTGGAAAAAGGCATCCCCCGCCCGCTGGAGATCGAGGAGTACACCCACTTCGGCATGATCGGGCGCTATACCGCCGGCGCGGCCAAGCTGCCCTTCTTCCCCCTCCGCAGTAATGCCGGCAGCGACCTGCCCGCCCACAACCCCGGCATCAAGACGGTCAAAAGCCCGTATGCCGATGGCGAGGAAATCTCGGTCG
Source organism: uncultured Anaerolineae bacterium (assembly GCA_964533805.1). Lineage (GTDB taxonomy): Bacteria > Chloroflexota > Anaerolineae > Aggregatilineales > Ch27 > JARKOQ01. The sequence goes on along the minus strand of CAZHMJ010000247.1, from coordinate 2,785 downwards.
TGCCACCGCTCAACCCGGACGTGGCGATCATCCACGCCCCGCGCTGCGACCGGTCGGGCAACACCCAGTTCTGGGGCCTGATGGGCATGCAGAAGGAAGCCGCCTTCGCCAGCCAGCACGTAGTCATCGTCGTCGAGGAGATCGTCGATGAGGCCGTGATCCGGGCCGATCCCAACCGCACCCTGATCCCCGACCTGATCGTGGACGCGATCGTGGTCGAACCATACGGCGCGCATCCCTCCTACGTGCAGGGTTACTACGACCGCGACAATCCCTTCTACCTGGACTGGGGCGAGCGCTCCAAGGAAGTCGAGCCGACCGCGCAGTGGCTCGATGAGTGGGTCTACAGCCTGCCCGATCGCCAGGCTTACTTGAAGAAACTCGGTGAAGAAACCCTGGCCCGGCTCAAGCCCGGCCCGGCCCTGTCCGAGCCGGTTAACTACGGAATCTATACCTAGTCGAACCCGCCGCTCGCTTGACCTGATCGCAGACTGAAAGAGGCTCTCATGGCAGACCACGAACCCATTTTCTGGCGCGGCGAGCTGATCGGCCACGTCGAAGCGCCGCGCCGCTACCCGGCCCTCCTGCGCGGCCCCTGGACTCCGCAGGACAACGACCACTGCCGCCGCTTCCTGGAGGAACTGCGCTGCGGGCGAGGTGTCTGGGTCGAGGTCGGCGGCGGCTCGCCGACCGAGATGGCGCGCGTCACCACCCTGCCGGGCGAGGTAATCGAACTGCACCTGGACGTGGAGGATTCGCCAACGATCCTGGTCAACCCGTTCAAGAAGGATGAGTAATGGCGGAGACAAGAGGCAGGAGGCAAAGAGACAAGAAAAACCGCCTCCGGCCTGCGCCCTGCCGACGCTGGCCCTCGCCTCTGGCTGACCGCTGATCGCTGACTGCTGAGCGCTGCTTTCCCAGGAGTTCCCATGCGCCTCGCCGTTTTGACCGACGCTCACGCCAACCTGCCCGCGCTGGAGGCCGCCCTGGCCGCCATCGACAGGCTGGGCTGCGACGCCGTGGTTCATACGGGCGACATGATCTCGATGGGCCCCTTGCCCGTCCAGACTGTGACTCTGCTGCTCGACCGGGGCGTGATCTGCCTGCCGGGCAACCATGACCTGTGTTTTGCCCAGGGTTTGCCCGAAACGTGTCCCGCCGGGTTGAGCGAGGAAAAGTTCAGGCACCAGCAGTGGACTCACGCCCGGCTCGACCCGGCCCTGCGCGACCTGATCAAAACGTGGCCGCGCATCCTGCTCCAGGACTATGCCGGGCTGCGCATCCTGTTCACTCATTACGCCTGGCTGGCCGATGGCTCGGATTTTGCGCCGTTCGCCTTTTCATCCCAGGCCGCGGAGTTCGACGCGCTGTATGGCGACGTTCCGGCCGACCTGGTATTTCACGGCCACGATCACACCGCCCATGACCTGACCGGACGGCGGCGCTACGTCAATCCGGGCAGCCTGGGCTGCTTCACCGCGCCGGTCGCGCGCTTTGCCGTGCTGGATGTTGCCGCCGACGGGACGTACACCCTGGACAAGCACGCCATCCCCTACGACGACGCCCCGCTGATCGCCGCCTTCGAACGGAACCAGGTTCCAGAACGCGACTTTATGGCAAGAGTCTTTTTTGGTGGGCGCTTCCAGTTCGCCGCCACCCGCCAGCGCCCGTCTTGTCTTGACCAAGAGCCAATAGCCAAAAGCTAAAAACGCTTTTCCGTCTCTCCAAAGGATACCGACCCGTATGTCTGACTACACTGCTTCCGAGATGATGATCGCCGTGGCCGCGCGCCACCTGATCGATGCCCGAACCGTCTTCGTGGGCGTGGGCATCCCCAATATCGCCTGCAACCTGGCGATCCGCACCGGCAACCCCGGCCTGGCCCTGATCTACGAATCGGGCGTCTACGGCGCGCAACCGGCCCGTCTGCCCCTCTCGATCGGCGACCCCACCCTGGTCACCGGCTCGACGGCGGTCATGCCCATGACCGATCTGTTCATGTACTACCTCCAGGGCGGGCTGGTGGACGTGGCCCTGCTCGGCGCGGCCCAGATCGACCGCTTCGGCAACCTGAACAGCACCGTCGTCGGCAGCGACTACGCCCATCCCAAGGTGCGCCTGCCGGGCAGCGGCGGCGCGTGCGAGATCGCCATCAACGCCGGGCGCATCCTGAACATCACCCGCCTCAGCAAGCGCGCCTTCATCGAGAAGGTGGATTTCGTGACCAGTCCCGGCTTCCTGGGCGGGCGGGCCGAGCGGGAAGCGCTGAAGATGCCCGGCGCGGGGCCGGACAAGGTCATCACCGATCGCTGCGTGCTGGACTTCCACCCGGAGACGGGCGAGATGCGCCTGGCGGCGCTCTACCCCGGCGCGACGGTCGAGGCCGTCCAGGCCGAGGTCGGCTTCACGCTGGCGGTCGCGCCTGACCTCGGCGAAGTTCCCCCGCCAACGGCGGAAGAACTTCACTTGATGCGCGAGGAGCTAGACGCGGCCGGGCTGTACCGGGGATAACACGAGTAGAATGCCAGACTATTATTCTTGTGTAGACCTTCTCATTGACTTCGATTAATATATATGATATTATTTATTTGATCAAAACTCGATCTACCCCTTTCTATCGGTCTCGCTCTACATACCCAAAAGGAGTCAACCATGTTGTGGCCAAACATGATACTGGATGATGTTGTCATAATTTGGCTTGCAATAGGTCTCATCGGTTGTGGTCTCATGTGGTATTCTCAGAAAGTCGAGGCCGAAGCTGATGCGTTGTATGCACATGCTCGCG
>CAZHMJ010000246.1:6790-7613 GCA_964533805.1 uncultured Anaerolineae bacterium | reverse complement strand
ACAGAGCAGCTTCAGCGGACTTTGTGTCCCTAGCCTGCGACTTGAGTCGCGGGCGCTCCAACGCCCGGTAGGTCCTGATCCCGACAAGCATAGTTACGGGATTATTTTCTCCAAGTGAAACAACGCGATGCTCCGCTTAATCATACCCAGGAGGACTCTCCCCATGCCCTACATTGACATCGCCACCGGCGCGCGGCTGGAATACGTGGATCAGGGCGCGGGCGCGCCGCTGATCGCCATTCACGGTCTGCTCGGCACGGCCCGGACGCACCTGGGCGACCTGATCGACTGGCTGAGCGACTCGTACCGCGTGGTGGGGCCGTCCCTGCGCGGTTACGGCCAGTCGCGCCCCAAGCCGCGCGACTTTCCCCCGGATTTCTACCGCCGCGACGCGCGCGACGTCCTGGCCCTGATGGACGCGCTGGACATCGAGCGCGCGCATGTGATCGGCTTCTCCGACGGCGGCGAGACGGCTCTGATGGCCGCCGGGTTGGCCCCGGAGCGCTTCCTCTCGTGCGCGGTTTGGGGCGCGGTGGGCTACTTTGGCCCGGCCCTGCGCGACGTGGTCACCAACCCGGCCTATCCCCAGCGCATCACCCCCGGCCCGACCGAGATGACTCGCCACGGCATCCTGGACGGCGAGGCTTTCGCCCAGGCCTGGATCGCGGCCGTGCTGCACCTGATCGAGGTCGACGGCGGGGACGTCAGCCTGAGCCTGGCCAACCGGATCACCTGCCCGCTGCTGCTGATGCTGGGCCGCGCCGATCACCTCAACCCGGCCGACAACGCCCGGCGCTTCCTCGACCGGGCCGGACACGGGCGG
>CAZHMJ010000246.1:0-6780 GCA_964533805.1 uncultured Anaerolineae bacterium | reverse complement strand
GCTGGAGTTGTTCGACGGCGGCCATCCCTGTCACACCGAGCACCCGGAGGAGTTCCGCCGCGTCCTGGGCGAGTTCCTGGCCGGGGCGTAGAGACTGTATCCGGCAAAGGCGGGTGACTCGCGTGCAGCGGACGGGTCAGTGACCCGTCCCTACCCATGCGCTCGGCTTGGTGGCGGCGAACAGGCACGATCCGAACCGCGAACTGAGAACCGAAAACTGACCACTGAAAACTGTCTTTCTGCAACCTGCTTTTCCCCACCTGCGTATACATCAGTGAATCACCTCCCCGGCCATCGGGCCGGAACCGGCGCTCGCCGGGTAATTTTAGGAGAGGGGAACCAGAAATGAAGATTGTTGCGACCAAAATCGACCCGCATGCCGCGCAAGTAGACCTGGCCTATCCGGACGAAAAACCGGCGCGCCTCAAGCTGGAAGTCCCGTTCGGGCAGGTCCATCTCTCACCCGGCGGCAACTCGATCGTCAAGGGCCAGGTGGTTTATAACCTGGCCGAACTGAAGCCGGCTTATTCCGTCAAGGGCCGCACCGTGCGCATCCGCCAGGAATGGCGCGTCCTGCTGCCCATCGAAGGCCGCAACCGCTGGGAGCTGGCCCTCGGCACCGCCGAGCCGTTCGGCCTGGAACTCAAGGCCGGCGCGTCCCAGTCGGAAGTCGATCTGTCCGGCGTGCCGCTGACCGACCTCGACCTGGAGACCGGCGCGGGCGAGATGCACGTCGTCTTCAACGATCCCAACCCGGCGCGCCTGGTCGATGGCGAAATCCAGGCCGGCGCGGGCAAGCTCGTGCTGGAAGGGCTGCTCAACGCCAACATCGAATCGCTCAAGCTCCAGGCCGGGGCCGGGCAGCTCAAGGCCCTGTTCACCGGCGGCCCGCTGACCGCCAGCGGCAAGGTCAAGATCGAGGGCGGCGTGGGCGAGAGCATCCTGGTCATCGACCCCGCCGCGCCGGTCCGCGTCCGGGCCAGCACCGGCCTGGGCAGCACCGAGGTGGCCGAAGGGCTGCTGCGCCGGGACAACGGGTACGAAACCGAGAGCTACGCGGGCGCAACCGCCCGGCTGGACATCCAGGTCTCGACCGGCGTCGGCGCGATCAAGGTCCAGTTGATGTAGAGGCGGCTGTCAGCCATCAGCTTTCAGCTATCAGCGGCCAGCCCTGGAGTCATGGGGCTGGCCGCTGGCCGTTCTGATCCCCGTTGTAGGGGCGGTGCGATGCTGCGCATCGACGCGAAACGCCCCACGTGCCCAACGCCCGATCGGGCCGGGCTGCGCGCCGGAGGATGTTGGCCGCCCGCTTCCCCACGGCGGACCGCATCCGCCGCCACGAAGACCAGGGCTGCCTGCCTGGGACTCGCGGCTGATTCTCCGCCCACAAAGCTGTGCTAGACTGTGGGAGAAGGTTGGCATAGCTGGGGGAAGACCCATGAGCGAGAGTGAACGCGAACGCCTGGCGCGCCTGCGCGAAAAGCAGCTCCGCGACCGCGATCCGGGGCCGGGCGTCAAGGTCAAATGGAAGGGGCCGGAGGCGGTCAAGAAGGAACCCTTCTTCAAAGATTTCTTTGGCGTGCTGCCGCGCAAGGTCCAGGGCGCGATCGTCGGCGGTCTGTTCGGGCTGATCGTCTCGATCGCCTCCAGCGCGCTGATCCCGGAGCCGTTTGGATGGGTGTGCGGCGGGGTGTTCTTTCTGATCGCGATCGGGGTGGGCGTAATCGTCGGCGGCGCGGCCGACCAGGGCGGCTACATGAAGTGAGCGATCGAGGTCAGACGTCGATCAGGCGCGATCCACGACTCCCCGGCCCGCCCGGCGGAGGGCGGCGCAACTTCGAACGGCCTCCCGCGAAGGAGTTGTTGGCATGGGCATCATCTGTGACCTGGTGATCGCGGACGAAGAAGCCGCCGGGGCGATCCTGGCGGCGGACAACCTGTGGGAGACCTACCCCACCTACCAGACCAAGCTGCTCGACCCGGTGACGCTGGACGAGCTGTTCGCGCTGCTCGATCCGCAATCGCCGGAGATCGCAACCTGGTGGCAAACGCCTCTGGCCACCGAACAGGACGAAGCGGCCGTCTACGGCCTGCCCCCGGCGCTGATCGCCCGGCTGGCCGGGCTGACCGAACCTGAGCGCCGCGATCTGGCCTGGCGCTGGTGGCAGAGCGCTTCGATGGTCCTGGCCTACAAAGACAGCCGGCTCATGCCAGAAGAAATCGTCGCGGATGTCCGCGTCTGGGTGGACGAGGTCTGCGCCTTCCTGCGGCAGGCGGTCGAGGCGGGGCAGCGGGTCTACCTGCTCATGGCGGCCTGAAAGCCATGCATCCCCGGCGTGCCACAGCACAAAAACACACCCCACCGTGATCCGGTGGGGTGCGAGTTGTCCTGCTCATGAACCGTGGCCCGCCGCTAGGGCTGGCCGGCGCCGTCGTCGATGAAGACCGGCAGGTGGCCCAGGGCGATGATGTCCGTCCACTTGGCGCGGTCACCCTCGGTGAAGATCGCCGCCTGGGCGACCACGTGGGCGTTGACCTTGTCCATGATCACGCGCATGCCCTGCAGGGTGCTGCCGGTGCTGATCACGTCGTCGACCAGGGCCACCCGCTGCCCGGCCAGCAGCCCGCGATCCTTCTCGTCCAGGAACAGGCGCTGCGGCGCGCCGGTGGTGATGCTGACCGTGTGGGCTTCCAGGGCCTCGCCCATGTAGGGCTTGTAGGACTTGCGCAGCACGACGAAGGGCAGGCCGGTTTCCACCGCAAGCTGGAAAGCCAGCGGGATGCTCTTGGCCTCGGCGGTGACCAGCACGGTCGGCTGCTGGGCCATGATCAGGGGGGCCAGGGCCTTGGCCACGGCGATCACCAGCTCGGTGTCGCCCAGAATGTTCAGCAGGGCAATCCGCACGCCGGGCGCGACCTGAAACAGCGGCAGATGGCGTTCCAGCCCGGCGACGGACACAGCATAGGTTTCGCGATTGGGATCGGACATGATCACTCCTTGCAGCAAGATGAACCGGCTCAGACGGGCGCTGTCTCAGGGCAGCCAGGCATTGGCCTGGTCGTAGATGCCGTTGACGGTGACCTGGTAATTGGCGTAGGTGGCGACTTCGACGATGAAGATTTCCCAGCTCCCTGTCCGGTTGGACGAGTATACCAGGTATCGGCCATCCGGCGACCAGCGCGGGCGCACTTCCGCGGCCGGGGTATCGACCAGCAGCATCGACACGCCGCCGTTCATCGAGACCATGTAGATGTCGGTGTCGTTCCGATCGGTGGTGTAGCCGTCGAAAGCGACCCAGGTCCCGTCCGGCGACACGTCCGGGTGGTTCTCGAAGATCGCGCTGGTGTCGCTGGTGATGTTGGTCTGGGTCCCGTTGAGGCCCAGGATGCGCAGGTCGGCGCCGCCGCCGGTCGCGCTGCTGTCCGCCACGTAGACCAGCCGGGTGGAGTCGGCCCAGGCCGGGCTGATGCTGTTGATCGAACCGTCGGTGAGCCGGGTCAGGGCCTGCGCGGCGATCTCCTCCGGCACTTCCTGGTTTCCGGCCAGCCCGCCCAGGGCTTGCAGGGACAGCACGTAGATGTTGTGGTTGGTGCTGCCCGGCTCCTTGGCCATGAAGGTCACGCTGTTGCCATCCGGCGAGAAGCTGCCCTCGTCCTGCCCGACCAGCACCCGCCCGCCCAGCAACTGGGTCAGCAGGCGCGGCGGTACCGTGCCATTCAGGGTGATGATCTCCAGGCCCTGCTCGCGCGTCCCGGAGGAATAGCGGGTGTAGATCATCAGGTCGCCCTGGGGCGAGAAGCTCGGCGCGCGGCCGCGGCCCTCGACCAGGGTCCGGCCGGGGCTGCCATCCAGCGCGAACTCCACGATCGGCACGAAACCTTCGCCCAGGATGTCATCCCCGGAAGCGGCGGCGATCCGGCCGGTGAACAGCGGGTTGGCGAGCGCGGTCGGCAGCGGGGTGGCCGTGACCCCCAGGGCCGAGGTCGGCGACGGCTCCGACGTCCAGGTGGGGGGCAGGGTCGGCCCGGCGGGGGTGGCCGTGACCAGCCCCAGGAGGACCGATTGGGTGGCCTCGTACTCGGCGGTCTGGGCCTGAGCCAGCATCGCATCCTGCGTGCCCTGGATGGCGCGGGCGGTGGCCTGTTGGTTGGCCGCAGCCTGCTGGTTGCCGGAGATGACAATCGCGACGGCGGCGCAGATCAGCACCAGCAAAATCCCCACGCCCGCCCCGCCCATGATTGCCAGCCGTTTGGTCACGCCGGGCATCAGCTCCTCATCCAGGCCGGACTTGGGCTTCTCCTCCTGGCGGGTTTCCAGGCGGGCCAGGATGGCCTGGGCGCGCTCGTTGTTGGGGTTGATCTGGATCACATTGCCCAGGTACAGGCGGCGCTGCTCGTCGGTTTCGGCCACCGACGCCAGCCAGTACCAGGCTTTTTCGTTCTGCGGGTCCGCGGCGACGACCTCCTCCAGCAGGAGGCGCGCCCGGTCCTTATCGCCCTCGCGGGCGGCGGTGATGGCATCGTTCAAGAGTCGTGTGGGGTCAAGTTCCTGGCTCAAGGTCCGCTCTCCACCGGGGCAGCACGATCGCCCCGGGGGTCAGGTTGTTCACGGGTTCGGGTTCGTGGTTCATATTAAACCGGGCCGGGCCAAAACGCCAATGGGAAGCCGGAGGCCAGAGGCAAAGAGGCAAGAGAAAAGCGGCAAAGCGGCAAGCGGCAAAGCGGCAAGCGTCGAAGCGAAAGGCGGGGGCATATTCGTAGGGGCGGTTCGCGGGCCGGTCGCGCGTCAAACGCCCGATCGCGCGGCATGGCATCCAGGGGGCAATCGGCGGGTCGAGTTTTCCCCCCCCATCCCGGCCTTCCCCCACGCGTGGAGGAAGGCGCAAGACAGGTGCGCGCGGTTGTGTACGGACGGGGCAGTGCCCCGCCCGTCATGTGTCATTCGGCCGATGTCGCCGGGCTGCGTGCCTGGATGTGAGCCGTTTGATTCCCCGCGTCGTATGCATCACGTCGCCGCTACCACCTATCCCCCCAGCGCGTGCATATCCTCGCGCAGCGTCCCGTACAGCCCGCGATAGATCGCGCGGCGCTCGGCGTAGAAGGCGGCGCGGACCGGGTCGGACGTGATCGTCTCCGCCGCCGGAAGCAGGGCCGCGCAGGCCGCCGCCAGGTCGGGGTAGACCCCCGCGCCGACTCCGGCCAGCAGGGCCGCGCCGACGCAGGCGTGATGCGCCCCGGCGCCCAGGGCCAGCGGCCGCCCCAAGGCGTCCGCCAGAATCTGCCGCCACACCGGGGATTTCGTCGCGCCGCCGGAGGCGATGATCTGCCCCGCGCCGGGCGCGGCCAGCTCCAGGCAGTCGGCCAGGGCGAAGCTGACGCCCTCCATCACGGCGCGAGCCAGGTGGCCGGGGCCGTGATGCAGCCGCAATCCCACGAACGCCCCGCTGGCGGCGGGGTCCATGTGCGGGGTGCGCTCCCCGGCCAGGTAGGGCAGGAAGACCAGCCCCTCCGCGCCGGGCGGGACACCTTCCGCCAGGGTCGAGAGCCGGACGAAATCCCCCGCGCCGAGCAGGTCGCGCAGCCAGCGCAGGGCCAGCCCGGCCGCCAGGATCGCGGCCTGGGCGTACCAGCGCCCGGCGGCGGCGTGGTTGAAGACGTAGTAGCGCAAGTCGGGATCGGTTTGAGGCGATTCCAGCGGGTGGAAGACCTGCCCCCCGGTCCCCACGGTGAGCAGCGCCCGGCCCGGCCCAAGCAGCCCGTAACCGAGCGCCTGGGCGGGCAGGTCGGCCGCGCCGTGCACGACCGGAATCCCAGGCCGCAGTCCCAGCGCTTCGGCGGCGGCGGGAGTCAGCCCTCCGGCCACGTCCGCCGAGCCGCGCGCCGGGGGCAGGATGCGCCGCTCGACCCGGCACAATTCGGCCAGCCCATCGGACCAGTCCCCGGCGGCCACGTCGAACAGCCAGGTGGAGGCCGCGTCGCTCGGCTCGGCGGCGATCTCCCCGGTCAGCATCCAGCGCAGCGCGTCCTTGGGCAGGACGGCCGTCCGCGTCCGGGCCAGGGTCTCCGGCTCGTGCTCGGCCAGCCAGCGCAGGGTCGGTCCCATGAAGCCCGCTGCTGGCCGCCCCGGCGCGATCTTCGCCAGAACTGGAATCCCAGCTCCCAGCAGGGCCTCCACCTGGGGACGGCTGCGCGTGTCGGCCCAGATGATCGCCGGGCGCAGCGGCGCGCCGTCCGCGCCAAGCAGGACGGTGCCGTGCATCTGACCGGAGAGGCCGATTCCGGCGATGGCGTCCGGGGCGATGCCCGCTGCGGCCACGGCCTCGCGCACGGTTGCCGTGGCGGCCGCCCACCAGTCGGCGGGGTTCTGCTCCGCCCAGCCGGGCTGCGGCTGATGGATGGCGTGCTCGCGCTCGGCGGCGGCCAGGACGCGCGCCGCCTCGGCGTCATACACAATGGTCTTGATGTTGGTCGTGCCCAGGTCGATCCCCAGCAAACAGGCCATGCCAGACCCTCCTTGGAGGAAAGGTGGTTGGTGAGTAGTTCTTGGTTCCTGGTAAAGACAGCGGTTGCGATGGGCGTTCAGGGGGTATTGTAGAACCGGAGCGGGGCAGAGCAAAGACGCGCCTTTGCAGGGCAAGGTTTTTCTTTTGCCTTTCTTCGCGTTTGGTAGGACTACAGAATAACGTGGTTACGAGTCTGGCAACGGTGGCGGTTGGATCACCCGCGCCAGCAGTCTCATCGCTGCCAGCAGTCTCACCGCTGCCAGCAGTCTCACCGCTG
>CAZHMJ010000245.1:0-7659 GCA_964533805.1 uncultured Anaerolineae bacterium | reverse complement strand
AGACGATCCTGTCCCTGTCGGAGCGCACCCAGCAGATCGGCGAGATCATCGAGACCGTCAACGACATCGCCGACCAGTCCAAGCTGCTGGCCCTCAACGCCAGCATCGAAGCGGCCCGCGCCGGGGAGGAAGGCCGCGGTTTCGCGGTGGTCGCCCTGGAAGTCCGCCAGTTGGCCGAGCAGTCGCGCCAGGCCACGGCCCGCGTGCGCGCCATCCTGCAGGAGATCCAGCAGGCGACCAACACGGCCGTGATGGTCACCGAGGAAGGCAGCAAGGGCACCGAGGCGGGCCGGCTCCTGGTCGACCAGGCCGGGCAGGCCATCACGGACCTGACCCACACGATCGAGGAAGCCGCCCAGTCGGCGGTCCAGATCGCGGCCAGCACCCAACAGCAGACCAACGGCATCAACCAGCTCGCCAAAGCGATCGCCGCCATCCGCCAGGCCAGCACGCAGACGGCGGCCAGCACGCGCCAGGCCGAACAGAGCGCCAGGGAACTCACCAGCATGGCCCGCCGCCTGGAAGAAGTCGTGCAAGGGTACCGGCTGGCCTGATGAAAGTGAACGAATCACCCCGATCCGGGATTATTGTCTTACAGCTCATACAATCAGTATGCTATCGATGGGTCTGCCGGGTTCAGCGGAGCGCGACCGGCCCGGCGGATTTCGACGAATGACAGGAGAATCGGATGGAATCGTCAGTGAATGACAGTGAACTTTTCCGGATTCAGCGCCAGAAGCGTAACCGCGCCTATGGGATGGCCTACGCGCAACTGGTTCTGGCGGGGGTGCTGGCCATCTGCGGCAGCATGTTCGTCGGGTGGCTCCTTCTCCCGGCGCACCACCAGCTCCTGGTGGCGGCGGTCTGGACGGGCATCGAGGCCCTGATCGTCGTCGGGGCGATGCGGCTCATCCAGCGGGACGAAACTCTCTTCACCGGCATCCGGCTGCTGATTTATTCGTTTATCATCCTGCTGATTGGCATCGTCATCCCAGTCCCCTTCCTCCAGCCCGCGACGAGCCTGCCCCTGTTTGTCGTCACCGTCCTGAGCTACCTGGCGTTTAGCCGGAGCGAGAGACGCTTTTTGCTGCTCCTGGTTGTGGTGGCCTATCCGCTGAGCCTGTTCCTGGCCCGATCCAATCTGTTCATGAATCTGTTCGTGCCGCTGCAACCGGACATCGAACTGTTCCTGAGTATCGTGTCCGCGTTCGTGGCGGTGCTGGCCAGCGCCATCTTCGTCTGGCGCATCCTGGAGAAACAGGAAAGCGCGCTGGAATACCTGTTCGAGACACGTTTGAAGCTCGAACAGGAACGCACGGCGGCCGAACAGCAGGAGCGCCAACGCCAGCAAGAGACCGTCCAGAAATACGCCGACTACATGGCCCAGTTGTCGAAATCCATCGTGAAAGACACCCTGACCTTCGATGAGTCGCAGCCGGATGCCCCCCTGACCCAATTGGGCTACAGCCTGAGGGACATGGCCACCAACATTGGCAAGATCAATCGCCAGCTTGGGGAGACCTCCAGTCAGGTCGCGGCGGCGGCGACTGAAATCCTGGCCGCCACCACCCAGCAGATGGCCAGCACGACCGAGCAGGAGGCCGCGGTGACGCAAACGCTGGTCACCGTCGACGAGGTCATGGCGACCGTGACCCAGACCGCCCAGCGCGCCCAGGCCGTCTCCGATGTCGCCCGCCAGTCGGTCGAGATCTCGCGCCGGGGCGAGGAATCCGTCGAAGCCTCCATCGGCGGCATGCAGACTATCCGCGAGCGGGTCAACGACATCGCGGAGACGATCCTGTCCCTGTCGGAGCGCACCCAGCAGATCGGCGAGATCATCGAGACGGTCAACGACATCGCCGAGCAGTCCAAGCTGCTGGCCCTCAACGCCAGCATCGAGGCCGCCCGCGCCGGGGAAGAAGGCCGCGGTTTCGCCGTGGTCGCCCTGGAAGTCCGCCAGCTCGCGGAACAGTCGCGCCAGGCCACGGCCCGCGTGCGCACCATCCTGCAGGAGATCCAGCAAGCGACCAACACCGCCGTCATGGTCACCGAGGAAGGCAGTAAGGGGACCGACGCCGGGATGGCTCTGGTCAGCCGGGCCGGGCAGGCCATCACGGACTTGACCCACACGATCGAGGAGGCCGCCCAGTCGGCGGTCCAGATCGCGGCCAGCGCCCAGCAGCAAACCAACGGCATCGAACAGCTTGCCGGCGCGATCTTCTCCATCCGCCAGGCCAGCGCGCAGACTGCGGCCAGCACCCGCCAGGCCGAGCAGAGCGCCAAAGACCTGGCCGCCATCGCCCGCCAACTGGACGCGACAATCCAGGCATTCGGCGCTTAGGGCTGCCAAAAGGTAGGTACCATGGGAAAACCAGACGATGATCTGCTCCGCGATCTGCTCCCCACGTTTCGGGCAGAAGCCGCCGATCACTTGCAAGCCATGAATCAGGCGCTGCTGCGCCTGGAACGCCAGCCGCCCGACGCCGAGCGCCAGGAACTGCTGCGCACGGCCTTCCGGGCCGCCCACAGTCTGAAAGGTGCCGCCCGCGCGGTCAGCCTGAGCGAGATCGAAGCCCTGTCGCACGCCATGGAAAGCGTGCTCCAGGCGGCGCGGGATGCCAATGCCGTGCTCAAGCCGGATACCTGCGACGTGCTGTACGACTCGCTGGATGCCATCCAACGCCTGCTGGAGGGCCAGCAGCCCGAACTGAACCCGCTGTATGCCCGCCTGGCCGCGGCCGGAGGCGTCCAGCCCGCCGCGCCCTCCGAGCCAGCGCCCCAGGAGGCCGGCAAGCCTGCCGCCGCCAAGGCCAGCCGCCCGGCTGCCAGCCGCAAGGCCGAAACCGGCCCGCAGGCCGAGGCCAGCCCGGCGCCAGACAGCGGCGCGCAACCGGAAGGCGGCCCGCTGGCCGACAGCGGCTCCGCCTTCGCCCCCGGCGCGGAGACGATCCGGGTGGCGGTGGACAAACTCGACACGCTGATGGCCCAGGCGGGCGAGCTGGTGATCAGCCGCATCAGCGCCGGGCAGCGCGTGGCGGATACCCAGGCGCTGCGCAACCGGGTCGCCCAGGCGCTGCGCTCCTGGCGCGAGCTGCGCGTCCTGCAATCCCAGATCAAAGGCGATGCGGCGCGCCATCTGAACGATCTGCTCAACCAGCACTACGAACAACTCCAGATGCTCTCCCGCGAGTTGGACGCGCTCGACCGGGCCTTCAGCAGCGACACGACCCGGCTGGGCATGGTCGCCGGCCAGCTTCAGGATGAAGTCCGCCGGGTGCGGATGGTGCCCTTCCAGACGATCGTGCTGGGGCTGGAGCGCGCCGTCCGCGACGCGGCCCACGCCGAGGGCAAGGAAGTCGACCTGATCGTGCATGGGGCCGAGGTGGAGCTGGACAAGAAGGTGCTGGAACTGCTCAAGGACCCGCTGCTCCACCTGCTGCGCAACGCGGTCGGCCACGGCATCGAGACTCCCGCCGTGCGCAAAAAGGCCAAGAAATCGCCCACCGGCCAGGTGAAGCTGGATATCCAGCAGCGCGGCAGCGAGGTGCGGATCGTGGTCAGCGACGACGGCCGCGGCTTCGACCTCCAGGCCCTGCGCGAGGCCAGCGCCCGCCACGGCGGCCCCGTCCTGGACGAAAACGCCAGCCGCGACGAGATCATCGCCCTGGCCTTCCTGCCGGGCATGACCACCGCCCAGAAGATCACGTCGATGTCCGGCCGCGGGGTCGGGCTGGATGTCGTCCGCCAGCGCCTGGAATCGCTCCAGGGTCGGATCGAGATCAGCAGCACCTTCCGCGAAGGCACGACCTTTACCCTGGCCGTGCCCGCCTCGCTGACCATGACGCGCGGCCTGCTGGTGTCGCTCGGCGGCGCGATCTACGGGCTGCCCCTGCTCTCGGTCGAGCAGATCGTGCCTCCCAAGGACATCTTCCACGTCGAAGGCCAGCCAATGCTGATGATCGACAACGCGCCCCTGCCGCTGGTTCCCCTGGCGGCCCTGCTGGAGCTGGAGGGAGCCACCAACGAGAACACCCCGGCCCACCCGCTGGCGGTCGTGCTGGGCGTGGCCGAACAGCGCATCGCGGTGCTGGTGGACGACGTGATCAACGAGCAGGAACTGGCCGTCAAGCCGCTCGGCAAGCCGCTGCGCCGCGTGCGCAACGTGAGCGGCGCGGCCCTGCTGGGCGACGGCCGCCCGGTGATCGTGCTCAATCCGGCCGATCTGGTCAAGACTGCGCGCGGCCGCCGTCGGAGCTATACTCTAACCATTGGCCAGCCGGTCGAAGAAGGTCGTCCGCCCGCCCATATTCTGGTCGTGGACGACTCGATCACGACCCGCACGCTGGAAAAGAACATTCTGGAGACGGCAGGCTACCGGGTCTCGATCGCCACCGACGGCATCGAAGCCCTGCGTGTCCTGGACGCCGACATGGCGGACATCGTGGTGAGCGACGTCCAGATGCCCAACATGAACGGCATCGAGTTCACCCGTGCGCTGCGCGAAAGCAACCGCTACAGCGACATGCCCATCATCCTCGTCACATCCCTGGAAAGCCGCGAGGACCGCGAACAGGGGATGCTGGCCGGCGCGAATGCGTATATCGTCAAGCGCGGCTTCGATCAGGCGGAACTCATCGCCACGATCGAACAATACCTGGACTAGGCGGTTAGGATGAGCAAGCTGGTCCGTGTCCTGGTCGTCGATGATAGCCCCACCGTGCGGGCCTTGCTGTCCGGCGCGATCAACGCCGCCAGGGACATGCAGGTCATCGGCGAGGCCGTTTCAGGCCGCCAGGCCATTCGCATGACCGAAGAGCTGCGTCCCGACGTGGTCCTGATGGACATCGTCATGCCCGATCTGGACGGGGTGGAGGCCACCCGCGAGATCATGGCCCGCACCCCGACGCCGATCGTCGTGATCAGCGCCAGCCTGGATCGCCACCAGACCGACATCGCCTTCCAGGCCATGAGCGCCGGCGCGCTCAACGTCCAGCCCAAGCCGGGCAACATGCGCGATCCGGCCTACGCGGGCCAGATGGCCGGGCTGCTGAACACGCTGCGGGCGATGTCCGAAGTCAAGGTCATCCACCACCGCCGCCGCTTCCAACCCGACCCCCCGCCCGCGCCGCTGGCCGCGCCGGATATCCCGGTCCAGATCGCGGGCACCCCGGAGATCGTGGGCATCGTCTCGTCGACGGGCGGCCCGGCCGCGCTGCACAGCCTGCTGCGCGTGCTGCCGGCGGACTTCGCGCTGCCGGTGGTGATCGTCCAGCACATCGCGCCGGACTTCACGGCCTCGCTGGTGGACTGGCTGGGGCGGGTGATCAGCCTGCCCGTGATGGAAGCCCGGCCCAACGAGACTCCCCGCCCCGGCACGGTTTACCTGGCCCCCGGCGGCGGCCATCTGACCCTGACCTCCGGGCGGCGTTTCGCCCAGGTGGAAGAACCGCGCAACCACCCGCACATCCCCTCCGGGGACGTGCTGCTGGACTCGCTGGCGCGCAGCTATGGACCGCACGGAGTCGGCATCGTGCTGACCGGCATGGGCCGCGACGGCGCGTCCGGCCTGCATGCCATGGCCGGGGCGGGCGCGCTCACCCTGGCCCAGGACGAAGCCTCATCGGTGGTGTATGGGATGCCGCGCGAGGCCGCGGCGCTCGGCGCGGCGCGCTACATCCTGCCGCCCATCGAGATCGCCCGCGTGCTCGCCGATTTGAGCCGCAAATTGCAAGCAGAGAAGAGGACCCCATGACCCGACAACCGCTGGCCGTCGTTGTTGAAGATAGCCCTACCCAGGCCCGGCAAATCGCCGCCAACCTGAACCGCCATAACGTCGCGACCGTGATCGCGACCGATGGCCCGGAAGGGCTGCGCGCCGTGGATGAACACCATCCCGATCTGGTGGTGCTGGATGTCAACCTGCCCACGATGGACGGCTATCAGGTCTGCCGCCGCCTGAAGCGGGATGCCAGCACGGCCAATATCCCGGTGGTGATGCTCACCACGGCGGACGATTCCGAAGCGACCCTCAAGGGCCTCGAAGCAGGCGCGGATGACTACATCCCCAAGGATGTCTTCGCCGCCGAGAATCTGCTCTCCACCCTGGTTGCCCTGGGAATCGTGAAAGGGTAATGGCCATGATGGATGGGATGCGTATTCCCGTCCAGGGCACGTTCGACGTGGCCCTGGCGCGCAACCTGCTGCGCAAGCGCGTGGCGGAAAAAGGCTGGCAGCCCGCCTACCGGGCCAGGGCCTCGGCCGCGCTGACCGCGCTGACCGAGCTGATCCTGCTCTCCCAGGCCCCGGCCGTGCTCGACATCGACCTGGTGGAAGAGCGAGCCAAAACCGGCGTGCGGCTGGTGTGCGAAATTCACTGGCGCGCGGCCAAGGGCGTCTGGCTGGAGCAGGCCCGGGTCCAGCTCAGCCGGGCCGCGGACGAGCTGCAAATTGAAGATCGCCCAGCGATGACGCGCGTGGTCGCCAGCGTCTGGATTAAGGAAGGTGAGCAGTGAGCACGTCCCGCCATGGCACGACCCAAACCCAGGGCTGTCTGAGCGTCCGGATCGGCCGCCAGTGGTTCGGGATCGCGATCGATTCCCTGATCGAGGTGCTGCACCTGGTCGCGCTGACCGAACTGCCCGCCGCCCCGCCCGACGTGCTGGGCCTGTTGACCGTGCGCAAGCAGGTGATGCCCGTCGTCGACCTGCGCCGCCGCTTCGGGGCGGAGGATACCTCCCTCCACCTGGATACACCCCTGATCGCGGTGCGCACGGCTGAAGGACCGCTGGGGCTGGTCGTGGATGAAGCCGAAGATGTCGTGTATTACACCGCCGCGCAGGTGGCGGACTATGACAGCAAGGAATCGCCCTACATCCAGACCGTGATCCAGCGCCCGGAAGGGCTGCTGCTCATGCTGGACATCGACCGGCTGCGCCA
Source organism: uncultured Anaerolineae bacterium (assembly GCA_964533805.1). Lineage (GTDB taxonomy): Bacteria > Chloroflexota > Anaerolineae > Aggregatilineales > Ch27 > JARKOQ01. Next base: position 723 of record CAZHMJ010000245.1, on the reverse strand, counting down.
CGAGATCGCGTCCGAGGTCCCGGCGGCCAGGCTCGAACCCGCCAGCCCGCCTGAGCCGGTCTCCGACGTTCAAGCCTCTCCAGACTCGGAAGAGACGCCGGCGGGCTGACCGCCCGTCCGGCGTCCCCCGCCGCTGGCCCCCCTTGACCTCATTCCCCCGCCCGCGCGCGGCCCTGACCGCGTGCCTCGCGCCCAATATTGGAATTTCCAAACCGAGCTATGTCTGACATTCTCCCCGTGAGACAACCTGTACAAATCGAACTTGATTGCTCCATAAAAGTATGCTATGGTGAAATCAGCAGAGGCCCTTAACCAAAAAATCACATCCATTGACCTGGGCCACCAATGGAGGCTGTGCCTGCCACCGCCAACACCGACTTGAGGTACCGGACGAACCCTGACTTACTCTCGCCACGATCTGTGAGCGATGCCCACCGGCAAGCAGGACAGTAGGACCGGAGCATGGGCGATAAACATAAGTCCGAGGGCGTCAGCGTTAGACCTGAGACGATGTGCGGGAAAACGAAGTAAGTAGGCATAGCTAGAAGCTGCACAGGATGGCTCGCCAACCCCTCTCATATTGAGGGATGCAAAGGCGGGCCATCCCCTTTTTACAGGCAATGCTGAATTCTTAATTTTGAATTTTGAATTGAAACAAAATCCCCCTGTTTTTAATTCAAAATTGAGCATTCAAAATTCAACATTTCTTCGGGGCCGGTTGAC
>CAZHMJ010000244.1:0-7685 GCA_964533805.1 uncultured Anaerolineae bacterium | reverse complement strand
TCTGCCCAACAGGTGTCAAGATAAGGGTTCCAAAGCGATCACATTTTTGTAGGGATGGGGCACTGCCCCGTCCGTCGCGCGTCAATCCCCCAATGCCGCCGGACGCGCTTTTCCTTCTGGTTGGCCGTTTGAGCACGGCGTTCCGCAAAACCCATCGGTTTTGACCTCATTGGGCGGTTCGCGTCGATGCGGAGCATCGGCACGTCCCTCCATTGCCGTCTCTATCCCCCGGTCACGGCGACGGCTCCCGCCGCGACCAGAATCGCCGCGAAATCATCATCGGGCGGCGCGCCATTGGTGGCGGGCCACTCGCGGTGGAACGTCTCGGTCGCGCGCAGGGCCTCGCGCACGGTTTGCAGGTTGCGGCGGCGCTTGAACAGGGCGTGCTGCGAGACGTGGCATTCCATCGCCGCGATCTTGGCCTCGGCCCAGGGGGTGATATCGAGCACCAGGTGGGCCGGGCGGCTGGTATTCCACAGCCGGTCGTCGTGGCCGGGGACGTTCTCCGGCGGACGGGCCATGACCGAATACAGCAGGACATCCGGCGTGCGGCGCGACACGGCTTCAAAAACTGCCCGATGGGTCAGCCTGTGGGCCGGATGGCCGTATTCGCCGTCCGGGCCGTGGGTCAGCACGACTCCAGCCCGCGTCGCCCGGATCACATCCGCGATCTGGCCGACCAGCACCTCGAAATCCGCCTCGAAGGGGCCGAGCATGTCGTCCGGGCCGATGTCCGGATCGACGTAGCCCAGCAGGGTCAGCCCGGTGACGCCCAGCGCCTCCAGCGCGCAGCGCAGCTCGGCCTCGCGAGCCGGGCCAAGCGCGCGCCGGTCGGCCACGACGGGCGGCTGGCCCGCCTCGCCGCCTTCGCCGCGGGTGGCGCTGGCGACGTGAGTCGTCAGGCCGCGCGCGCCCAGGCAGGCCAGCGTCCCACCGGCCATGATCGTCTCGTCATCCGGGTGGGCGAACACTCCCAACACGCTTTGCAGGCTCATCCGAAACTGACTTCTTCCAGGTCCAGGGCCGGGCCGCTGAGGCACACCAGCCGGTCTTCGCCGTCTTTGCAGGCCACGCCGCAGCCGCCGCACGCCCCGACTCCGCACGGCATGGGCAGGTCGAAGATGCCCAACGCGAAGTGCTTGGGGATATCCGCCCGGAGTTCGCGCAGCTTGCCCAGCAGGGCCGGGTAAACCTGGTGGCGGTAGCTTGGATGGGCAACCGCGATCACCTGGTCGGCCCAGCCGACCGTTGTCACCTGGTTGGGCCAGCCGTGATCCAGGTCGCCTTCCACCACTTCGACCTCAGGCGGCAGCACCTTGACCGGGTATTCCCTGGCGCGCCCGCCGAGGACGAGCGTGACGCCGATCTTGAGGTGCACGGCCAGGCTGGTCAGGAGGATGAGCGGCGTCGGGGCTGTATCCAGCGCCATCAGGAGCAGGCTGCGCATGCCGGGCCGCATCGGGAAGGGGGCGCCCACCGGCCCCAGCAGGGTCACGGCCTGGCCGGGCAGGTAATTCACCCCGGCCGGGCGCTCGACGGTCACGATATGCTTGTCCAGCGCGACCGGAATCCAGTTCTCGGCCAGATAGGGGTCCCAGCCCTGGCCGGGCCGGGCCAGCAGGGATTGGCCGGGCTTCAGCCGGGCGAGGTCCTTGGGCAGGCCCAGGTCGATCCGCTGGAGGTCCTTGGAGAGGTGGCGGATGCGCTCAATGGTGGCGTGGGTTTCTCTGGTGTTCATAGCGGGGAGCGTACACCGAACTGCCCGGCGATGCAAGGAGCGCAGCGGAGCTGCGCCGAGGCCATAGAAAACGAGGCAAGAGGCACAGAGACAAGAGGCCAGAGAAGACGGGTGTAGGGATGGGGCGGTGTCCTGTCCGTACAAGGCGCGGCGCTGGCGAATGACTTGCCCCCGCTCTGAGACCGCGCGGGCGATTCGATGGCGTGGTGATCACACAACCTTAACCGAAAATCCGGCGCGGGACGTTTGGCGATTGCCGGGCTTCGCTTTACAATGGTGCCAGCTTCGGCGGAATTGAGGGGAATGCCTATGACCACCGCGTCTCGCGCGCAGTTGGATAAGGAGCTGACGCAGGGGAAACGACGGCGCAGACGCCAGGAATCCATCCTGGCGCTGGTGTTCGTCGCCCCGGCGACCATCATCACGTTTGTGTTTGGCATCTGGCCGGTGATTTTTGGCTTCTTCGTCAGCCTGCACCAGTGGCGGGCCAGGAGCCACAGTTTTCTCGGCCTGGACCAGTACGTGCGCGCTCTGGGGAATGTCGCGTATGTGCTGGCCTTTTTGTTATGTATCCTGTTCTTTTATGGAAGTTATATCGCGCTGCGCAAAATTGAAACCGAGCTGGACGACGCGCGCGCGCATGGCGTGACCGTACCAATCGTGCCATTCGCGGCGGCGGCGCTGATCCTGGCGGCAGGCTCCGTTGCGTTCGCGGCGGGTTTTGCCGCCCAGACCACGGACGTGCTGCTGATCGGCCTGGCCCTGCTGGTGGCTGGCGGGCTGGTCTATCGCTGGGCCTCAGGCCAGACGGGCGGCCATGCCACCGGTAAGCTCGGCCTGCACCTGTGGCAGGGCTGGCTGTTCCTGCTCCTGGGCGTAGGCCTGTTCCTGTTCACGATCGCCGAGATCACCGGCGACTCCAGCATGCCGTTCCAGATCGTGCGCAAGCTGGCCCCGGATGTTTACCTGCCTACGCTGGAAGACCAGATGACCGGGGCCGCCGTGCTGGGCCTGGCCCTGGCCGGAATCTGGGGGCTGCGCAGGTGGCTGCGCCGCATCGCGGATGATTACGCCCGCGATACCCTGCGCGGCGTGCTGCGCCTCGGCGTGGTGGCCCTGTGGATCGTGGTCGGCGCAATGGTCGTCTACCTGATCTCGGCTTTCCAGTTCGACCAGACCGCGGCCAACGCGGTGCGTGATTTCGCGCGGGGCGATGTCGAGGCGGTGGGGCAGGAGATCACCGGGCTGGAGCGCAGCGACTACCGCAGCCAGTACGGCAACCTGAGCGGCAGCTCCCTGGCCAATACCCTGGTGATGTGGCCGCAAATCATCTCGGTCGCGGTCGGCGCGTTGCTGATGTTTGTCGCTTACCGGGTGTGGCGCGGCGCGAGCCAGCGCGAGACCGGGATAGGCACGGGCGGGTTCCTGATGCTGGCGATCCTGCTGGCGGTGGGCGGCTGGCTGCTGCTTGGCGAGCTGCCGCAGGCCATGGCTTCCGGCGACCCGGCGTATTACGGCTCGCTGGTCATCACCACGGCCTACGCGATGGGCACGGTCCCGGTCCAGCTTTTCCTGGGTATTTTCCTGGCTTACCTGATGTTCTACGAGATCACCGTCGGCAAGTCGCTGTACCGGGTGATTTATTTCATGCCCTACGTCGCGCCGACCGTGGCGACGGCGACCGTGTTCTCGATCATGTTCTCCTCCCGCGATTACAGCCTGGCTAACCGGGCGCTGGACCTGTTCGGAATCCCGGCCCAGAACTGGCTGCACGAATCCAGGGGGGTGTTCCAGATCATCGCCGATCTGATCGCCGGGCCGGGGACGCAGCTCCCCGACTTCCTGGTCGGGCCGAGCCTGGCCCTGGTCTCGGTCGTGCTGTACAGCATCTGGGTCTTCGCCGGGTACAACGCCGTGATCTTCCTGGCCGGGCTGGGGGCCATCCCCGGCGAGCTGTACGAGGCGGCCAAGGTGGACGGGGCGGGGCGCTGGGCGGCCTTCCGCAAGATCACCTTCCCGCTGCTCTCGCCGACGACCTTCTTCCTGACCATTCTGGGCATCACCGGCACGTTCCGGGCCTTCACCCACGTGTACGTGATGCGCCAGGCGGCGGCGCGCGGCACGGCCGATACGGCCAGCGTGTACATCTTCGTCCAGTTCTGGCAGTTCAACCAGTGGGGCTATGCCTCCGCGCTGGCGTTTGTCCTGTTCGGGATCATCCTCATCCTGACCCTGGTCCAGAATGAGGCTTCGAAGGGGAGGGTGTTCTATGGCTGATCTGGCCCCAACGCCCAAAATCGCGGCGGGCGAGGCGCGTCGCCCGGTGCAGACCGATCTCTTCCGCGTCGTGGCCTATATCATCATGACCTTCGGCGCGCTGGTCTCGATCGTGCCGTTTCTGTGGATGGTCAGCGTGTCGCTGATGACCCTGGGCGAAACCGCCTCCGGGCAGTTCATCACCAGCCAGGCGCTGATCGAGACCTTCAACTACACGCCGGAGGAGATGAACACCACCCTGCGGGAAGTCATGCCCAGCTTCGTCAAGCCGACGGACTCGATCCGCGAGCAGGACCTGAACATGACCGCCTACGAATACGCCAAGGACCGCGACTCGTACTGGGTCATCAACGAGACGACCGTGCTGCGCGGCGGGGTGGTCAACTACCTGCGCGCCTGGGACGAGGCCAATTTCGGGCGCTACTTCTTCAACAGCGTGATCATGACCGCGCTCCAGGTGATCGGCCAGACGCTCTTCTCGATCCTGGCCGCTTACGCCTTCGCCCGGATGACCTTCCCCGGCCGCGACCTGCTGTTCGGGATGTTCCTGATGACCCTGTTCATCCCGTCGACGATCATCCTGATCCCGAACTACCTGACCGTGGTCAATCTCAACGAGGCCTTCAACAACTTCTATGCCAGCGTCGGCCTGACCCAGATTGCCACGACGCTCGGCCTGCGCTGGATTGACGGCTGGTTCGGGCTGGTGGTGCCCTTCCTGGCGAGCACGTTCGGCATCTTCCTGCTGCGCCAGTTCTTCCGCCAGATCCCGGACGAGTTGTACGACGCGGCTCAGATCGACGGGGCCGGACACACCCGCTTCCTGTTCCAGGTGGTCGTGCCGATCTCGCGGGCCTCGATCGTGACGATCGTGCTGTTCACGTTCCTGGCCTCGTGGAACGCCCTGGACTGGCCGATCCTGGTCACGCAGTCGGCGGACTGGCGGCCGATCTCGTACGGCCTGTATGCCTTCCAGCAGGACAACAACGTCGAGCTGCACCTGATGCAGGCCGGGGCGGTGATCTCGCTGCTGCCGGTGCTGGTCGTGTACTTCTTCACCCAGAAGCAGTTCACGGAAGGCATCGCCACGACCGGGCTGAAGGGCTAAGTTGGCCCGCCTTCTCGACTACGCATAGAATGGATGCCGGGGCGTTCGCCCGAACGCCCCGGCGTTGTTTGCGGCGGCTGTTGGCTATTAGCCTTTGGCTTTTAGCCAAGAGCCAACAGCCAAGAGCGAGGTTCCCATGTCCTACCCCCTGACCCAGACCGTGATCGAGGCCGCCCGCGCCGGCGGCGAGGCGCTGGTCGCCCTGCGCGACCGGCCGCGCGCCGTGACCAGCAAGGGCTTCCGCGACGACGTGACCGATGCCGACTATGCCGCCCAGGCGGCGATCTTCGCCGCGATCCACGCCCACGCGCCGGACGCGCTGATCGTCAGCGAGGAGAACGACTTCGGCCACGCGATCGCCGACTGGGAGCCGCCCGCCGGGCTGTGGTGGATGACCGATCCACTGGACGGCACGACCAACTACAGCCGGGGCATCCCGCACTTTTGCGTGACCGTGGCCGTCCTGGAAGGGCTGGAGGTGGTCGCCGGGGCGATCTACGACCCGTTGCGCGGCCAGATGTTCGCGGCGGCGCGGGGGGGCGGGGCGAGACTCAACGGCCAGCCGGTGCATGTCGCCCGCCAGGCCGACCTGGCCGAGGCCGTGCTGGAGACCGGGCTGGCGCGGGCCGTGACCACCCGGCGCAAGAGCCTGGCGATCTTCAACGCGCTGGCGACCGAGTGCCGGACGGTGCGCTCCTCGGGGGCGGCGGCCCTGGCCCTGGCCTACGTGGCGGCGGGCTGGCTGGACGCCTACGTCCACCTGACCCTGCGCCCCTGGGACTGCGCGGCGGGCGTGCTGCTGATCCGCGAGGCGGGCGGGGCGGTCAGCCGCCCGGACGGCGGCCCCTGGACCCTGCGCGACCGCGAAATCCTCGCCAGCAGCGCTCCCCTCCACGATCGATTGGCCGCGATCACGCAAAAGGCGCTCGACGGGGCAGGGGAGTAGGGGGGAGATGATGCGCATCCGGTGGATGGTGTGGGTTGTGGTACTGGCGCTGGCCTGTGGGGCGATCCCGGCGGCCGGGCAGGGGGATGGTGACGCGACGCCTGCCGACCTGAGGCGGTTCCTGAGCGATCCGGGTTGTCAGGCGGCGTGTTTCCTGGGGATCGAGCCGGGCGTTACAACAGAGGATGAACTCCTATCGATTTTGACTACACTAAACATCTCATATAGTAGTGAGCCATGGAGCATATGGTCTATATACAAATTTGTTCCGGGTGATTCTAGCATAACCTCGGAAAGGGTTGTGGTAGATATCCGAGATGGGATTGTCGATAAGCTATTCATCAATTTGGATGGTGTTACTATCGCTGATGTACTGTCCTCATATGGTGCTCCTGAGCGAATACTAGATACAGGAGTGATCGTGGTATTAACCTATCCACAACGTGGGCTGCAATTCGATGTTCTTAAGGATACCTCTAGTGTTATTGATGCCATGCTAATGACCGAGACGAACATAAGAGACAGGATACACAATTCATATGAACAGCTAGAACCTTGTATAGAGCCTGTCGAGATATGTTCCATTACGACCGCTACTCCATCTGAACCAACCACCGCGCCGAGTCCGACCGCGCCCGCCGTCGCCGAGGACGCGACTCCCGCCGACCTGCGGTATGTGTTCAACGATCTGGGGTGTGAGACGCCCTCCTGCTGGCTGGGGATTGAGCCAGGTATTACAACCCAACAGGAAGTACAAGAAATTCTTGCAAACAACGCACTTAATTATGAACTTTCGCCCGCTAGTCTTCCTCCTGTAGGAACAGGTGAGGAAAACGGGGAATATTGGGTAGAAATACTAGAAGAAGGTTTTTTACCGGTAAATACCGAACAATATGGCCCCAGAGGAGTTGTCATAGGTTTTTCAAATAGTATTGTGGGTCTAATAAAACTGACAGTAAAAAACGTGACATTGGAAGAGGTGGTATCAACATATGGGGCACCAGAAGCCATGATTTGGGGCGATAGCGAACGTGATTCACTACGGCTTGTATATCCCCCTCTTCAAATGTCATTTTTGCTATATGCTGATGCTCCAAGTACAGTTGTTTGGGTTGAGATTGGAACCCAGCAAGTCGTGTCAGATTATTTTTTGAGCACACCACCTAATTATGAGAATTTACAAGAAACTACCTGTGGGATATTTTTCGGGCATGATTGTGCAATAGCACCTGCTACTCCAGCACCTACAATTCCTATTGCTCAAGCTGGCCCTGATCAGACCCCTACCACCACACCGACTCCGACCGCGCCCGCCGTTTCCGAGGAGGCGACGCCCGCCGATTTGCGGTGGTTCCTGAGCGATCCGAGTTGTCAGGCGGCGTGTTTCCTGGGGATCGAACCGGGGGTGACGCTGGCGATGGAGGTCCCCCCCATTCTCGAAGCGCGTCACGTTCGCTACAATGCACTCCGTCTGTTCCCTGACGATCCAGGCCTGACGTTCACCATCGATGAGGTGGGGCGGATCGCAGCGTTCTTCCCTTTTGCGGCGGAAGACGCCCGGATGATCATTGGAACTGGTTCTGTCTCGATCATATTAAGTATCACGACAATTATAT
>CAZHMJ010000243.1:0-7720 GCA_964533805.1 uncultured Anaerolineae bacterium | reverse complement strand
CGTCGAATTCCTTCGCCAGTTCGGTGCAGGCACGCAGAATCTCGGCCGTATTGGTGTAGGGTGCGTGCGGCGCGACCGCGGGGGTGATCAGCGGGTGCCCCTTCCAGGCCTCGATGAACTGGCGGGTATAGGCCAGGCTTGCGTCGTAGCTTTCGGCGTCAGGGGATGGAAATTTGAGCACCGATTCGCCCAGCACACCGCGCAGCCCGGCTTCCGCGACGGCCCGCGCGATCTCGGCCTCGTAGTAGTACATATCCGCCATTAGGGTCGTGCCAGAGCGGATCATCTCCGCGCAGGCCAGCAGTGTGCCCTGATAGCAAAAGTCCGGACTGACAAACTCACGCTCGACCGGCATCATGTAGCCCATGAGCCACACGTCCAGGCGCAGATCGTCCGCCAGACCGCGCAGCAGGGTCATGGGCAGGTGGGTGTGGGCATTGACCAGGCCGGGAAGCACAAAGCTGCCGGTGCAGTCGATGGTTGTGGCAGGTTTGTAGCGCGCCGCGATTGTCTCCGCCGGGCCGACCGCGACGATATCCCTCCCCTGGATGGCAACAGCGCCAGGGGAGAATACATCATAGGCCTGATTCATGGTGACGACGACGCCGCCAGTGAGCAGAATGTCGACAGGGTCCATTGCGTCTTCCTCCTCCAGAGTTGGGTCATTATAGCCTGACTTCCTGCGATTTGGGAACAACGTGCCTTTCACGATTTCTCTCCACTGTGCGTCTCATCGGGCAGGGATCACGAGGTGCGCAAAGCCAGCGGATCGTGGATAATGGACAGGCAGTGGGTTCCATCTGGATGGGCCTGGGAAGCTACGCCTGAGCATCAAGGAATTGGGGAAAGCTTATGCTCCGTCGAGAGGCATTCTGGCGCGCGACGTGGATCGTGGAAGCGGCAGCGGTAGGGTGGTTTTTTGTCCAGGCGCTGCGCTACCTGCTGGGTATGCTGTACGCGCATGTATCCAGCGCGGACATTGTTCTTCGGCTGGGCGATCCCGGCCCAACCGTGCCGGGCGTGGTGCTTCCAGCCGATGCCCAGATCGAAGTGGGGATTGTCGCGGTGGCAATCCTGGTGCCGTTGTTTGCATTCCTGCTCGCGCGGCGCTCGGTCGCGTTTGTGATCACCGTGACCCTGGTTGCGGTCGGTCGTGTATTCATGACCCTCGAAACCCCTCCCATCGGGGTGTTGGGGGCGGCGATGGTTGTGTCTGGCGGGTTGCTCTATCTGGCGGCGCTGGCTCGGCAGCAGCCGGGACGCCTGGCGATCACGCTGACCCTAGGATTCGTAATCGACCAGATCGTGCGCGCCTATGGGCAGACCTTCGATCTGACGTGGTCGGAGGCATTTCTAAATCCGCAGACGATGATTTCGATCGGGTTGTTCGCGATTGCGGTGCTGCGGACGGCATCCCGGCGCAACCCGCCGCTCAAGGATGGAATCGCCTATTCGGGGATCGGCCTGGGAGGCGGGATCGCCCTAGGCGGGTTGCTCTTCCTGGAACTTGCCCTGCTGGCGACTCCGGCGGCCGTGGCTCGTTGGACGGGCATCGATTACGCCTGGGTCGCGCCCTTGCTGATCGCGCTCACGGCGCTGCCCTTGATCCCCGAGGTGCGCGAGACGGCGCGCCAGGCCTTATCCCTGGTTGATGCCCAGTGGCGCGGCTGGTTCTGGCTGCTGCTGGTTTGCCTGCTGCTGGTGCTTGGGAACCGGCTCGGCGGGGTCGTGGCGCTTGTGGCGCTGCTGATTGCGCAGAGCATGGTTGTCCTGCTGTTCTGGTGGATTGCCCGGCCTGTGGGGAAGGACCAGCGCGACATGACCGGGCCTGCCTTGATGCTGGGCGCGATTGTTCTTGCGCTCCTCTTTGGCGGCGACTTCTTCACGTACGAATATGCGTTTGTGCGGGATTTCAGCGGCGGGTTGGACTGGCTCAGCGGCATCCTGCGCAGTCTGCGTGGGTTGGGGCTGGGTGTGATGGTCGTCGCGGTCCTGCTGTCCGCTGTTCCTCTGATGGATGCGGCGCGGCGCGCACCCTGGCGCAGGGGCACCGGGATTGAGACTCTTGCCGGCGTGGTCGCTACCGTGCTGGCGGCCGGACTGGTCGCCGTTCTTGCCGGACCGGTTCCTGTCTCCGGGTATTCGGGCGGGGATCGGGTCCGTGTGGGGACGTACAACCTGCATGGCGGGTATAGCCTGTACTTCGACTACGACCTGACCGGACTGGCCGATACGATCTGGGAAAGTGGCGCAGATGTCGTGCTGCTCCAGGAAGTCGATGCGGGCCGGTTGGTGTCCTTCGGGGTCGACCAGGCGCTGTGGCTGGGCCGTCGCCTGGGGATGGATGTACGCTACCTGGCGACTAACGAGCACCTGCAAGGGCTGGCCGTGCTGTCTCGCGTGCCGATCACGCTCTCCGAGGGGGCGCTGCTCACCAGCCGGGGGATGCAGACCGGCGTCCAGCGCGTGCAGGTGCGGCCTGACGAAGAAGCCCTGGACATTTACAACACCTGGCTGGGGTTGCTGTTCGCACAGGAGGAATCCCGTCTGGACGATCAGGAACAGGATCAGTGGCAGCAGATTCAAGAGGTGCTGGCTCTGATCGCGGCCAACCATCCTGGTGGTGTGGTCAGCCGAGTGGTGTTGGGCGGCACGTTCAACAACACGCCGGATTCGGAGCTCTACCAGCTCGTCAACCAGACCGGGTTCAGTGATCCCTTCGACGGCATGCCTCTGGAGCGCTCCGCCACCCTGCTACGCGGAGACAGCATCCAGGTCCGATTCGACTACCTGTGGCTGCGCAACATTCTACCCACCGGGCGGGCCGTCCTGGAACGGGATGCATCGGATCACCGGATGGCTGTCGTGGAACTGAACCTGGAATAGACTATTTCGGGAAATCCAGGTGATGGCGCCGGATGTAAGCCAGGGCGGTCTGGGCGGCGTCCTGGGCGGCGGCCTGTTTGGTGCGCCCGCTGCCCCGGCCGTAGACGCGCTCACCAATCAGAACATCCACGGTGAATTCCTTGGCATGGTCGGGGCCGCTGGCATCGACCGTGCGATAGGCTGGGGTCAGGCCGAGGGCGGCCTGGCTCCACTCCTGGAGCAGACTCTTGGCATCCTTGTCACTCTCACTGGCGAGGATGGCGGCCAACGCCTGCTCGAAAAAGGGCAGGACGAAGGTCCGGACGGCATCCAGGCTCTGATCGAGGTAAACCGCTCCGATGAGCGCCTCGAATCCGCGGCACAGGTTGGCCTGTCGATCGCGCCCGCCGCTGTCGTCCTCGCCGCGCCCAAGGCGGAGGGCCTGTCCCAGGTCGCAGCGCGCGGCGAAATCAGCGAGCGTTTCCGTTCTCACCAGGGCGGCGCGCAGCCGGGTCAAACGACCTTCATGCATTTCCGGGAAACGGTGATACAGCCAGTCCCCGGCCACGAAATCCAGGACAGCATCTCCCAGGAACTCCAGGCGTTCATTGTCTTCCAGGTGATGTTCCAGGTGTTCGTTGACGTAACTCCGGTGGGTCAGGGCGCGTTCGAGCAGCGTGATATCCCCGAAGTGGATGCCAATGCGGTTTTGCAGCATGTCCAACCTGTTTTTTGAAGCCACGAGACCTCTCAAGTCCGATCAAAAGCGGCGTGTTGCAGAGGGGTATTATAGCGCGCCCGACCCCGTCTTGGCTGAGGCTGGTGGGTCTGGTATACTTTTCGGGTCTGGGCGTGATGTGAAGGAGAACGATCTTTGGACTCATTGCGAAACGGATTGGCGCGGACCAGGCAGTCCTTTTTCGGGCGAATCGCGCAAACTCTGGGTGCCACAGAAATCAATGACGATGTCTGGGACGAGCTTGAAGGCCTGTTGATTCAGGCTGATGTTGGGGTTGAGACCACGCTCAGACTCGTGGAGAATATGCGGGCGCGGGTGCGGCGGGAGGGTATTACCCGGCAGAACCAGCTTCAGAACGCGCTCAAAAAGGAACTGATCGCGCTGCTGGGCGATCCGCCGCCGATGAACATCAGTGGCCGGACGCTCTCCGTTATTTTCATCGTCGGGGTGAATGGCAGCGGCAAGACGACTTCCATTGGTAAGCTGGCGTACCGGCTCAAGAACGCCGGGCGCAATCCCGTGATCGCGGCGGGGGATACATTCCGCGCGGCCGCGATCGAACAACTCCAGTTGTGGGGCGAGCGGGCCGGCGTGCCGGTGATCGCCGGGACGCCCAATGCCGATCCGGGGGCCGTGGTCTATGATGCGGTTAAGGCGGCCGTATCGCGTGGGCACGATATCCTGATTGTCGACACGGCGGGGCGGCTGCATACCAAGTTCAACCTGATGGAAGAACTGGCCAAGATTCGGGGCGTGATCCAGAAAGTCGTCCCGGACGCGCCGCACGAGACCCTGCTGGTGCTGGATGGCACGACAGGGCAGAACGCGCTGATCCAGGCCCGCCACTTTCAGGAATCGGTCGCAGTGACCGGAACCATCGTGACCAAGCTGGATAGCACCGCCAAGGGCGGGATGGTCTTTGCCATCCACGAGGAATTGAAACTGCCGATCCACTATATCGGGGTCGGCGAAGCGATTCACGATCTGCTCTTTTTCGATCCTGAGCAATTCGTGGATGGCCTGTTTGAGGACAACAATCACTGAGCCAGGCAGTTGGCTCAGTTCTTCGACCTGAGAAAGGGTTGGAATCATGGAACTCCTGGTCAGCCGGTTGAATGAACTTCGGGAAACGATCGCTCATCTCATGGAGCGTCTTTGACGTCGCGAACGACGAGCGGCAGATCGAGCAGCTTGAAGCGCTCTCCGCCACGGCGGACTTCTGGAACGATGCCAATAACGCCCAGCGCGTCATGCGCCAGCTGGCGCGCCTGCGGGATGGCGTCACGCGCTGGAATGACGTGATCCACCAGATCGACGACACCCTCGAACTGGCTGAACTGGGCGATGCGAGCCTTGAGGACGATCTGACCGCCGAGACGGATCGGTTGGCCGAGACGGTCGAGCGATTGTCGTTCCAGGCGCTTCTGTCTGGCCCGTATGATTCTCAGGATGCGGTTCTTGCCATTCATTCGGGAGCGGGTGGCACGGATTCGCAAGACTGGGCGCAGATGCTCCAGCGGATGTATTTGCGCTGGGCGGAGCAGCGCGGCTTCAAGGTCGAGATTATCAGCCAGATGGACGGGGATGAAGCCGGAATCAAGAGTTGCACGATCAGTATCTCCGGCGACTATGCGTATGGGTACCTGCGTTCCGAGCGCGGCGTCCACCGGCTGGTTCGCCTGAGTCCCTTTGACGCGGCCAACCGGCGGCACACGTCCTTCGTGCTGGTCGAAGTCTGGCCTGATATCCAGGGCGAGATCGATATCGAGATCGACGAAAAGGACCTGCAAATCGACACGTTTCGCTCCAGTGGGGCGGGCGGTCAGAACGTACAGAAGAACGAGACCGCGATCCGGATCACACATATGCCGACCGGAGTCGTGGTGTCTTGCCAGAACGAGCGCAGCCAGACGCAGAACAAAGAACGCGCCCTGCAAATCCTGAAGGCGAGACTGTTCGCGCTTGAGCGCGAGAAGAAGGAAGCGGAACTCGCGGCACTCAAGGGCGAGCATGTGGGGGCCGAGTGGGGCAACCAGATTCGCTCTTATGTCTTGCACCCGTACCAACTCGTGAAAGATCACCGCACCGACTACGAAACCGGGAATACGGCCGCAGTCTTGGACGGACGCCTGGATGAATTCATGGAAGCCTATCTCCGATCCCGTGTCGGGCATGGTGCCTGATTTGGCCGTTGCCGGAACGTAGAGTGTGAGTCTGTACGTGCCGTCCCCAAAAGGAGCTTTCCATGAGTGAGCAAGTCGATCTAGCGCAGTTAGTCAGTCGGGTGCAGGGTGAGTTCAGAAGTCTGCGCGAGCGCGCGGCCATGACCGACGCGACACGCAAGCTGGGCGATCTGGCGACCAGTATCACCGGGTTGCCGGGGGACATCGAAAAGCTACGTGAGCGAGGCTATGTGTTTGCCGGTTACCTGGGCGCCCGGACTGAGACCATTAAGGCGCAGTGGGCGGATATCCGCAGCCAGATCGAGGCCCAGGTACAGATCGAGACCGACCGGCTGCGTCAGGCCGTCAGCAAGGTCGATCCCTACCTGACGCGGCTGGCGACTCCCGGCGGGCGCGAAGATGCGGTTCGCCAGCTCGTGGCCCAGGTGCAAGGGCTGTTGCCCAATCTGGAGAGCGAGATCAAACAGGCCGAGGAGCGGATCTCCGGTCTGTATGGTAGTCTGGACAAGGAACTCAACGAGATCCGGCAGAAGTTGAGCAAGTTCAACTGGTATATGGACATGATGGACGAGGCCGGCTTCCAGCTTGGCGCGACGGAGTCGATCTACATTGTCGCTAAGGCGGAATGGGTCAAGTCCGGCAAAGGGAAGGATGATCCGGACGGGATTCTGTACCTCACGGATCAACGCCTGATCTTCGAGCGTAAAGAGAAAGAAGGCGGTTTCCTGGGCTTTGGCGGTAAGAAAGTCCAGGGGATCGAATGGGAGGTTGCCCTGGGGGCCATCAGCAAGGTGACCTCGGAGAAGAAGGGCCTCTTTGGCGGCAAGGACATGGTGACGTTCGAATTCTCGTCGGGTGGCCCCGGCAGTCCGACCACGCTGGAAGTTAAAGGTGGCGTTAACGCCACCTGGTACGCCCAACAGGTCGAGCGGGCCAAAGGCGGGGAGATCGATCAGGAACGCGCCGTTCAGATCGCGCCGGATGTGCTGGAACGCGTGAAGAGCGCCCCGGCGGCCTGCCCTTCGTGCGGTGCGCCGTTCACCACGCCAATCACGCGCACCACGAGCCAGATTGCCTGCGAATACTGTGGCGAGGTGGTCCGCCTGTAAGAACGCCTATCCGATGTAGGCTCCGAAACAACAGCGCGCCGTTCCCAGAACGGCGCGCTGTTGTTGTCTGCGAGGTCATGCATCTGTCGTGGCGTAGCCGCGTCGGCGCAGGAAGAATTTGGCGATCTCGGCGGCAGCGGAGGGCAGCAGGGTGAAGGGGAGCAGCATCAGCCAGTTTTCCAGGCTCAGCGGGATGGTGCTGAACACAGGTTGCAGGAAGGGCAGGTAAATCACCCCAAGCATCAGAATGAGCGAGGCGGCAACCGCATAGGCCATCCAGCGATTGGTCAGCAGACCGATTTGCCAGAGGTTGAAACGTTCCGAGCGTGCGGTGAAGGCGCGCAGCAGTTCGGCCACGACCAGGGTAGTGAAAGCGATGGTCTGCGAGAGCAGCGGATTGGACGGGTTCGTCTCCAGCGTATTCAGGCTGATGACAAATGCGGCCAGCGTGGCGAAGGTTTCGACCGTAGCCTGGATGCCCGTGAGCAGCCACAGATCGCGGGTGATGATCGGTTCTTGGGCCGGGCGGGGCTTGATCCGCATGATGTCCGGCTCTTTGTGTTCCATCGCCAGTGCCAGGGCGGGTGCGCCGTCCGTGACCAGGTTCAGCCACAGGAGGTGGATGGGCAGCAGTGGCAGTGGCAGCCCCGCGATCATGGACAGGAAGATGATCAAGATCTCGCCGATATTGCACGAGACCAGATAGTAGACGAACTTGCGGATGTTAGCGTAGATGACGCGGCCTTCTTCGACAGCGGCGACGATTCTGGCATAGTTGTCATCGGTGAGCACCATGTCGGCCGTTTGCTTGCTGACATCGGTGC
>CAZHMJ010000242.1:0-7733 GCA_964533805.1 uncultured Anaerolineae bacterium | reverse complement strand
AGCGCGAGCTCGCGCGCGCGGCGGCGGGCCATCTTGCTCGTCGGGTTGGGGGCGCGGGGGGCCGGGGGGGGGCGGGGGGGGGGGTTGACTTTCCGGAGACGCCCCCCAAGCGCAGGGGGGGGCAGAGCCCCACCCGCGGCGGGCCGGGCTGATGGCGCTGGAAGCGGTGGGCTGCGCCGCGGCGTGGCTGACGGCCGCCGACGGCGCGGCGCTCGGCGCTGAGGCGCTGGATCGCCTGCGCGCGCGGGTGACGCTGGCTCTGGCGGGCCCGGTCGCCGGGCTGGCGGGTCAGACTACGTGGCGAGTTGGGCCGTGGTCGGTCAGTCTGGGACGCGTGGCCGGGGCCGATCTGAGCATTGGCGTACTTGAAACAGGGATGACTCCCCGGTGGGAGCCTGAGTCACGGACAATGTGGCTGGCTCCACCACCGGACATCTGGGGACAACCCGCGCTGGGCCGGGCGCTGGTTGCCTGGGAAGACGGGGCCGGGCGGCCCCACACGGTCGAAGTTCTGCCCGCATTGGGCTGCGATGGGGCGCAGCCGGATGCGACGGTGGCCGCGGCGATCGAGTTTGTTCGCGAGGAAGCGCGCCACTATCAGCAGGCGCAGCTCAAGGGGGGCGCTTATCATGCAGCAGGCTGAACTGGTCAATCGTCTGGACACGTTTTTTTCCATCGAGACATACAACGAGGCGTCATTCTGGCGGCTCTTGCTGAATGATTCCGGCTTCCGGATGCTCCAGGAGTTCGGTGTGCCGGGCTTCGCGGAGGGGCCGTGGAACGGCCTGATGCTGGACAACACCCGCAAGATCGAAAACGTCTACCTGGTGGTCTATCCGGGGCGCGACGTGCTGGATACGATCATCGCCCGCGAGGTGGCTTGCGGCGCGCCGGGCGCGCTGATCTTCGCCCATTACCCGCTCGATTTCGAGGTCAACGGGCGGGGTTACATGCCCATTCCTGCCGAGCAGCTTGAGGAACTCAAGGAACACAGCATCAGCTACTATGTCTGCCATGCGCCGCTGGACTGCCACCCGGAGATTTCCTCGCCGACCGCGCTGGCCAACCAACTCAACCTGCGCGAACAGGTGCGCTTCTCGCCGCACTTCGGCGGCCTGGGGGCGGTGCACGGTCTGGTCGGCAAGGAGATCGGTTTCCAGGCGTTTGCGGCCCGGCTGGCCAAGGTGACCGACGTCTCCTACCTGCGCTACGACCAGGTTCGCCACGACGGCCTGCCCGTCCATCGAGTGGCGGTCGTGCCGGGGCCGGGCGGCGATCCGGGCCTGATCGAGGAGGCGGCCGGGCTGGGCTGTGATACCTATGTGACCGGGGTGTGGTGGCATTACACCGACAGCGATGTCTCCCGCGAACGGCGGACGGCGTTCCTGCGCCTGGTCGGCAAGCTGCGCATGAATCTGCTCGGCGTCTCGCCGTACGCGACCGAGGTGCCTGTCTTGCGCGATCAGATGCCCGGTTGGTTCCACGACCTGGGCCTGGACGCGGAGTTCGTGCCCCAGGGCGATCCCTGGCGGTGAGAGAGTCGACAGTCGTCAGTCAACAGTAATCAGGAGACTGCGCCGGGGTGCTCGGCGCGTTTTGTTTGGAAGGCTGGGGAGGTGCATGATGTTGCCGTCCGCTTTGCGCTCTGTGGATTGCATCCGGCTGTACGTGCCCGACCTGGACGCCGGGCTGGCTTTTTACCGCGACCAACTGGGCCTGGCCCTGGCCTGGCGCTCGGACGTCGCGATTGGATTGAAGCTACCCGACACCTCGACCGAGATCGTGCTCCACACGGAGCCGCAGCCGCCGGAGGTTGACTTCCTGGTGGAGTCCGCCGACGAGGCCGCGCGCCAGATCAAAGCCGCCGGGGGGACAATCGTGGTCGCGCCGTTCGACATCGATGTTGGCCGCTGCGCGGTGGTGCAGGATGTGTGGGGCAACCAGTTCATCGTAATGGATTTGAGCAAGGGACTGTACGTGACCGACTCGGACGGGAATGTGACGGGCCTGGCGAAGCCGGGGGAATAGAAGGACGCGCCGGAGGTTGCGGCGCGTCCCAGGGGGCAAAAACAGCTTTCAGCACTCAGCGGTCAGTCAAGAGCAGGAAAAAGACAGCGGCGTGAGCGTGACTCGTGACCGTATTTTGCTTGCCGCTTGGACGCTTTTTCTTGCCTCCCTGCCTCTTGCCACGTGTCTCTTCCGCGAAGCAGGCTAGCCGATCACGCCCTTGACGACGGGCAGGATGTCGCGCTCGATGTCGGCTTCGCTGGCCGGCTGAGGCACGCCCTTGAACAGGTACCATTCCTCGACGTGCTCGACGGCAGCGCCGGGGGCGAGCTTCACGGTTGGGCCGAGCGACTCGACTTCGATCATCTCGTTGTTGGTGTAGGTCTCGAAGTTGCAGCCCATGTCGGGGTAGGTCGCGTCGGGCTGGTAGCCGAACTTCTTGACGAACAGGAATCCCTGGCGGGCGTAGGCCGCCCAGCCATCGGGCGTCTGCACGCCGACCTTCTGGGGCGTGGTCGCGGCGGTATCCTGGCGGAGCATCACCCACTTGTAACCCCATGACCAGCGCGGGTCGGCCATGTTGGTATACGGCCAGAAGCTCATCATGTTGGCGGGCAGCAGGGAATCGCCGTGCGAGCCGCGCGGCGGCAGGGGGACGAAGCACGTCCCGCCGGGAGCCATGACCGACAGCGCCCAGGGGGCCAGC
The DNA here is from genome assembly GCA_964533805.1 of uncultured Anaerolineae bacterium. Lineage (GTDB taxonomy): Bacteria > Chloroflexota > Anaerolineae > Aggregatilineales > Ch27 > JARKOQ01. The sequence goes on along the minus strand of CAZHMJ010000242.1, from coordinate 5,020 downwards.
TCGACCGCCCACAGGTTGTGGTTGCGCAGGCGGTGGACGACGTGGACGTGGTTGGCGCTGGCGTCCAGGCTGAAGTCGATTTCCTTGGCGATGCCGGTCGTCTTTTCCACGGCGGGGATCACGCGCACGAAGCCGGGATGTTCCTCCAGCTTGACCGGGCCGTTGTCCGGCTCGTAGGTGCGGACGGGGTCCTCCGGCGCGTGCCACAGGCGGTGCCCGCCGTAAATGCGCCACTCGTCGCCGCCGGTCTTGCCCTGCATGGCGGCGTATTCAGCCATCAGGTTGTCTTCCCCGATGAATCCCAGCCGGGCGACGCGCGGGCCGACATCCAGGGTGATGATCAACTCGATCTGGCCGTTGGCCAGGCGCGCGCAGTTGGGCCAGCCTTTGAAGGCGACTTTCTCAGCAAGAGCCATGATCTTGTTCCTCCAGGTAAGGATGGGGCAGCACAGGATATTCTGCCCTGTATCTTAAACTCTGCGGCCGATTTTGCCAGTGAGGATCATCCTGCGGCCCGATCCTCCATCGGTTCAATTCAACACATCACGGATTTGACAGATAAGCACAGATTTCGGAATCCGTGTTTATCCGTTGAATCGGTTCAGTCTGTGGTGAGTTGAAGCGGCTCGAACGGCCTAGCCTGCGGTGCACGAGGCAGGGGCCATCCCGGCCAGGGCGTAGCCGTCCAGGGTGACCACGCTCAGGAAGCCCGCGCTGAAGCGCACCCACTCGCCGCCCTCCGGCCCCGGCAGGACTTCCAGCAGGCGGGCGTTGGGCTGGCCGCTGGAGCCGCCCGCGTAGAGCTGGGTCTGGCCGAGCAGCGCCCCGGTCTGGAGGTCGAGGGCGAACAGCGCGCCGTCCGCGCCGAGGGCATACAGCAGGCAGCCGCCCGCCGCCAGCAGGGGCGGCTGGCGATGCGTCCCCGGCAGGCTGAGTTGCCAGCGCGGCGCGCCGTCCAACTCGTAGGCGTAGAGCAGCCCCTCCTCCAGTCCCAGGAAAACGAAGATCCCGCCCCGGTCGGCCAGCAGTGTTGTGCTGCGGCCGGGGGGGTGGGGGAGCCGGGTCAGCGCGGCGGGGACCAGGTCGGCGGCGATGTGGTACAGCGTCGGGCCGTCCAGCAGGTAGTAGTCGCCGCGCGGGCCGAAGGCCACCAGGGGCGGGTTGGCCGGGGCGACCTGGTACAGCAGGCGGCCGCTCGAATCGATCAGGTGGAAAGCCGGGGTGGCCGTCTCGCTAACCGGCCGCGTGCCGATCGCGATCCGGCCGGCCGCGGTGGCGATGCTGTTGAGCTGGCCGCCCAGCGGCGGGGTCGTCCACAGCAGCGCGCCCGCCGGGCTGTAGGCCGCGACCGCGCCCTGGTCCGTGAAGAAGGCCAGGGCCGTTGTCGTGCCGCCGTCCGCCGCGGGCGCGTCGATCAGGACTGGGGCGCCGGTCAGGGCCAGTTCCGGGGTCCAGACGGCTTCGTAGCGCCCGTCGCGGATCACGGACACGCTGTTGTCGGCGGTGCGGACGGCCAGCCGGCCGTCGGGCAGGGCCAGCATGCCGGTCACGACGCTGCTCAGCTCCATGCGCCAGGCGAGGCTGCCCAGCGGCGTCGCATCGGCCTGGGTGGTGCCTTCCAGGGTGGCGCCGTCGGCGACGATCAGGCCGCCCTCGGCGGCGACGATGGGCGGCACGCTGGAGACGTGCAGGCCGGTCACGTGGCTGATGTAGGGCGAGGCCGCGCCTTCATCATTCCCCGCCAGACGAAGCTGCCACAGCCGGACGAAGTCGATCGGATGCAGCCAGCCGGCTTCCAGCGGGTTGGTGTCCCAGTAGCCCGGCCCGCCGTCGTCGGGCAGCATGACCCGGATTTCGAAGTGCAGGTGCGGGGCGCTGAGGCTGGGATCGCCCACCGCGCCCACGATCTGGCCCGGCTTAACACACTGGCCCACGCCGGGGAAGAAGTAATCCCCGATCGGCTCCATGTGGCCGTACAGGGAATAGACCCGGCTGCCGTCGGGCAGGTTGTGCTCGACGATGACCACGCCCTTTTCGGTGTCCCAGCCCTCCGGGTTGGCGTAGGTGACCCGCCCGTTGGCGATGGCCCGCACGGGAGCGCCGTGCCGGTAGAAGGCCACGTCCACGCCGACGTGCAGCCCGCCGAACTTGGCCCGGTACAGGCCGAAGTCGTCGCCGTCGCGGATGCCGTCGATGGGCAGGACGATCTCGTCCACCACGCCGCAGTCGGCGAGCGACTGGGCGGCGACCGGGGAAGCAGGGAGGACGATCGCCAGCAGCCCGATCGCGGCCAGTAGCACGCGCGCCCCCCTCCCCGGCCCTTCCCCCACGCCAGCCGAGGGAAGGGAGGAGGCGCTGCCTGGTCGTTTTGCCCTGTCCGCGCCGCCTCTCTTGACCGCGCTCCGCCAATTCAAAATTGAGAATTCAAAATTCAACATTGTCTTTCAGCGGCATCCGGCGCTCAGGACGCCCCAATCCAGCCCGACGATCTCGTCGGCGATATGCACGCGCAGCACGCCGTCCGGCCCGATCCCGGCCCAGGCGTCCGCGCCGCGGCTGCCCCACACGCGCAGCTCCTGGCACAGCGCGCCGCTGTCCAAACCGACCGTGGCGATGTGCCCGTAGCCATCGGCCAGGAGCAGGGTGCTGCCTTCGCTAAGGAGGTACGGACGGCCCTCGAAGGCGTTGAGCGAAGTTTCCCAGAGCACCTGACCTTCCGGCGAATAGGCCCGCAGCAGCCGGTCGCGGCTGCCGCTGAACAGGAAGAAGCGCCCATCGGCCAGGCTGAGCAGGCTGCTGGTGCTGGCCTGCACCGAGGGAGCCGCGCTCAGCCAGCGCCAGCGGCCTTCCGGCGTGATGTGCCACAGCGCGGTGGCGCTGCGGACGTACAGGCCGCCATCCGGGGCCGGGGCCAGGTCGCCCATCCCGCGCAGGGTGGTCTGGCTGATGATCTGGCCGTCCAGGCGGAGCAGAGTCAGGAGATTACGCCCGCCGGCCACCCCCAGCAGGTCGCGGCTGACAACCATCCGGGTGGGGCGGGGGATTCCGTCCGCGCGCCAGACTTCGGTTCGTGCCGGGTCGTAGGCGATCAGGCTTCCCTCGCTGCTGTGCATGATCAGCAGGTTGTCCCAGCGGACGGGCTGCGAGTCGACGTTGTGGCCCAGTTCCCACTGGTCGAGGTAACCGCCTTCCAGACTCCAGGTCTGGGCCAGCCCGCCCGAATCCACGACCAGGATCGCGCCCTGGTCGGGCAGCACGCCGGTAATGGTGCGCTCGTCGCCCAGGATGTAGCGCCACAGCACCTGGCCCTGGGTGGTCAGGGCTTTGAGCCGGTTGTCGTCGAAGACGATCAGGACACCGTCCTCGCGCTGGATGGCCGGAAAGCGCGGCCCGGCGGTGTCGGTTACTTCCCCATGCCACAGGTGGGCGGGCGAGAGCCAGGCCTGCCAGTTGGTGATGAAGCGCGACGGCTCGCGCCAGCCGGAAAGGGTGGGGTCGGTTCCCCAGTAGCCGGGGCCGGGCGAGTCCGGGCCGAAGTTGCGGATCTCGAAGTGGAGGTGCGGGGCGGGGCGCGGCCGGCCGATCGCGCCGATGATCTGGCCCGCGTCCACGCAGGTGTAGACGGTCGGGAAGGTGTAGTCGCCGACTTCTTCCATGTGGCCGTACATGCTGTACCACCACGTGCCATCGGGCAGCAGGTGTTCCAGGATGACCACGCCTTTGTCCAGCCCCCAGCCGAGCGGCGCGGAGTAGGTGACGCGCCCGCGGGCGATCGCCCGCACCGGCGAGCCATAGCTGCTGCCACGCCCGCCAAACCAGTCTTCACCGGCGTGCAGCCGTCCATCGTAACGCGACGAGGCCAGCCCGAAGCGGTAGACCGGCTCCATCGCGCCGGTTTCGATCGGGAACTGGATGCTGTCCACCAAGCCGCACGGCCCTTCCTGGGCGGCGGCCGGCGCGGAGGGCGGGCAGAGGGTGCTGGCGATCAGAAGCAACAGGGCCAGGCGGTGAAAGACGGCGATTCGGGTCATGGTTGCGGTCTACGATTCTGCCAGGAGGCGGCCCAGCCGCCGCTGGCGGTGACGAAAGAAAGCCTGGGCGAAGAGCCATACCGGGCGGGTCAGCAGTCCGGCTTCGATCTCGATCGTATCGGTGTAGCGCGTGCCACCGCCCGGCCGTTCCTCGACCCGGATGCGGTGGTTCCAGACGCGGAGCAGGCCGCCCCCTTCCTCGGTCGCCAGCTCGCGCCGGGCGGCATCGACCCGCAGCAGGGCCATCTGGTGCCGCCAGGGGGTGGGCAGGACATGGAACAGCCACATCCGCGCGCTGAGCCGGTCGCCTTCGACCCAACGCGGGGGCAGCGCCGACTGAAAGGTGAAAGCCATCCAGCCGCGGGTGATGTGCTGGAAGGTGCGCGTCTGGAGCACGGCCTCCCAGACTCGATCGGGCGGCGCGTCCAGGTGCGTCTCGATGGTGGCGATCCGGCTCATCCTCAATCCTGTTCCTGGTCAGATCACGTTTCGTGTGGCGCTTACGTTGCCAGCACGTCCATCACCGTCTGGATGCCAACAAGTAACGATGCGTTGTCCGTGATTGGCAGCGCAGAGCCACACTTTACCCGATCCGCGGGGAGGTAGCAACCCGCGCCCGGCGCTATAATCAAGGCGGCTCTGGTGTTCAGCGCGCGGAGACTCGTCATTTTTCGCCTTGAGCCAATAGCCAAAAGCTAAGAGCCAATAGCCCGTATTTCACCCAGGAGTGTCGTGTGCTCTCCAACCGGACGGCCACGCTGGCCGATCTCGCCGCGATTCAGGCGCTGACCCGCGCCAGCACGATGTACCAGCACCAGCTCGACCCCCGGCAGCCCATCGGGGGAGGTGACGGTGAGCCAGCGGTACTCTCCCATCGGGATGTCGGCGCACTTCTGGAAACCGAGCACCTCGGTCATGGCTGGCTGGTCCCCTCGATGAGGAGCATTTCGGTGTGCGCCGCCCGCTGGCGGAGCGCCTTCCCCTCGGCG
>CAZHMJ010000241.1:0-7814 GCA_964533805.1 uncultured Anaerolineae bacterium | reverse complement strand
GGTCGTGTGATTCGCACTCGGTTTTCGCTTCGCCGCTGGCCGCTTGGACGCTGCCAGCGGCATGACCAGCCCCTGAGAAATTGCCCTTGGCTCAAACACACAGGTGTGGCTCGCACGACCACGCCTATGTGTTTTCATGTCATCGGTTGGGCTGTGGGTCTAGTAATCCGGTGGAAACGGCAGGAGCAACTCGCTGTCGTCGCGGACGGCCATCCACAGGACCGGCTCGCTTTCGTAGTAGACTTCGCCCTGCATCCGGCCCACGACGTAACCATCATGTTCGGTGAATAACAGCCCGTTCTCCGGGCCAAGCGGGCGTCCCCAGATATCGACCAGCCGGGCAACCGGATCGCCCTGGCGGACCACATCGCCCGCATCCACGAGGTGCTTGACGATCCCACTTTGGGGTGCGCGCGGATGCATCATGCGCCGCACGCCGTAATCGACCTGAGGGCGCGGGATAGGCGGCATTGGCTCCGGACTGCCGGGGAGCATGCCGGCCCAGTGCATGACGTTGCGCAGGCCGGTCGCGGCCCCATCGCGAATCGCATAATCGACGTGCAGGTAGCTGCCCAATTCGACCGTGAAGGCCGGGCGGCGCAGCTTGTTCAGGACCGCGCCGCTGACGGAACGATGCAGATTTTTCTTGAGATATTGAGCCGACGGAAACTCGTTGATGATCGGAAACCCGAAGGCATCCAGCAGTTCGTCATTGCGCTGCTGGAGTCTGCGGGCTTCGACCTTGTCGGCTTCGTTGCGATAGTAAATGGGATCGCGGAAGGCAAACCCGATGGAGCCTAACACGGCGTTATGCAGGTCGACCAGATAATCTCCATGCGCCTCGATGCGCTCGTAGAGACGAGCGTAGGCTTTTTCCAACCCGCCGGGGACATCTTCGTCCCCGTTCTTCTGCATCCGTTCCGGAGCCGGGAACTGCCGGTTGGGGTCGGCGCCCCGGTTGTAATACGGGCTGCGCGACTCAGTGCGCAGTCCAGCCGGATTGAGGGTGGGGATCATGATCACCGTGCCGCGCAGCTCCTCCAGGGGAAAATAGGTTCCCCCCGGCCCAAGCAGTTGGTGAATTACGGCCATGCCGCTGTATTCATTCCCGTGGATGCTCCCGGTGATCCACAGCGTGGGGCCATCCTGTTTGCCCTGGGCGATAACGACCGGCAGGTCGTCGCTTCCGCCGGTGGGCAGGGCCACGCCTTCAAAGCTGCCATACGTGATTTGTCCGGGGATGCCCCGGGCCGTGCCTACGCTGATCGACGTGCTCATCGCGTTCCTTTCAGATCAGTCCTCGAAGAATCTAGCTCCAGTACCCGGCGGAATAGCCGCCAGGGGATGGCCGGAGCGCGGACGGATAGACAACTCACATGCTGGTTTCCCGGGCCAGGGCAGCCGCCATTTGTGCGCTTACCAGTTCCAGCAGCATGACGTTTTCTTGGGTAATCGAGCCGGGTCGGTCGCGGCCCGCGACCAGCACGCCGTACCGGTTCGGGCTTCCCACCGGGACGCAAATTCCCGCCCCAAGCCGGCCGCGTGCCACGAGAATGTAATTGGGATCGTCGGTCGGGCCGACGATGCGACTTTGCCCATTCTCCGCGACCCAGCCGGGAAGAGTCGAGCGTTTTTGCTGGTCGGGCGCGATCGAGGTGATGGCCTCCGGCCCAGCCGTGGCGCTGAGGATCAGGGCATCGGACGTGGACTCGACCCGGTAAAACGCCACGAAATCATACCCCAATTCCAGAATTGCTCGCACGGCGGCATCCGCCTTGCCCATCAATCCGCTTGCCTGGCGGAGCTGCTTAGCCACCGAACGAATGGAGGGCAGGGCATCGGCGCGCAGGGTTTCTGTCTGTCGCTCCTGCACCAGCCGCCGGATCCGGCGAACGAGATCGCCGTTGGTAAACGGGTCGGTGGTGACATCATCCGCGTGACCAGGGATGCTGATGTCGGCCTCTTCGTCGACCAGGATGATCAGCAGGCGCGGGTAGACCTGCCGCAGGCTGCGCACCAACTCAAAGACGCCGCCCAGGGCCTGGTCGATGATCAACACATCGGTCCGCGATTCCGGTCTGGCCAGATGGGTCTGGATTTCGGCCGGGGTGCTGACGTACGCCACGCTGAACGATTCCTGCTCGTCGAGCAAGGCTGCGTAGCGTTGGCGGGCTTGCGGGAGGACGGCGGCGAGAAGTGAGAGTGTAGACATAGGTCGTCCGTGATGACTGATACGAAGGCGCAATTCATCGACGGCTGCATGCGGTGTCCGGGGCTAGCTGGTCTCGGGCTGCCAGCCGCTCAGGGCCAGCGCCAGGAGGATGAGTTGTTGCATGCCGGTTCGCAGGGGCGCCACTTCGATGAATTCGTCGATCCGGTGGGCGTTGTCGCCTCGAGTCAACCCGATCGTTACCGTGGGCAGTCCTCGTGAAAGCAGCAGGTTCGCGTCGGTGCTGCCTGTCTTGAAGTTGGGTGTGATTTCCAGGGTGTGCAGGACGGCTTGCGCTGTCTGGACCAGATCGTGGCCGGTCGGGATGCTGCCTGCAGGGCGATCGCCGACAACTTCGACTTCGAACCGCACCGGCTCTCTGGCCTGGAACTCAGCCACGATGTCCATGACCTGGGCTTCCAGGGCGGCCAGGGAATCTGCCGCCTCACTCCGCAGATCGAGATGAAAGCCAGCCTGCGCCGCCAGGGAGTTGATCGATTGGCCGCCCTGGATCAGGCCGATGTTGAACGTGGTGCGCGGATGGGCGGGCACCTCAAGCTCGGTCAGGCGCGCACCAAGGCGGACGAGGCTGTGGATGGCGCTTGGACGGCCAAAGTGCTGCCAGGAATGGCCTCCACCCGCGTGGCACTGGATATGCAGGCGGCGCACAGCGATACCCGCCGTGTAAATCTGACCGAGTGCCAGACCCTCCAAAACGATCGCGCTGCCCAGACTGGCGCCATGCGCTTCGTAGAAGGCGCGGATGCCCCCCAGGTCGCCCAACCCTTCTTCACGGCTGTTAGCCAGGAACCAGACATCCATGTCCGGCTGAATTCGGAACTGGCGCAGAATGTCCGCCAGGGCAATCAGGCCGGCCACGCCCAGGCTGTTGTCGCCCAGGCCCGGGCCGTAGACCCGGCCATCCTCGGTCCGGTTTACCCTGAGATCGACGCCTTCGCCAAAGACCGTGTCCGTATGCGCTGAAACGAGCAGCGCGGGCGCGCCGGGATCGGCTCCGGGCAGCCGGCCGTAGGCGTTGTTGAGCGCGTCGATTCCCGTATCCACCAGGTTGCAGGCCCCGAAGCGGCTCAGGACATGGTTGGCGCGCACCAACTCGCGAAAGGTGGGGGCTGGAATCTGTTGGATCGCGATCGCTTCCGACAGGATATCGGCCAGGACTTCGTCCAGGTATTGCCAGATTTCGAGCACCTGGGGGGCTTGACTCAGCCAGCGTACACGTTCCGGAATATCCATGCCGTTCTCCAGGTCGCTTCTGCGCGCAGCCAGGTTGGACAGATATGCTTGAGCAGGACGTTCAATATTATGCAGCATGCGGGCGATTTTTGCAGCAACCCAGCCTGGCGTATCTGCCTGGGGAGAGGGGCGAATGGGCGTGGGAGATGTGGGAAAAAAGTCGGCGTCGTTTGGGTTATAAACGGCCGGTGTGGGGATAAGCGATTTTGCCCGGCGAAAGCCAGGTGTGGCTCGTCCAGGGCGTTGTCGGGCCAATCGGAACCCCCATATATGGCCCGTTGCGGCGCTGATTGTCTATCCGTGGGGGCGTGCCGTCGTGATCGGTGCGCGTCTGTGGACAGGGCGGCCTGTTCTTGCCAGCATCGAACAGAAGGTTATAATCCTGTTATTGAGGGATGAAACACGATCAGCCCATACCCTGCGCCAGACAGCCCAACCTGTGAGAGGTAGTCCTCACGTGGACACCGCCAGAGTCCTGCTCATTGAGAGCGTGCGCGCCAATGGAAAATCTTTCGCGCCTGCGCTTCAAAAGCATTATGACGTGTCGCTTGCCTTTTCCGGCAAGCAAGGCTTGGCCATGGCTCAACAGGTCTTCCCCGACGTGATCGTCCTCGATGCGGTTTCGATGCGGACGTCCGGTGACCGGGTCTGTCGGTCCATTCGGGCCAGCTTTCCGGATACCCCGATCATCCACATTCGGCCCAAGACGGGCGAGCCTGAACCGCCCGACGCGGCGAATGTCTATCTCTACTACCCGTTCACCTGGCGCAAGCTGCTCAACAAGGTCAAACGCTTCGTGGACATCAAGGGGAAAGAGGGGGAAATCCTCCAGGTGGGGGCGTTGCGCCTGGATGTACCCCGGCGGCTGCTGATTGTCGGTGAACAGGAGAAACGCCTGACTCCCAAACTGTTTGGGCTGGCGCGGATTTTCTTCATGCATCCCAATACGGTGATCGCCCGCAAGACCCTGATCCAGCAGGTCTGGGATACCGACTACATGGGCGATACCCGCACTCTGGACGTGCATATTCGCTGGCTGCGCGAAGCGGTGGAAGAAAACCCCAGCCGGCCACGCGTCATCACGACGGTTCGCGGGCAGGGCTACCGGCTGGTGTCCTCGCCGGGGTAGCGGGCGGCGCTCCATACCAAGGCAAAAACACAGCCGGGATTACCGGCTGTGTCGTTTTTTGCACAGGCTATCACACTCAAGACCAGGCCAAAACCTGGGTCGGCGCGCCAGGCGCGACCAGGCTTCGATGGGTTTCCGGACCAGCCGGTAAGCCTACTTGCCCAGGGTGTTGAGCTTCTTCATCAGGCGGCTCTTGCTGCGCGCGGCGGCATTCTTGTGGAGCACGCCCTTGGTGACGGCCTTGTCCAGCTCGCGGATCGCGGCCAGGGTCGCTTCGCGCGCGGCCGATGCATCATCGGCGGCCAGCGTGGTGCGGGCCTTCTTCACGAATGTGCGGGCGCGGACGCGCACCAGACGGTTGTAGATGCGCTTGCGCTCGTTGCTGCGGATACGCTTGAGTGCTGATTTATGGTGAGCCAACGGAAACCCTCTCCGGTTTAGTTTCAATCACTCTTGAGATGTTGACCTCGCAATTCTACCAGAGGCCGCCCCAGGTGTCCAGCATGAGTTCAGAGTGGCAAATGTTGAATTTTGAATGTTTAATTTTGAATTGAAATGTAGACATCCCTCTTCTCATTCAAAATTAAAAATTAAGAATTCGACATTTTTCTGAGCGTGGTATAATGCTGCCCCATGTGTGGCATCGTGGGACAGATCGATCTCCAGGGGCGTGACCGCCTCAACCCGGCGTTGACCCGCGCCATGACGGCCCGCATCGCTCATCGCGGGCCGGATGGCGACGGGTATTTTGATTCTCCTGGCGTGTCACTGGGGATGCGCCGCCTGAGCATCATCGACGTGGCGGGCGGCGACCAGCCGATCTTCAACGAAGATGGCAGCCTGGCGATCGTCTTCAACGGGGAAATCTACAACTACGTCGAGTTGAGTGAACAGCTCATCGCGCAGGGGCACCACTATGCCACCCGCTGCGACACAGAAACCGTCCTCCACCTGTATGAGCAATACGGCCTCGACCTTTTCGATCATCTGCGCGGGATGTATGCCTTTGCCCTGTGGGATGCCCGGCAGGCCCGGCTGCTGCTGGCGGTCGATCACATCGGGATCAAGCCGCTGTACCTGGCCGAGCGTGACGGGCGTTTGCTCTTTGCAAGTGAGATCAAGGCGCTTCTGGCCGATCCTGAGCTTGCCCCATGCCTGAACCTGGCGGCGTTGGATACCTTTCTCAGCTTCGGCTACATGCTGGGCGAGGAGACTCTGTTCACCGGGATTCGGCGCTTGAAGCCGGGCCATTTCCTGCTGGTTGAACCCCGGGCCGGGCGGGTTGAGCAGCGGCCTTTCTGGCAATGGGCGGCGATCGAGCGCGATCCACAAAACCCTGCCGATCGTCCAGAATCGCCGGATGCGGCCGTTGTCCAGTTGCGCGACCTGCTGCGCGAGTCAGTGCGGATTCACCTGCGCTCGGATGTGCCCCTGGGGCTTTTTCTGAGCGGTGGGGTCGATTCGGCTTCGATGCTGGCGCTGATGACCGAGTTCGAGCCGGGCAGCGTGGAGACATACACCGTCGGTTACGATGTGCCGACCGGCGACAACGAGCTGGCCCAGGCCCGCCGCACGGCCCAACATTTCGGCGCGACCCATCACGAGCACGTGATCGATGCCGAGGCATGGTGGCAGCATTTCCTGGCCTACGTTTACCACATGGACGAGCCGGTGGATAATCCCTCCGCGGTCAGCTTGCAGGCCCTGGCTCAGGTGACGGCGCGCGATGTCCGGGTCGTCTTGAACGGCACCGGGGGCGATGAGTTATTCTGCGGATATACCTCCCATGCGATCTGGCCGGGTCTGCTCGATACGGCGGCGCGGCTGGATCGCTTTCTGCCGGGGCGCTGGCGCCGGGCCGCGATTGGCCGTCCGCTAGGTCTGCTGGAGCCGTGGTATCCGGCTCTCAAGCGCCACCGCTTCGTGGGCGCGCTGCCTTTTTACATCCCGCGCTGGCAGATGCCGTTCCTGCCGGAAGGAGAAGCTCTGCGCCGGGCAGCGTCCTTCGAGGGCTATGCACTGTCGGACGGTTTGCGGCGGCGGCTGTATGGACCCGATCTCGCCGCCGCTGGAGGCGAGGCGCTCAAGGCCCAGTGGTACGACCGGATCATGGCCGAGGCGCGGGTAGGCGAGGTGGACGCGGTCGACGCGGTCGAGGCCCTGGTCGCGCTGACCTGGCTCCCCGCGGATGGACTCCTGACAGCCGACAAAGTCACGATGGCCCACTCGCTGGAATTGCGCGTGCCGTTCTTCGACCGGCCCCTGATCGACTTCGCCGCCAGCCTGCCGCCGGAGTTCAAAACCCTGGGGAACAAGTGGCTGCTGCGCCGGGCGATGCAGCCCTATCTCCCCGACTGGGCGCTCGAACGGCCCAAGCAGTGGTTTGGCAGTCCCGTGCTGGCCTGGTTCGATGGCCCGCTGCGCGACCGGATCAAGACTATCCTGCTCGATCGCGGCGCGCTGGCGCGCGGCCTGTTCCGGCCGGAGGCGCTCGAACGTTTGCTGACGCGCCACTTCGACCGGCGCGAGGATCACGTCCAACTCGTGACGCGGCTGCTGATTCTGGAACTGTGGCAGCAGATCTTTCTCGATGGCGATCGGCCTGATCAGCATCAGAATACGGCGGCCAGGCCGGTGCTGGCCTCTCCTCGCTGATCGTCGTCAATTTTCCACATGGACGGCCCCGCCTGGCTGCGTTATACTCTGGAGTGCCCACTTCTGGGTATGAGGACCCCTTCACCTGAGGGGGTTTTGTGTGTTGAAAAAGGCTGCGAACTATGTTGCTAGAAAAAGTGGCGGGCATTCTCGAACGCTATGAGGAGATCGAGCGGCTGCTGGCTGACCCGGAGGTCGTCGTCGATTACGCGCGCGTGGCGGAACTGGCTCAGGAAAAGACCGAGCTTGAGCCGATCGTGAGCGCGGCGCGGGAATACCGGCGGGTGCTGGATCAGATCGACGAAGCCCGGCAGATGGTCAACGATGAGGATCAGGAACTGGCGGCGCTGGCGTCCGCTGAGTTGGAGACGCTGGAACCGCGCCAGATCGAACTGGACGCGACCATCCGCCGCTTGCTGGTCCCCAAGGACCCGCGTGACGAGAAAAACGTCTTGGTCGAGATTCGGGCTGGCGCGGGCGGGGACGAAGCCGCGCTTTTTGCCGCCGATCTGGCCCGGATATATATGCGCTATGCAGAAGGCCGGGGCTGGAAGACCGAGATCATCA
>CAZHMJ010000240.1:0-7835 GCA_964533805.1 uncultured Anaerolineae bacterium | reverse complement strand
CTTCACCCGCCACCAGGATGCAACTCGCGCTCCATCCCGCTCGCCAGTGAAGAACCGCTTAAGACGACAACAGCCCGGCATCACGCCGGGCTGTTAACTCATCACGCCAGTGCGTCATGCTCTTGTCAGTATTCAGGTCGTCTCGTTACGGCTATTGGTCAAAGTGTTGTTTCTCCCTCAAGGCCTGCTTAGTGTACTCCAGAGCTTGCTCAGTGTCAAGGTGGATTTTTAAACCTGCGCGATTTCGTTCTTGTGTGGTTAATCACCCCGAAGTGGTTCGGGCAGGTTCAGGCCAGGGCAGGTATTGACGGAGCGAAATCATACTCAGCCCAGGGGCCTCCGTCAAGAGGAATTCTCGAATTCCGCCCGAACTGTTTCTCCACTCTGTGAAGAGCCGTGCCCCCGTCCTACTCGCTTCACCTATGATGGTATGCAGGCAAAAAACAGAGGTGTCGGGGACACCTCTGTCGCGGCGCAAACGATAAGACCTACGGACTCGGCTCCAGACAACTCGGCAGCTCCGCCGCGCCGCGCGGCCAGCCCTCGGCGCCCGTGCCGCCGTAAAACGCCAGATAGTCAGCGGCGTGGGCGCGCCAGTAGTCGTCATCATGATCGCCCAGCGGATTGATCACGTACTGGTGCGGGATTCGGCGCTCGACCAGGTTGTTGCTGAGCAGTTCGACTTCCGGGCGGACCGGATCGCTGGCCGCATTGTCCAGGTAAATGCGCAGTGTATCTAGAAATGGCGCGGTCAAGGCCAGGTCGACCGGGTTGAATGCATCCGGCGTGTTGTCCGTATCCAGGGCAGGGCTGTGCCCACCCACGGCGCTGAACAACTCCGGATTGCGCATGGCGATACTCAAGGCCCAGAAGCCGCCCCGGCTGATCCCCCCGATTGCCCGGTGGTCGCGGTTCTGCCACACGCAGAAATCCTGCTCCACGCGCGGCATCAGTTCCTCCAGCAGGTATGTCTCCATGGAGGGATCAGGCGGGAAGCTGTTGTCGGGCATCAGGTGCGCCCCGTAAGGCAGCACCACGATCATCGGTGGATAAAGCTCCAGACTCAGGCCGCGGTTGAGGGTGTCCAGCAAGCCGACATCTTGCCAGTGAGTGTCATCGTTGGACGCGCCGTGCAACAGATAAACCACCGGATAGCGCCGCTGCGACTGAAAATAGCAGGGCGGCACGTAGACCCGGTAGGGCATGTTTCGCCCGGCGATCTGGCTCTGGAACGTGTCGAAGATGATGATCTGCCCCTCGGTCTCAGTGCAGGCAGGCTCCGTGGGCGAAGCAGTCGGAGTCGGGGTATCGGTCACGTCCGGCGTGGGAGTCAGGGTCGGCGTAGGCGTGATCGTCGGCCCCGGACTGGGCGTGGCTGTGATCACGATAACCTGGGCGGTTGGCGTCGGCACCAGCGGCTCGCAGCCCGCCCCGAGAAAGGCGCATACCATCACGATCAGGCAAGGGAAGAGGATTCGTTGTACTCTCATAGGGCCACATTATAGTGCATCCAGCTTCGGCGCAAATCCGCCCGGAATCCCGGCCGGTTTTCCTTCCACGGGAACCCAATCCGTCCGTCGGACGTCTAGTCCACAGCAGCAGGGGCGTAGAGAAAGCGGCGGTGAAGGGTGCACCAGCCGCCCAGCAGCCAGTCTCTCACTCCCGCTACGCTAGATACGGTCGGAAAGGAGACTCACCATGCGCCAGAAAGAAGCCACCTGCCCAAGCTGTGGCAAGCGAGGGCGCTTCAAACACAGTGGACAGCAGCACTGGCCGCAGGCCATTGCCGCCGCCCACAACCTGCCCCCAGTGATTCACCTGTGGACCTGTCCCCACTGCCACTCCACGCTGAGCGAGGTCGTCCTGTTTCCAGCCAACCGGCCGGTTCCCGTCTAACCAGGCCAGCGACCAACCGGATCACCCGACATTTACGTGATAGCGCTCGTACGCCACGCGGGCCAGTTCTTCCCGGAACTTGGGGTGGGCGATCTGAATCAGCCGCTTGGCGCGCTCCCGAACCGTCGCGCCAAACAGATTGACCGCGCCGAATTCGGTGACGACCCAGTGCACGTCGTTGCGACCGGTCGTGACCCCCGCGCCGGGCTTCAGCTCCGGGACGATGCGGCTCACGCTGTCATCGCGCGCTGTGGACGGCAGGGCGATGATCGGCACGCCGCCTTCCGACCGCCCCGCTCCCCGGATGAAATCGAGCTGGCCGCCCACGCCGCTGTAGAAACGGTGTCCGATGCTGTCCGCGCAGACCTGGCCGGTCAGGTCGACCTCCAGGGCGCTGTTGATGGCAACCATCTTCGCGTTCTGGCTGATCACATATGGGTTATTGACGTACTCAGTGGGATGGAACTCGCACAGGGGATTGTCGTTGATGAAGTTGTAGAGATACTTTGTCCCCAGCACGAATCCGGCCACGATCTTGCCGGGATGGAGCGTCTTGGCCCGGCAGTTGATCACCCCGCGCTCGACCAGATCGATCACGCCGTCGGAGAACAACTCCGTATGCACGCCCAGGTCGCGGTGGTTGTGCAGCAGGCGCAGCACGGCATCCGGCACCGCGCCGATCCCGGTCTGGAGAGTCGCCCCGTCCGGAATCAAACCGACGATATGCTTGGCGATCTCCTGCTGGAGCGGGTTGGCATCGGTCATCTGGACTTCGGGCACGGGGTAGCTCACCTCAACGATGTAGTCCACATCGTCGATGTGAATCACACTGTCCCCCAGCGCGCGCGGCATCTGGGCGTTGACCTCGGCGATCACGATATCCGCGACTTCGGCCCCGGTCTTGGTCAGACCCACTTCCACACCGAACGAGCAATAACCATGCATATCCGGCGGGCTGAGGTGAACCAGCGCGACGTTGATCGGGAACTGCTCGCGCCGGCGAAACAGGCGGGGCACGTCGGAAAGCAGGATTGGCGTGAAGTCGCCCCGGCCATCATTGACTGCATCCCGCACATTACCACTGATGAACATCGCATTAACCCGCAGGTGTCCCATCAGTTCCGGGGTCACATAATCGACGTCACTGATCGCCAGGAGTTGGACCAGCTCGACATCGTGGATCGTCTTCGTATGTTCGACCAGCGCGGCCAGCAACTTATGGGGCACCGAGCAGTTGCCGGTCATGAAGACGCGGTCACCTGATTTGACATGGCTCACCGCTTCTTCTGCGGTAACAAACTTCGCTTTTCTGTCCTTGCTCATACAGGTTACGCTCCGTAGGGGAGGCACACGCCCTCGCCCGGTCTGCTCGTGGTCACTCCCCCTAAAATACCATGCCTTCGCGCGGCCTCCCACTGTCAAACAACAACTCTGGCGCGACACTCGTCAGCAAGTCAGCGGCTCGGACAAACAAATACCGGGAGAGATCGGCTCTCTCCCGGTAGGTGCAACGGACTGGCTCGACCGGAAAATCAATACACCGGCAAGGAGGGATCGATCTTGCGCGCCCAGGCGTTGATCCCGCCCGCCATGTTGTACAGCCGGGTATAGCCCTGCGTCTGAAGCTGGCGGATCACGTCCGCAGAACGGACACCCGTCCTGCAATGGACGACGATGTCCCGGTCGCGCGGCAGCGCATCCAGATGCTGGAACACCTCGCCCTTGGGGATGCGCAGCGTACCTTCGATCTGGCTGATCTGCCACTCCAACGGCTCGCGCACATCCAGAATCAGCAGGTCATCCCCGGCGTCCAGGCGGGCCTTGACTTCATCGACCGTGATGGCGCGAATCGGTGCTCGCCCTGCCTCGTAGGTGCTGTGGTCATGGGCCGGAACGCCACAAAATTGCTCGTAGTCGATCAGGTGCGTGATCGTCGGATGCTCGCCGCAGACCGGGCAGTTGGGGTCCTTGCGCAGCTTGATCGTTTCGAAGGACATCTCGCTGGCGTCATAGAGCAGCAGCCGGCCGATCATGGGCTGTCCGATACCGACGATCAGCTTGATCGCCTCGGTGGCTTGCAGTGTGCCAATCGTGCCCGGCAGCACGCCGAGCACCCCGCCATCGGCGCAGCTTGGCACCAGGCCCGGCGGAGGCGGCGCGGGAAACAGGCAGCGGTAGCAAGGGCCTTCTTTAGCATAGAACACGCTTAGCTGTCCCTCGAAGCGGAACACGCTGCCGTAGACATTGGGCTTACCCAGCAGCACACAGGCATCATTGACCAGGTAACGCGTCGGGAAGTTATCCGTCCCGCCGATGATCACGTCGTAGGTCGCCAGGATGTCGAGCGCGTTCTCGCTGGTCAGCGGCACGGCGTATTTCTCAAGCACGACATGCGGGTTAAGGTCGGCGATGGTCGCCGCCGCCGACTCCAGCTTGGAGCGACCCACGTCCGACGTGCCGTGGATCACCTGCCGCTGCAAGTTGCTCTCGTCCACCACGTCGTAATCCACCAGACCCAGCCGGCCGATCCCGGCCGCGGCCAGGTACATCGCCAGCGGGCTGCCCAGTCCGCCCGTGCCGATCAGCAGGATACTGGCGGCTTTGAGTTTCTTTTGCCCCTCAAGACCCACTTCGGGCAGGATCAGGTGGCGGCTGTAGCGGCGGATTTCCGCATGGCTGAGCGCCACGGCCGCCGGATCGACAATCATGGGAATAGCACTCATCGACGTATCCTTTGTCAGACCCGCTGAAGCTGGGCCTTGAGCTTTTCGGCACCGGCCACCCCGTAGTTCACATCACGCGGCCGGCCGGTGCGGTCCAGCACGAACGTGGTCGGCACGCTCAGCACCCCCCAGCGCATGGCGGCATCGGACTGAGCCAGGGCGTCAACCTCGATAACTTGCAGCCCTTCGCCCAGATCGGCCTGGAGCCGGGCCAGCGCCGGTTTCTGCTGGAACTGGCACGGCGCACAGTTCGGAGACGTGAAATACACGATCGCCGGGACGCCCGGCCGCAACCCCGCCAGCACAGGATCGCCGCCAGCCAGGCGCGCCGCACGCCGAAGCAGCCAGTGCTTCCCCACGAGGGCAGCGCAGGTCAGGCCAGCGGCGATGACGACCAGCAGCAGCAGGCGCTCCATCAGCGGTTGGCCTCCAGCGGGCGGTGTGTAAAGCCGGGCACCCCGATCCGATTGAGCCAGTAGTACATCGCGCAGCCCGCGCACCATCCCGCGAACAGATTGAGCGCGGCCAGCACGATCACGATCCAACTCAGAATCCAGCCCACGGTGGACAGTCCCGCCAGAAGGGCAAGTGTGCTTGCAGAAGTGAACAGACCGCCCACGCCCTGGGCAAAACGGTGCGGCTCCGGGTTGTCCGGGATGACATCCGGCCTGACGATTCCGGCCGGGCGCAGGATATGGCGATAAATCCGCTTGAACAACCCAACTTCCGGCCAGATCGTCCCGATTACCATCACGGCCGCTACGAAAGCGATGAGCAGCGGCGCGTCCAGGACGAAACCCAGGGCCAGCAGGGTGATAATGAACGCCTGGTTGGTCCGTATGGCGCTGTGATCAACCTGTCTTGGGGCAGACATATTCCCTCACTCCCATTTCGACTCATCCAGCAATGCGAGAGGGTAGGTCATCCCGGCTGGGCGGTCGGACCGCCTCAGCGTCCTCCAGCGATCGCCGGGATGATCCGCAGCCGTGATCCGGCCTGGATCGGGGTATCAAGGTCCTGAAGGAAGCGGATATCTTCCTCTCCCACGAACACATTCACGAAACTGCGCAGATTTTCGCCGTCAAACAGGTGCGCGCGCAGCCCAGGATGGCGGTCCGTCAGGCTGGCGAGCGCCTCGCCCACCGTCGCCCCCTGGACTTCGATCTCGGCGCTATTGCCCGCATACGGGCGCAACGGGGTAGGAATCTTAATACTTGGCATACTGTCGTCTCCTGAACAAGCTGCTTCACGCTGCACACGAAGTCACAACCAGCGGCTGCTCGTCAAAGCGTTCGCGCGTTTCCGCCAGCCGCCATGCCCGCGTGTCGGCGGCCCGCGCCGTCGCCACGCTGACGATGACATACACGAAGTTGGGCAGGGCATGGACCAGGTCGTATTCCGAAGGCACGGCGGGCGAATCGGGATGGCTGTGGAAGTAGCCGACCAGCCCCAGGCCGAGCGCGTCGGCTTCGTCTTCCAGACGCGCCCAGTCGGCGGGAGTCATGGCGTAACGGTGGTACTGCTCTTCCTCGGCAAAGACATTCCGCACCGGGGTGATATCCAGCACGGCCACCTCGCCGTTCTCCACCCGACCCAACAGGAATCCGCCGCCCTCGTTGGGATAGGCCTCGGCCAGCAGATAGTGAATCCGAGCCTGCAATGTATCGGGCAGATGAATCGCCATGCGTATGCTCCTATCCGGCCAGCCAACAAAAAAAGCTGACCTGCCCGGTCAGCCTGAGAAACCCGTGTGCATCCATAGCCTGCACCACCCGCCGGATTTACCCACCCGCCTCCGGGCAACCCCCAACCACCAGCCCACACATACACATGCAGGTAGTACCAAAAACAATCTTGAAGGTGGGAGTCAGCGAGATAGTGTTCATGAGGCACAGCATAACACACCACCCGGAGGAATTCAACAGATTGCGATAAATTCTATCTTTTTTACAGCTTATCTGTTTCGATCTGCACAAACACTCCCTTCAAATGCGCTATGTGCCGATTGCTTACCCAAAAGCAACTTTGTGTGTTAGGATAAGGTCGAATTCGGGCAGCAACCGGTTCAGTTGTAGAAATATGTTTTTCCGGTAAACTGCTGTGTAACAGCTATCAACTCCGAAGTAAAGGAACACCTGAAAGGTCCTGATCCCCGTGCGGGGATTCGACTGGCGTGACCACAGGGCCGGGCACATACCTCAGAAGGCGCTGCCGGACAAGGAGCATCCTGTTCATGTCACCAGCACATTCATCTGTGGAACCGGGCGAAGCGCACATCCTTGTCGTTGAGGATAATGTTCCCAACTTTGTGCTGATTGCCCGCATGCTGGCTTTTATGGGTGTCCAGCACTGCGAGTGGAAGACCAGCGGTTGGCAGGTCGTGCAGTTCGCCGATACGCTGCCCCGGGTTGACCTGGTCCTGATGGACATCCGTCTGCCCTACGAAGATGGCTACCAGGCCCTCCAGAAGATTCGCGCTCACGACCGCCTCAAGGACACACTGGTCGTGGCCGTCACCGCCGAAGCCAGTGAAGAACAGCTCCGCAAGGCCCAGCAGGCCGGCTTCGACGGCTTCCTGGGCAAGCCGCTCGACCCCGATCGCTTCCCGGATCAGGTGCGCCGGATTCTGGCCGGTGAAGCCGTTTGGGAATGGCATTGATCCCCGGTTGCGCCCGCCACTCACGACCTATTTGAACGTTCAGTGAGTCACAAGACAAGAAAACAACCTCGGCTTCCCCATCCGGATTAACACGATGGGGAAGCCGAGTTCATTCTATGGGGAATCCTGGCGGATCGCCCATGCACACACTCGACTGGATTGGGGTCAGTCCTCGACGTGCCTATTCGCCGGTCCCAGCGGACACGCTGATATCCTGATTGATCACGGCCCGCAACTCGGTCTCGGCCAGAACTGCCTGTTCCTGCCCGCCCGACTGGTGGGCATCACGCCGCTGGCTGACCGAATTGATCCCGTTCCGAACCACGGTCAGCGTGCGGATCAGGCTGCTCTCCAGCTCGCCCAGAACTTCCATCACGTAGTTGTCCGCGTCGACCTGCATGGCCTCGGCTTCCTGGCGCGCCAACTCGATGATGCTGGCGGCGCGGCTCTGGGCCACCTGGGCGATTGACTCGCGGGAGATCATCGTATCGCCTCGCTCGCGGGCCAGATCCACCAGACGCGCACAGGCATGGAATTGGCGGTGATGTCCAGCCGCC
>CAZHMJ010000239.1:0-7840 GCA_964533805.1 uncultured Anaerolineae bacterium | reverse complement strand
CCAATGACAGCAGCCATTTGTTGATGGAAGCCCGGCAAGCCATGCTGTTGCAGCGAGTGGGCGGCAATCCGGCGGCGCTGTCCGCCAGAGGAGTTCTGGAAGTGGCGACACGCGGCGGCGCAGCCGTCTTGGGACGGGATGACATCGGCGTGCTGGCTCCTGGGATGGCGGCTGATTTCATTGCGTTCGACCTGAATCAGGTTGGCTATGCTGGGGCATTGCACGATCCGGTTGCGGCTCTGGTTTTCTGCACGGCGGCGAATGTGAGTTACAGTGTAATCAATGGGCAGATCGTGGTTCGCGAGGGACAACTGACTACAGTCGATTTGCCTGTGCTGGTCGAGACACATAATAAACTGGCATTCAGACTGGTGGAGGAGACGCTGTGAGCCACCTGGAGAGTATGCTTATTGTCAATGGCCGGGTTGTGACCTTTGGCGAAGTGCTTGAGGCCGATATCCTGGTCAAGGATGGCCTGATCGCCAGTATTGCCGCTCCTGGTGAGACTGGAAATGTCGCGCGCATCGTGGATGCCGCAGGCTGTTACGTGCTGCCGGGCGTGGTCGATGCCCATACACATATCAAGTTGAGCACCGGAATCTACCAGACCGTCGATACCTGGGAGGACGGGACACGAGCAGCCGCCTGCGGCGGGGTGACGACGGTCATCGATTTCGCCAATCAGATCGTTGGAAGACCCTTTGCGGAGGCGTTGGCGGCCCGGCGGGCCGAGGCTGCGGACGCAGCAATTGATTACAGCTTCCACATGGTGATTCTGGATGCCGGCCGGGAAGCAGATGATCTTCGGGCCGATCTCGAACAACTCATGACCCTGGGGATTCCCAGCATCAAACTATTCACGACCTATCGGCCGAACTACTACGTCGATGATGCGACGATCCTGCGCATTTTCAGGGCGATGCCTCCGGGCATGATAGCCATGGTCCACTGCGAGAACGACAGTATCGTTGCGGAAGCAACCCGCCGGCTGGTCGAGAGTGGGAACACATCCTGGCGATACCACGGCATAGCGCGCCCTGAAGAAGCAGAGGCCGAAGCAGTGCGCCGGGTTGCTTATCTGGCGGGACTGGCTCAGGCTCGAGCCTATATTGTCCACAATTCGACGGCGATGGCGACGCGCGAAGTGCACATGGCCCGGCAGAGCTGGGCTCAGATTTACTGCGAGACCTGTCCTCAATACCTGCTGCTGGATGAGGGTGTCTATCGTGGAGATCACCCGGAGCAGTTCATCTTGCAGCCGCCGCTCCGCGCCCGGAGCCACGCGGAGCAACTCACCGAATTCGTAAAGATGGGCTGGATCGACGTCCTCTCCACGGATAGCTGCGATTATTCGCTGGCTCAGAAGCAAGCCCAGCCGGAGTTCAACAAAACGCCAGGGGGCCTGCCCGGTCTGGAGACCCTGCTGCCGCTCATGTTCACACATTTTGGCGGCGCGATCGGGGTACCCCGGTTGATGCGTCTGCTTTCCGAGAATCCGGCTCGCCTGTTTGGCCTCTACCCGCGCAAGGGTGCGATCCTGCCGGGCAGCGATGCCGATCTGGTGATTTACGATCCCGAACCCCGTGAGACGATCAGCCACCGGCGATTACATCATGTGACCGGGTACAGTCCGTTCGAAGGCATGGGCGTGCAGGGGCGGGTCCGGTCCGTCATCAGTCGTGGGGAAGTCATTGTGGAGGACGGCGCTTTCCTGGGGCAGGGTGGGCGCGGTCAGTTTCTTGAAGCCGAGCCGTCCAGGGAACTCCACTAGAGACAGGTGGAGCCGATCGATGTTCGAAAAGAAAGGAGGAGTATGGCGTGGCATGACCGTGGGCGACACGAAGTACGCGTGTCTTGGACCGTTCCGAGTTTTGCCTTCAGACGCCATCACGGCTTATGGAACTCACTGACCTTGTGAAAGCGGCTCGGGGCGATGTGCCCGCCGACCTGGCGCTGCGCAATGCGCACGTTGTCAATGTGTTCAGCGGAGAAATCGAGCCGACGGATATTCTGATCAAGCGCAGCCGGATCGTCGCGCTGGGCGATGGATACCAGGCCGCAGCCGAAATCGACCTAATGGGACGATTTGTCTGCCCCGGATTCATCGACGCGCATGTACACATCGAGAGTAGCCTGTGCGTGCCGCCGGAGTTCTTCCGAGCAGTTCTGGCGCGCGGTGTGACGAGTGTGGTGACTGATCCCCACGAGATCGCCAATGTTCTGGGGCTGGAAGGTATCCGGTTCATGCTCGACGCGGCAAAAAACACGCCGGCGAGCATGTATGTCATGGCCTCCAGTTGTGTACCAGCGACGTCAATGGCGACTTCTGGCGCTCAGCTCGAAGCTTCCGACCTGGAACCGCTCATGAGCAGCCCGTGGGTATTGGGTCTGGCCGAAGTGATGAACTATCCCGGTGTCGTGCATGGCGACATGCCGATCCTCGATAAGCTGGCGATGTTCAGGGATCGAGTGATCGATGGGCACTGCCCTGGGGTCGTGGGGCGTGACCTGAATGCCTATGTGGCGGCCGGCGTGCAAAGCGAGCACGAGGCTACGACCGTGGAAGAGGCAGAGGAGAAATTGCGGCGAGGCCTTCATATCTTCATTCGTGAAGCGACCAACGCTCACAATCTCCACACCCTGCTTCCCATGGTGACTGAACGAAACCATCGCCGGATTTCTTTCTGCACGGACGATCGCCAGCCGTCTGATCTGCTCGAACAAGGCTCGATCGACTATATGGTGCGCGAGGCGATCAGGGCGGGCATCGATCCGATCCTTGCCATCCGGATGGCGACGCTCAATACGGCTGAGTTTTTCCGCCTCTTTGACCGAGGGGCAGTGGCCCCCGGCCGGCGAGCCGACCTCGTGGTATTCTCCGATCTGGATTGTCCCCAGGCCGAGATGGTCTTCCGTGGGGGCAAGCTGGTCGCGCAGCAGGGCGAGATCGTGATGGAGTTCCCGCGCGCGGCGTCTGCCCGGCTGCGCAGTTCGATGAATGTCGCCTGGGAAAGCCTGGACTTCACGATTCCCGTCGAGGGAACCCAGATCAGGGTGATTGGCTCGATTCCCGATCAACTGGTGACCGAGCACCGGATTGAGGAGCCGTTGGTGGTCGATGGACAGGCTGTCAGTGACATCGACCGGGATATTCTGAAGATGGCGGTGATCGAGCGTCATCGCGCGAGTGGCCGGGTCGGGAAGGGTTTCATCCAGGGCTTTGGCCTCAAGCGTGGCGCTATTGCGGGCACGGTGGCACACGATCATCATAACCTGGTGGTGATCGGGGTTGATGACGCGAGTATGCTCCGTGCTGCCCGGCGAGTAGGGCAGTTGGGCGGCGGTCTGGTGGCGGTCGACGGCAGCGAAATCCTGGCAGAATTGCCCCTCCCGATCGGCGGTTTGATGAGCACCCGGCCGATTCACGAGGTCCGTGACACCATGACCGAACTGGTTATGGCGAGTCGCAGGCTGGGATCGATGCTGCACGATCCATTCATGGCGATGAGTTTCATGGCGCTGGAGGTGATTCCCACTCTCAAGCTAACTGATGGCGGCCTCGTGGATGTAGAGGCTTTTCAGACCGTCGATCTGTGGATTGACTAGCCAGTTGCTTGGTGACGCGCTAAACTACGCGATTACGTATTTGGACCTGCTTCGTCTCTCAGCGGCCTTGCACAAGCTAGCTGCTGCATAGAATCTGCAAGTAGAAAATCAAGGAGAAATCAGATCATGAGGAGCTTCGCTGGTCGGGACATTCTGTCTCTGAAGGAATTTGAGCGCAACGAGTTCGAGCGCGTTTTCGAAGTCTGTGATGAGCTAGCGCCTTATGCGCGCGACCGGCGCAACACTGACCTGCTGAAGGAAAAGACGCTGGTGACGGCGTTCTACCAGCCCAGCACTCGGACTCGTCTGGCGCACGAAGCGGCCATGATTCGTCTGGGTGGACAGGTTACCGGCTTCTCCGATGCCAAGATGACCCGCGCAGGTGACTTCTACCAGGAATCAATCAAAGACACCGTCCACATGCTGGAGTACTACGGTGACGTGATCGTGATGCGCCACTTCCAGCAGGGCGCTCCGGCCGAGGCCGCCAAGTGGTCGACCGTGCCGATCATCAATGCGGGCGACGGATGGGGCGAGCATCCTACCCAGGTGCTGACCGACCTGTATACCATTGAAAACGAGATGGGGACGATTGACGGGCTGACCTTCCTGCTGGTTGGCGACATGCGGATGCGTACGATGCACTCGATGCTGTACGCGTTGTCCCAGTTCAACGTCAAGGCTTACCTGGTTGCGCCGCCCGACATGGCGCTGACCGACGAGTTCAAGAAGGAAATCACGGACATGGGCACGCAGTTCGAGCAGGTCAAGTCGGTTCACGACGTGCTCGGCGAAGCGGACGTGATCTATATGGAGCCGGTGGTCCAACCGGACTATACCAAGTCCCGCCAAGAAGCCACCGACGACAAGGGCCTGACCCCGGTCGAATACAAGATCACGAAGGACGTGCTTTTCAAGAAGGCCAAGAAGGATTCGATTGTCCTGCACAGCCTGCCTCGCCAGGATGAGCTTACTCTGGATGTCGACGCCACTCGCCACGCGCGCTACTGGGTTGAGGCGTTCAATGGCGTCGTGTGCCGGATGGCGCTGCTGGCGCTCGTGTTGGGCGCGATGGAATAACGATCTCGCGGGAGAGCCAGGCGCCCCGTTCGGACGCCTGGCTTTCTGTTCTCAAGGACACGCGGCAGATATGTATCTGATTGGATAAGGGGGAACCCGTACCATGCAAACCGATCTTCGCGGTCGTGATATGATCACGATCCAAGAGTTCACGGATGACGAGGTCTGGACAATTCTGGATGTGGCTTTCGACCTGAAGCGCAAGCGCGCGCTCGGTGAGCCGCACGCCTTGCTGCGGGACAAGGTGTTGGCGATGCTATTCTTCTTCAGCAGCACCCGTACCCGCGTCAGTTTCGAAGCGGGCATGGCGCAATTGGGTGGGCACGCCCAGTTCATCGAGAGCCGGACGACCCAGGTCAAGCATGGTGACACGCCGGTTGAGCTTGGTCAGATTATCGGTCGCTATTGTGACGGGATCGCGGTCCGGCACGTGGACTGGGGCACCGGCAACCAGTATATCCGTGATATTGCCGCGTCCAGCCGGGTGCCTGTCCTCAACATGCAGTGCGAGATTTACCATCCTTTCCAGATTCTGGCTGACGCGATGACAATCATCGAGAACTTTGGCCGCAATCTGAAGGGGCGCACCATCGATGTGAGTTGGGCTTATGCCTCCAGCTACTCCAAGCCGATCTCGGTGCCGCAGAGCCTGATTCTGCTGATGACCCGGCTGGGCATGAACGTCCGGCTGGTCCATCCTCCGGAATTCAAGCTGATGCCTGATATCGTTGAGCAGGCCAAGGAGAACGCGCGCAAAGCGGGCGGCAACCTGGAGTTCATGGACGATTTCAATGCCGGATTCAAGGGTGCGGATGTGATCTACGCCAAGAGTTGGGGGCCGCTCCTCACCACGCTTGATCCGGAAGAAGACAAGGCCATTACTAACAAATATCAGGACTGGATCGCAGACGAGGCGCGCATGAAGCTGGCGCAGGAACACGCCATCTACATGCACCCACTACCGGCCGACCGTGACGTCGAAGTGGCAAGCTCGGTACTCGATGGCCCACACAGCCGGACCTGGGACCAGGCCGAGAATCGGCTGCATGCTCAGAAGGCAGTCATGGCGTTGACGATGCGCTAAGCTGCTGGTGCAAGATTAAAACAAGCGTGACGGGTCGCTGATCACATGAGAATCAGCGACCCGCTGGATTGATTTTCAGGTGTTTTGCAGACTCCATTCGGCTGTTTACGTTGAGAGCAGACGAGGCGACGGCGCCTGACCTCGGCGAAGTTGGAGGATTCTCTATGGCTAAGACGGCAGTGGTTGCGGTTGGCGGTAACGCCCTGATTCTGGACAAGAACCGGCAGGATGTCGAGCATCAGATCGAAGCTGTTCGCGAGACCTCCCGGCACATTGTCAGCATGATCGAGCAGGGCTGGAACGTGGTTGTGACGCACGGGAATGGGCCACAGGTGGGCTTCATTCTGCGCCGCAATGAGCTGGCCGCTATTGAGTTGCACACGACTCCCCTGGATGTGATCGGTGCAGACACACAGGGCAGCATCGGCTACATGCTCCAGCAGGCGATCGGCAACGAGTTCCAGCGTCGGGGGATTTCCCGTCCGGTTGCGACGATTATCACGCAGACGGTAGTCGATTCGCATGACCCGGCTTTCCAGAACCCGGACAAGGGCATTGGTGGCTTCATGGACGAGCCGGCAGCCCGCAAATTCGAAGCTGAAGGCTGGACGGTCGCCGAGGATGCAGGGCGCGGCTGGCGGCGCATGATTGCTTCTCCGCTGCCAAAGCGGATTGTCGAGCAATCTGCCATTCAGACGCTGGTTGCCGGAGGCGTTACCGTGATCGCGGTCGGCGGCGGCGGCATCCCCGTGGTCGAAGATGCGCAGGGACAACTGGAAGGCACGCGGGCCGTGATCGACAAGGACCGGGCGACTGCCCTGCTGGCCAGCGAGATCAAAGCCGACCTGCTGCTGATCTCCACCGCAGTTGAGCGGGTGGCGATCAACTTCAATAAGCCGGACCAGCGCTGGCTGGATCGGATGACCCTGGCTGAGGCCAAACAGTATATGGCCGAGGGACACTTCAAGCCCGGCAGCATGAAGCCCAAGATCGAAGCGATCATTGACTTCATCGAGAAGGGTGGCGAGAAGGCGCTGATCACCGATCCGCCGAATATTGTTCGGGCGCTCAACGGGGAGACCGGAACATGGATCGTCAGCAAGTAGGGCTGAGTCTGTCAGCACGGCTACCGCATATTCGGGGCTTTCAATGCGTCATTTGCGGCGCTGAATACAGCCTGGATGACGTGCAGTATGTTTGCCCGAAGTGTGGGCCTGTCGGCGTGCTGGATATTGTGTACGACTATGCCCGTATCCCGAAGGCGCGGCCCACGGGTGGGGCGCGGTCAATGTGGTACCCCCAACTTGCGCCCATCACCTCGGATGCGAAGTTGCCAGCGCTGGCTATCGGTGGGACGCCCCTGTATGATGCCCCTCGCCTGGCGCAACAGGCCGGCGTGAAACAGGTCTGGGTCAAGGACGATGGCCGTAATCCGACGGCATCGTTCAAGGACCGGGCAAGCGCGATGGTGGTCACCCACGCCGCCTCGCTAGGAATCTCGATCGTGGCTACCGCTAGCACCGGTAATGCGGCCGCGGCGCTTTCGGGTGTGTGCGCGGCGACGCCCGGCGTGGATGCGACGATTTTCGTCCCAGCCAGCGCGCCTGAGGCCAAGATCGCCCAACTGCTGGTCTATGGGGCACGGGTGTTGCTCGTCGAAGGTTCGTATGACGACGCCTTTGATCTGTGCTGGGAAGTCTGTGAGGAATTTGGCTGGTACAACCGTAGTACAGGTATCAACCCGTTCACGACGGAAGGCAAAAAGACGGTCTCATTTGAACTCGCGGAGCAGCTTGGCTGGCAGGTTCCAGATGTTGTGATCGTCAGCGTGGGCGACGGCAGTATCATCGGCGGGGTTCACAAGGGCTTTGTGGATATGCTGAACATGGGCTGGATCGACCGGATTCCACGTCTGGTTGGCGTCCAGGCCGATGGCAGTTCCCCGCTGGTGAGCGCCTGGCGCGATGGCACAGCGGCCGAGGACATGGTCCCGGTTGATGCCCATACCATTGCCGATAGCATCAGCAGTGGTTTGCCGCGTGACCGGGCCAAAGCGCTGCGGGCCGTCAG
>CAZHMJ010000238.1:5124-7844 GCA_964533805.1 uncultured Anaerolineae bacterium | reverse complement strand
GCCCGCGCCTTCCGCCGCCTGACCCAGAGTGGCGAGGTCATCACGACCTGGGCTCCGACCCTGCTGCAACTGGCGATCCGCGATTTCAACCTGTGGCAGAACAAATCTCACCTGAGCCTCAAACAACTGTGGGAATATCTGACCAGCTATTGCTACATGCCGCGCCTGCTCGATCAGGGGGTGTTGAACGAAACGATCGAGGCCGGTATCCGCCAGCTTGTCGAGACGCCGTATGGCTATGCTGACCGGTTTGACGAGCGCACCGGTCGCTACGACCGGTTGCTCTTCCGCAGCAGTGAGAACATCTACTTCAACGATAGCTGCGTGCTGGTCCACCCGGATGCGGCGGAGGCGCAGATTCGTGAGGACGAGAAACGGCGCAGACTTGAAGAGGAGGCGCGTGGTGAGCGCGTGTCTGGTGGGCGTGAGGGCCGTGGCGAGACGGGCCGGACAGGTTCGACGGGGACGTCTAGCGGTGGTGCCCGCGAGACTCTTCATACGCGCTACCACGGCAGTGTGCGCCTCAGCCCCAACCGGGTCACTAGCGATGTCGGCACGATCGTGGACGAGGTCTTGCAGCATCTCACCAGCCTGACTGGCTGCGAGGTGGAGATCACGCTGGAGATCAGCGCCCGTCGCCGCGAGGGCTTCGATCCGAACACAATGCGCACAGTGAGTGAGAACAGCCGGACGCTGAAGTTCGGGGATTATGGCTTCGAAGAAATGTGAAACGCTGATAATGGCGGTGCGGGGCAAGCAGGCGGGCCGCGGCGAAAAAAGGGGCCTTGCGGCCCCGGGGGTCAACACTGGGCGACCAGCCGGCGGGCGGTGTTGTAGCTGGTGCCCAGCGCGCTGGCGATCTCCCGGTAGGCCAACCCCTGCGCGCGCAAAGCCTGGGCCGCCACACCCCGGCCGCGGCGGGCCTGGGTTCGCTCGGTCAGCGTCGTTCGGTGGTCGGGCGGCTGCCTGAGGTTGCGCGCCACCCAGGCCTCGGAGTAGCCCATCCGCGCCGCGATCTTCACGAAGCTCAACCCCTGGGCGCGCAGCTCGGCCAGTCGCGCCAGGTCGGCCTCACTGGCCGGGGCCGTGGTGCCGGTGGGCTCGCCCTGGGGACGCTCGCGGCCGGTCAGGGCGGTGTAGAACGTGGTCCGCAGGTGGCGGATGAGCACCCGGGTGTGGTTGAAGCTCCAGCCGTGCCGGGCCTGGATCTCGCGCTGGGTGTAGCCGGCCATCATGTCGGCCATCAGGCGCCGCATGTCGGCGTGATAACGCTCGGGCAGCACCGCGAAGCCACGCTGGATGGCTCGCTCCAGGTCGATCCGGTCGTCGGCCCGCTCGATCTCGCGAGGATAGGGGGAGCGCCGCCCCTGGGCGCACACCCGACCAGACAGGGCTTCGTCGCCGGTCCGGTCGCTGTCGTCGGGGACCAGGTCCTCGGCGTAGTCGGTGTGACGCTCGACGATCCGCTCATGCAGGAGGGCGTGCTCGAAGACCTTGCAGCCGTAGCTGACCCAGACCTTGACGGGATGAGCCGCCCAGGTGGCCGGGTCCTGGCAGAAGCGCCGCCAGAGCACGATCCGGGCCTGCTGGAGGGCTTCATCGCGGTCGAGCGCGCCCTTGCCGGAGAACGACTTCGCGCCCCAGCTGGAGAGGATGGCCTCGAGGGAGGCGAGACGGGCCAGGAGGACCTGGTCGAAGCCGGTGTGGCGGGTAGAATGGATATGAGACATGGGAAGTTGTCCTTTCCTTGTCTGAGAGCCGCTCGGGTGGGGAAGACACCTGGGCGGCTCGCCGTGTCAATACGGCAACGCGCCGCATTTCCAGCGCCACAGCGCCGGGAGGGGCCCGTCAAGGCCCATGCGGTTGTCTCAGACAGGGAGGCAGACAGGGAGAGGGGGAAGATCGCGGACGGAGTTTCGGGGCAGGGCTGAGCATGGAGGCAGGGGTTCGCTGGTCCCGTTGCGCAGAAATGGGGCCAGCGTACCCCTGCCGGGCCTTGAGGGGAGCGGTGCCCGCGCGCTGTACACTCGCCGCGCGACGGGCGCGTTGCGGGGAATCAGTCCTGAGTCAGTCGCCGCGCTCCTGCTGGTCGTGGCAGCGCAGGCGGAAGGCCTCGAACAGCCGGATGCGGGTTCTCAACCGCCACCCGGCCTGGCGCGGGGTGCGAGTGCCGCCCGGCCCGATGGCCTGCAGGATGCCATGCCCTTCCTCGCGGATGACCTGGACTTTCCCAATCCCGTACAACTCGACCAGCTCACCCCGGGCGATCTCTCCGGCCAGCACGTCGAAGTACCGTTCCACGGCTTCACGGACCAGCTTCTGGGTGAATGCCCGCTTCTGGCGGGCGACCCATGCCACTCTGTCGGTGTGTTTCATGTCTGTTTGTCTCCGAATGTTAAATCCGTGTCACAGTTTGTGACTCGTGACTCGTGACATGTCCCCTGTCACATTGTCCCATTTGTCACCTCATTGGAGGGTGTCTCGCGCAGGTATTCGGTAGCGAAGTACCATTCCGCCCCATCCACCCTGCGCTCAGCGATCAGGCCGGCGCGGGCCAGGTCCTGAGCCAGCTGGCGGCCGCGTTTGGCGGTCACATGCAGTCTGCGGTACAGCGTGCGCAGATCAGCGCCGGCCGCTCCGGTCTGGCGGATTGCCCTGAGCAGGCTGTCCTGCTGGCGGCGCTCCTGGATGGCCTCGCCGGTGCGGTCGAGCTGGTCGAG
>CAZHMJ010000238.1:0-5024 GCA_964533805.1 uncultured Anaerolineae bacterium | reverse complement strand
TGTCCTGCTGGCGGCGCTCCTGGATGGCCTCGCCGGTGCGGTCGAGCTGGTCGAGCAGGCGGTGGGCGCTGGCCCGCCAGGATTCGGCGATGAGCTCGGCGTTGTGCCAGTGGGTATCCGCCACTACCGGGACTTCGTCACCGGTCTTCAGCCAGTCCAGGGCGGCGAAGAGGGTGGCCAGCTTGAAGGCATGGACGTGCAGTCGCCCGTAGACGCCCTTGAGGCGCTCGTCGAGCTCGGTGTCCTGGCGGGGGTCGCACATGTGGCGCAGCCGGTCGCCATAGGCCTGGCAGGCGGGCCAGCAGCGCACATCGAGGCGCAGGGCGGGCGGCGGACCTAAGCCGGTCTCGGTCGCCAGCGGACCGGGCAGCTTCTCGTGCAGGGCGCGCAGACCCTGGACGACCTCCGTGGGCACCGCCTGATACTTCTCGGCGGCCGGGCGCTCGCGGTAGTCCGGCTCCGGGGTGAGCAGCGCGAACCGGATGAGCAGCCCGTTGTCCCAGTCGGCATCACTGACCGCGGCGGACAGGCCGGCCGGCGTGGTGACACCCAGGATGGAGAGGGCGGCGTTTTCGACCGAGGTCAGGCCGGACTGGGTGTCCTTGTCGGAGAAGTCCGGGCAGTCGTAGAGTTCCATGAGCAGGTCCTTCATGCCGGTCATGTAGTCCTTCTTGTTGATGCTCCCGAACAGACCCGCGACTTCGTCCTTGAGCAGGCCGCGCTGGGCGGCGAAGGGCTGCGCCCGGGTCAGGCGGTCCTTCTGGGCGATGGTCAGCCGGTCGAAGTTGCTGGGCGGTTGCCCGGCCAGCGCCTCCTGGAAACGTTCCGGCGATCCCGGGGTGGGCATGAGCATGTGAGGGATGGCCTGTCGGGCGACCTGCTCGGCGAGCTTGAAGGCGGTTGACTTGCGGTAGAAGGTGGTGCTGGCGATGAGCATGGCGTACAGGTTGGGGTACAGCCGGACGCCCCACGGGGCCTCGCCATACAGCCGGCGCCCAATGGCGACCGACAGCAGCCACAGGCCGGCGGCCTGGTGGAAGATCATCGGGGTCTGGTTGCCAGTCGTGGCGGCCCAGTCCAGGTACAACGCCAGCCAGCCGGGCAGCTTGAGGTCAGCCTGATCAGGCGTCTTTTCTGGCTCATCCGGTGGCGCCACAGCGAGATCGATCGCCTTGTTCGGCTGGATGTGCTCCGGCACCGCGCGCAGGCCGCCCAGATCGATCGGGTTGATGCCCACCTGGGCGCACAGGTCTCTGGCCAGCAGCGTGCCGCAGACAAAACAGTGCCCGAAGCCACTGACCGTGTGGAAGCCAAACGAGGGATGCCGGTCGCCGTGCTGGTGACGCTCCGGATAGACGCACGGGCCGTGCAGCCATTCGCCGTACTGCCTGAAGCCCTGGGCGTGGAAGTACTGAGTGAGGGCTTGCACGACACGCGGGTTGAGATTGGACTCGGCGGCGGGCAGGCTGGTCGGGGGGCGCCACTCGACCGGGCGGGCGGGCTGTGCCCGGAACGCCGCGATCCAGGTCACCAGGTCGTCCAGGTTCGGGACGCGCAGGATGTCGAGCGCCTTCTCGACCCGGTAGGGCTGTCCGGTGGTGGGATGGCGGCTGGGCGGCGCGACGATCTGGCAGCCATTGGCGCGCAGCTCGAGGTGGCCGATGGGGGTGTTCATGGCGCGCACGGTGTCTGGCAGGGCATCGGTGAACAGATAGACGTGGCGGCCCACACCCCCGCCGGTGGCGACGGTGAAGGTGTCGGACAGGCGCGGGAACATGGCGGCGAAGGCGGGATAACCGGCCGGGCCATCCAGGTCGAGCACGACCAGGTTGTCGGACACCGCGCCGCAGACGATGCCGACGTTGTCCAGCAGCCCGGCCTGGCTCCAGGCGTGAATCACATCAAAAGGCGCTGGTTCGACCTGGTACTGGGTCCAGGTGCTGAGCGAGGGGACCTTGCCTTTCAGGGGCAGGACACTGAGTCCTATCTCGGCGTAGGACAGGGCCGCGGACAGGCTGTTGTTCGCCTGGGCGGCGCGGACAATGGGGATCACTTCGGGATTCACCGTGGTAACTCCTTGTGCGAATCGCAGGTTCAAGGGATGTGGACGGAGTGGCGGAGATGGTGTATCCTGAAGGTGTCGAGTCTTCTGGGATACACCATCCCGCCCCCGCCGCCGGTTACCTCAACTGGCGGTTGGTTTTTGTGTGGACCTCCTGGGCTGAACCCTCTCCACCGCGCGCGTTGTGCAGCGCGGCCTGCCAGTCGTCGACCTGGGCCTCGCTGAGCGCGAAGTGCAGGACATCGTCGGACTCGAACTTCTCCTTCAGGACCATGGACATGACCACCGAAGACAGATGGCCGAGCATGCGCAGCACGATGGACAGCTGCCAGTCGGTGTGATCGAGCCGGCGCTGGAAGGAGCGGGTGAAGTGCTTGCGGCTGGCGATGAGGTCCTCCTGGTCGTCGAGGAAGGCGCGGAAGGCCTGGCGCGCGATTTCGGAGATGGCCTCGTCGCGCGCGCGGGCGACCTGGGCGAGACGGTCATACATCGGGCGGGTGATGTTGACGCTGAGGCGGTGGTCGTAGGACGCGGGGGGTCTGGCGGACAAAACAATCACTCCTGTGAGCTGGGCATGGACGTGCGGTTGGGCGTGAGCCATGAGGCGACACGGCGGCCGGAGCACGCGGCGTGAGGCGCGCGGGCTCCGGTGCGGCGCGCGGGAGCGCGTCGCGGGAAGCCTCCCTGGCGACTGAAGGGCGAGTTGATTAAACTCGCCACCCCTGCACGCAGTGGGTGGGGTGTCCCGGCCAGCAGCCGAGGCCCGTCTTGCGACGCAAGACACCGGGCCGGGACACCCGCGAGCGCCCCAAAGGCGCTCGCATGACAGCGCGAGGCGGTGTGATCCAGGCGGTGTCGGACAAGGGACGAGAGGGTCAAAGGTCTATCTCCAGTGGGGCTGTCTGACGGACGGTGTCTGACGCCGGTTGGGCTTCGAGCTGACGCTGGCGTTCGATGCGCCAGGCCGGGCCGAGGGTGCGATCCAGGAGTTGCTCGAACTCCCGTCTGGCGACGTGATGCAGGTTGTCTTCACGCTCCGGCCCGCCGCGATCGGCGCAGACCTGCTGGCGCTCGACGCGGCGCGACTCGCGTTCACCGGCCTCGTTCTCGAAGGTCCCGGCGATGAAGACGTGGGTATGGAGGTTCTGGAGCCCGTGATCGGTGGTGTCCCGGTCATGGAGGACATAGGAAAACTCGGCGACGGGCAGGCCGCGTCCCGCCTGCCAGCCCTCGACGACCCGTTCGGTCAGCTCGCGGACGATCTCGCCGCGCTGGTCGTGCGGGATGAGGGCCATCAGGGTGGGGTCCGGGGCGATAACGAGGTGATGGGCGAGCACGTACTGGTTGGCGAGAGCGGCGCAGTTGGCATAGACCACGCGCCAGCGGTCACCCAGGCCGCAGTCAGTCCAGCGCCTGTCGAGGTCCAGGGGAGTATGGTCAGGGGATTCACGGTAGCTGACATACTTGAGCAGCTTTCTGAGTCCGCGGTGACCGCTCTTGCTGGACCGCTGGTATTTCCAGTTGGGAATGACGACCGGTTTGCTCACGTGTGTAATCCTATGGAATTGTTTGACACTAAACCCCCGTAGCATGCGCGCCAGCGCGCCCATTTGGCCTGCTGCTTGCAGCGATTGGAGCAGTAGATCCGAGGCCTTCCGCCGTGGGGCGAAGGGGCTGGCAGCGGAGTCCCGCAGACTACACACCGCCTTTCACCGCGTGACCGTTGGCGGGCTGATGGCCATTCCCCCCGGGGACCATGACAAAAGGGAGGGGTTCAGCCCGGTTGGTTACCGGCAAGGCCTGGCTGGGGTGCTCCGCCGGGTCCTGCTGTCCGGCCTCCGGAGTCTCGAACCACTCGTCGGCGTGGAGTTCGCGAACCACGGCGGCCCGCCAGTCGGCGATGGTCATGGTCTGAAGCAGCTCCTGGCGGCGGGCGTTGGTCTTTCTGAGGGCGTCGCACAGGGCATTGGCATAGAACTGTGCCCAGCGGGGATGGGTTTCAGGGGAGTGGGTGGCGAGCTGCCAGTCGGTCAGGGCCTGTTGGAAGGCCTGTTCGTTGAGGTGACGCTGCTGGATGGAGTGGAGGAGCTGCTCCTTGATCACGTAGGCGGTGGACAGGACAAGCAGGGGTGGGGCGACCGCCTCCAGCCAGGCGAAGGGACTGCCGGCATGGCCGGGCAGGGCCAGCTGGATGTTACCAGTGAGGCTGATGAGGGTGGCAATGCCCATCGAGGCGTAGAGCAGGCGGCGGGCTGAGCGTGAGGTGCCAAGGGTGGCGAGGGCCAGGGAGAAGACGACCTGACCGACCTCGGCGGACAGGACGGTGGCGAGGCCAACGGCGGTCATGGCGGCGGCGTCAGGCACAGCCTGACCGAAGGTCTGGGATCCGATGACGAAGAGTCGGATGGCGGACGGCGTGAAGGCGGCCAGCAGCAGCACAAGGCACAGCCCGCTGATGAGGCGGGTGACGGCGGGGGGATAGCGACTGGTGGCATGCTGGGCGAACTGTTCGCGGGACGGGTGCGGGCCGACTGTACGAATGACGGTTTCGCGCGCGGCGTGTCGGGCATCCTGGCGTTGTTCCTGGTTGAGGGGGCGCAGATGGTCGATCATGTCTGGTTCTCCATCCTGAGACTGGGTCTGCCTGGGATAGGATGGGGTGCTCACCCCCGGCCCAAAGCGGCACGTCCTCCCTGCGGTGGTGGCGCGCAAGGGAGGACGTGTTTAGAATCGACCTCAAGCCTTGCGCTGAGCGACCAGCGCTGTGGCCAGACACCTCATTGGGGGGCAAAGCCCGATGAGGTGTCGTCGTCTATGGGATTGTTTCGGTCAGACGCAGGGGCTGGAAAAGCAAAAGCGCCAAACTCACTGAGTTTGACGCCAGGGGGAAGGACAATGATGTCCGAGGCGGGGACGACGGGCATCGACTGCTCGTTGGCTGCGTGCTTGTTTCCGAACAATC
>CAZHMJ010000237.1:0-7849 GCA_964533805.1 uncultured Anaerolineae bacterium | reverse complement strand
CACCCCTCATCGGCCAATGACCCGCATGTGTCAGATTAAGTCCGATCTTTTACACTCTACTGCACTACAGATGGTCTGTTTCGTCAATACTGTCAAGCAGCATTTGGAGACGTGCCTCATCATATTTCTTCAATGGAAACATCGATCTTGTGATAGCGCCCTTGGCAACACGAAGCACACTGATCACCATGAAACTAGTCCGATGTGCCGCTTGATTTCCAACAAGAAAGAAAAGGTCTCTCGCAGGATTATCAAAACCTGCGTTCTCCCAAACTTGTTCTTTCTTGTCAGGTTCTTTTCTTAACCATTCGTAGAAACCCCATTCCAAGACCTGCTGATCATGGTTGTTTTGGGACAAACAGTCTGTACAGCGATACTGGACTCGAGGCTCCCATTGGAAATCCCGCTTTACTTTTACAGAACCGAACTCCGTAAAAAGTGGCAGCCCCATCTGAAACGCATTACCATGCTGAGGATTTTCGGCCCACCAATGTCTATGGATGACTTCAGGCTTAACGATCCCGAGGCTCCGTTTTTGATCATTGATATTGTTCACACACCCGTCAGCAAGGTTAGCCAGCATATTCCGGCGTTCATCGCGGTCTTCTAGATGGCCGACGATTTCTACTTTGTCCGCCAGATTCTCCCATTCGGTACGAGAGCCTGCAATTTTCCAGCTCTCCGCCCGCGTATCTCGCTCGTTCTCTTCCGCCTCTACTTGAACAACATCCCATTGCTTCCAACCCATATTTGAGCGAGTAGGATACAGCCGAATGAAACCATGTTCTTCCGACCAACCAGCTAGACAAACCGTGACGCGACCATCTTTAAGAGGCTCTGGGCACGCCCGTCCGAGAATGACTAAATCCTTGATAAGCATATTGATTTCTCACCTCTTCCGGGAGGGCAACAAAGCTAGAGTATCTAAGTTGCTCCAATGCAGGCAGAACTTCGACTAATTCAAATTCCAAAACCCACACACGAACATTGAGCATTTCCGGCCCGTGTATGACCTTCCAGGTTTGAAAAAATTCCTGTCGAGACGAGAACCCTTCTGCTATGGCTTCATCTGTACTGATTCGGGTCAACAACTGCTGTGTAATGCGCGTTAATCTGACACGAGCAAGTTGGCTATGCCCACGACCTGGCTGTACAGAATAGGTTCCACCCACGCGCCATTTTACACGGCCATTGTGCTTAACTTCCATAATTCTATTACAATTTCCACGAATTGCAACCTCAGAATCGGAGATTATCCGTCGAGTGACCGTCTTCTGGGCAGTTACAACTTGCGGCCAAGTATGTTGAAAGATCATCGCGAAGGCCCTTTCCCATTGAAACCTGCTTTATACTATAGCAAGTATATCACTCGATTCTTCTACTCGATAACAGCGATTTCCCCCGCGCCGCGTGGTACAATCCCCCGCCAGATCGCGCCGCGCCACCACCAAGCGAGACACATCGCATGACCACCTACGAACCCGTCATCGGCCTGGAAGTCCATGCCGAGATGCTCACCCACAGCAAGATGTTCTGCGCCTGCGCCGTCGTCGATAGCACCCAGGCCGAGCCAAACACCGTCACCTGCCCGGTCTGCCTGGGGATGCCCGGCGTGCTGCCCGTGGTCAACGCCCAGGCCATCGAGATGGGCCTCAAACTTGGGTTGGCCCTCGGCTGCACGATCCCGGACTTCAGCCAGTTCGCGCGCAAGAACTACTTCTACCCCGACCTGCCCAAGGGCTACCAGATCAGCCAGTACGAGTACCCGCTGGCGATCCACGGCCACATCGACATCGACCTGCCGGACGGCTCCACCAAGCGCGTCGGCGTGACCCGCGCCCACCTGGAGGAGGACACCGGCAAGCTGACCCACACCGGGCATGGCTCCAGCCTGGTCGATCTCAACCGGGCGGGCGTCCCGCTGCTGGAGATCGTCTCCGAACCGGACATTTTCAGCGCGGAAGAAGCGGAAGCCTACGCCCGCAAGCTGCGCAGCATCATCCAGTACGTGGGAGTCAACCACGGCGATATGTCCAAGGGCGTGCTGCGCTTCGAGGCCAACGTCAGCGTGCGCCCGGTCGGCTCCAAGGAGCTGCGCACCCGAACCGAGATCAAGAACCTGAACAGCATCCGCAGCATGGTGCGCGCCATCCAGAAGGAAGTCGAGCGCCAGATCAAACTCTGGGACTCGGGCGAAGGCGTCAAACAGGCCACCCTCGGCTGGGACGAGGATCGCGGCCAGATTCTGATCCAGCGCATCAAGGAAAGCGCCAGCGACTACCGCTACTTCCCGGAGCCGGACCTGCCGATCATCCGTATGACCGAGGCCGAGGTGGCCCGCGTGCGCGCCCTGCTGCCGGAACTGCCCGACGCCAAACGCGAGCGCTTCAGCCGCGACTTTGGGCTGAGTCCCGCCGACGCCGCGATCCTGGCTTCCGAGCGGGCCGTGGCCGATTATTACGAGGCCGCGTTGGCCGCCGGGGCGGAGCCGCAGCCCGCCGCCAACTTCCTGATCGGCGAGGTCTTCCGCCTGATGAACGCCGACTCGCTGAGCCGCGACCAGATCGGCGCGATCAGGGTCACGCCGGGGGCGCTGGCCGGGCTGCTGGGGCTGGTCAAGGCCGGGACGATCAACCTCAACACGGCCAAGAAGGTGCTCGACGTGCTGTACATCGAAGGCGGCGACCCGGCGGCGATCGTCCAGGCGCGCGGACTGGCCCAGGTGAGCGACGAGGGGCCGATCGTGGTCGCGATCGAGGCCGTGCTGGCCGCCCATCCGAAGGAGGTCGCCGGGGTGCTGGCCGGGCAGGACAAGCTCGCCAAGTTCCTGATGGGCCAGGTCATGCGCGAGTTGCGCGGCCGCGGCGAGCCGGGGGCCGTCCAGCGGTTGTTGGACGCGGCCCTGGAGAAACGCCGGGGCTAGCATGACCCTGGACGAACTCCGCACGATCTATGATCACGAGCAGCGCTTCGATGTCGAC
Source organism: uncultured Anaerolineae bacterium (assembly GCA_964533805.1). Taxonomy (GTDB): domain Bacteria; phylum Chloroflexota; class Anaerolineae; order Aggregatilineales; family Ch27; genus JARKOQ01. Next base: position 4,868 of record CAZHMJ010000237.1, on the reverse strand, counting down.
TTTCCGGAGACGCGCCGCGAGGCCACCCCGCGCACCGTGCGCTACGTCCTGACGGTGGAGCCCAGGCGGGGCTGGGTGCTGTGGTCCGATCTGGACGAGTCCAGCGCCGACGAAACCATTGACGCCGAGATCGCCTATTTCGAGGGCCTCGGCTGCGACTTCGAGTGGCAGGTCTTCAGCCACGACCAACCGCCCGACCTGAAAGATCGCCTCCTGGCGCGCGGCTTCACCCCGCGCGAGCCGGACGACTCGATCATGCTCCTCGACCTGGAAGCCGCGCCGGAGCTGCTGGCGCGGCCCATCCCGGCCGAAATCGAGCGCATCACGACCCCGGAGGGCGTCGGCGCGCTGATAGACCTGCTGGGTGAGGTCTGGGCCGAGGACTTCACCCCCCTTGGCGAGGAACTGGCCCGCCAGGTCGTCGAAACACCCGACGCGGTGAGCATCTACGCCGCCTTCGTTGACGGCCGCGCCGTCAGCGGGGCGTGGACCCTGTATCCGGGACGCAGCCGCTTCGCCGGGCTGTGGGGCGGATCGACCCTGCCGGTCTATCGCAACCGGGGCCTGTACAGCGGGCTGCTGGCCGTCCGGGCGCGGGAAGCCGCCGCGCGCGGCCGGCGCTTCCTGAACGTGGACGCCAGCCCGATGAGCCGCCCGATCCTGGAAAAGCACGGCTTCGTGTGCATCGCCACCGCCACCGCCTGCACCTGGACGGCCGGAGAGAATAGAGTCCCCGCACCATGACGACTACACAGCCCAGACTCGCTCCCATCACCCGCCGCGATCTCGTCTGGCTGGCGATCATCCTGGCCGTGGCGGCCGTCCTGCGCCTGGGCCGCCCGGACGTGATCCACTTCCAGTACGACCAGGCCACCCAGTCCATCCTGGCCCAGGACATGCTCAGCGGGCGCACCGTCCCCTTCCTGGGGCCGGAATCCTCCTCCGGGATTCCCCATTCCCCGATGAGCGTCTATTTTCTCGTCCCGGCCTTCGCGCTGACGCACAGCGTTTACTGGGTCACGCTGGGCATCATGCTCTGGAACGTGTTCGGGGTGGGTCTGCTGTGGCTGATCACGCACCGCTACGTCCACCCGACCGTGGCCGTGCTGGCCGGACTGCTGTACGCCGTCAGCCCGTACGCCGTCCACTGGAGCCGGGCGATCTGGGTTCCCAGCGCCCACACCCCGTACATCCTGCTGGGGCTGCTGCTGTTCCTGCTGGGCTACGTGGAGGGACGGCGCGCCGCCCAGGTCACGGCGATCCCGGTCTTTCTGATCGGCGTGCAGACCCATCACGCGGCCTGGTTCCTGCTGCCCCTGGCGGGCTGGATCGTCTGGCTGGGCCGCCACCGGATCGACTGGCGGATGACAAGCGTGGGGCTGGCGCTGGGGATCGCCGTGCTGGTGCCGTATGGCGCGGGCCTGATCCAGCACTATGGGGGCGGCGGCGATCCGCTGCAGGGCATGGGCGGCGCGCCGCTCGTCCTGCGGGCCAAGGTCTTCGAGCGCTATCTGCCCCTGGTGACCGGGATCGGCGTGGTCGATCTGGGCGGGGAGGCCGACCCGGCGCTGCGGGCGGACGTCCCCACCCCGGATGAGCTGTGGGCGTTGCTCGGCCTGCTGGCCCTCGGCGGCCTTGCGGCGGCCCTGATTCGCAAGGAAACCCGGCCGCTGGGCGTGGGACTGGCGCTGTGGATCGTCCTCCCGCCCCTGGCCTTCTGGGTCAACTGGTCGGGCGTGTACTGGCACTTCTTCATCCCGATGCTGCCGGGGCTGTTCCTGGCGGCGGCGCTGGGCGCGGATGGACTGATCCGCCTCGCCCCCCGGCGCTGGGCCGCGGCCGGACGGATCGCCGTCTGCGGGCTGCTGGGGATCATTGGCCTGACCCAGGCCGCGTGGCACTTCCAGGCGATGGACTGGGTCAACACCCACGCCACGCCCGGCGGATTCAGCACCCCGCTGCGCTATTCGCTGGCGGTGGCCGAGGCGGTGGCCGACGTGGACGACGTGCTGATCCTGGGCGGCCAGAGCACCACCAGCGGCTACCAGGTCTGGCACGCCCTGCTGTACGACACAGCCAGCAGCGTCCGGGAGGTCGTGATCGACGGCGGCAATATCGCCGTGTTCCCGGCGGGGCCGTTCGCGGTGATCACCGCGCCGCGGGCCGCGCCCTATCCGCTGGAAGGGCTGTATAACTCCGGTGCTGCTCAGGTTTTCCCGCTGCGGGCCGACTCCGAGGGCGTCTACACCATCGACCGCTTCGAGCGTGCCCCGGACTGGCCCGGTCCGGCCCTGAACGCGATCGCCCCGCGCGGCTTCGCCAACGGCGCGCGCCTGACCGATTACGCGCTGGCTCAGGGCCAGGTCTACACCGCCTGGGAATTGCCCCCCAACCCCGGCCCGGACGCGCCGTTCTACCGCTTCTTCGCCCACGTCCTGGACGCCGGCGGCGAGCGCATCGCCCAGCAGGACTTCAACTTCTGGCCGGCCCTCTACTGGCGCGAAGGCGACCGGATCGTGCTGTGGGGCGCGCTGGAGGTTCCCGCCGAGGCCGCCACGCTGCGCCTGGGGATGTACGGCCTCGACGCCCAGGGCGGCACGCACGGCCTGGACGCCTACGACGAGTCCGGGACGGCGTCTCCCTGGGTGGATATTCCGCTGCCGGCCGGGACGGCGTGAGCCAGGTCTGACTCTGGCTCCGGCGACATACCCCAGGGCAATCCGTTTTCACATAGAATTTACCTCTCCGGGCCGCTTATCCCGTTGACGGCGGCTGTATCAACAGCTATCTTAATAGAGGGCGATCCGATTTCACGGAGATTGGGCGAGATGGCAGACGCGGCGTTCACGCTAAGAAATCCTCGCTATGACTTGATCAGAAAAATCGGCGAAGGCGGCATGAGCGAGGTTTTTCTGGCCTTCGACAAGGACGCCCGGCGGGAGGTCGCCCTCAAGGTCATGCGGCCGCCCCGGCCCAACGACTCCGAAGATATGCAGGAGATCATCACCCGCTTCCTGCTGGAAGTCGACATCGGCAAACAACTGCGCCACTACAACATCATCCAGTTCTACGATTATTTCACCGAGGACGACCGGCATCTGATCTCGATGGAATATGTCAGCGGGGGATCGCTGCGCCGCCGCATCCACGACCAGAAGCACCGCTTTTCCAGCAAGGAAGTGTGCACGATCGGCCGGGTGATCACCAGCGCCCTGATCGCCGCCCACGACATCGGCGTCATTCACCGCGACCTGAAGCCCAACAACATCCTGATGACCGAAGACGACGAGGTGCGCATCTCGGACTTCGGGATCGCGCGCCTGAAAATCGGCAGCCGGATCAGGCCCGATCGCATGGATATCACCCAGTACGGCCACATCCCCGGCACGCGCCAGTACATGGCCCCGGAGCTGTTCGAGCCGGGTTACGAGGCGGACGAACGCTGCGACGTCTGGAGCCTGGGCATCGTCTTTTACGAGATGCTGACCGGCGAAGTGCCGTTCACGGGCACGACGCCCAAGGAAATCGCGCTGCAGGTATGCAGGGCACCCCTGCCGCCCCTGGGGTCGCGGGTCGCCAACCTGTGGCCGGCCCTGGAAACCATCATCGGCCGCATGCTGGAAAAAGACCCCAACAAGCGCTACCGCAACATGCGGCCGGTGACCGACGCCCTCGACCAGGCGCTGTATGACCGGGAACAGGCGACCAGCGCCCTTCAGCGGGTGATCAAAGTGCTGGAGCCTGCCAGGGATGGCCGCAGCAGCAGCACCCCGCTGAGCCCTGGGCCGGCGGCCTCTTCCACGGAGTACGCCGCCTCCCACGCCCTGCTGATCGCCCCGCGCCCCATGGTACGGGAGGGCATGCCCTCCACGCCGGACATGCGCGCCAGCGTGCAAGCGTTGGAAGCGCTCCTCCGCCAGCGCTACCAGTTCCGGGTCAACAGCCTGGTCGGCAAGGCCGCGACGCTCAGCGCCATCCTCCAGGGCTTGAACGAGCTGCAAATCGCCAGCCAGCCGGAAGACCGGCTCCTGATCTATTACGCAGGCCCGGCCTGCACCCGCCGGGATCGGCAGGGCCACGAGATCAGCTACCTGGCCGCGCAGGATACCCGCTGGAGAGACTGGAACACGTTCCTGGAACTGGAACGGCTGCTCGACGTGCGTTTTCTCAACGCCCGGCATGTCTTTTTCATCCTGGATACGCCCACGCGCGGGCCGATGGACATCGCCACCTCATCCGGCGAGTTGTTCACCGTCGATCAGGCCATGCAGAATCCGGCCCTGCACCTGCTGTGCGCCGGGCTGTTTCCGTTTCCGCCCATCGCGAAGGGCACCCTGTTCACCCAGGCGATCCTGGACGGACTGGAAGGCCAGGCCCAGGAAGACGGCCTGATCTCGGCCGAAACGCTGGGCCGCTATGTTCTGGAAGAAATGCAGCGCCATACCGGCCTGGACCACTCGCCCATCTACGCGCGACTGCCGGGCGGGGAACGGGGCTGCATGCTGTTCCTGGTGCCGCCCACCGCCCACCTCCCCAGGATCGTGCTGGACGAAGTCCGGCACGAAGACCCCAAGGTGCGGCGCGGCGCGATCCGGACGCTGCATGCCTATGCCGCCGAGCCGGATTCCGCCTCCCAACGCAACGCCGCCACCCAACAGCTCGAACACCTGGCCCGGAACGATCCCGACCGGCGCGTCAGGAGCGAGGCCCAGAACGTCCTCAACGATCTGAATGCGCGGACCAGCACCCAGACCACCAGCCCACCGCCCAGCCCGCCCAGCGACTTCGATCTGGATTGAGCCTGCTGGCAACATCTAATGAGATTTGACGAACAAGATCGGTAAGCAGGTATCCCTACAACCTCACCC
>CAZHMJ010000236.1:0-7858 GCA_964533805.1 uncultured Anaerolineae bacterium | reverse complement strand
GACCACCGAGATCTACACTCTTTCCCTACACGACGCTCTTCCGATCTCGGCGGCGCGGTGACGAACGGCAGCGCGCTGCACGGACCATCCAGCAGCACCACGCTGTTGGAGACCCAGCCCTGCCGCCCATTGTAATCGACCACGTACCAGGAAGAGTCGCCGTTACGGCCGACCACATTCAGGGATGACCCGGAGGTCAGCGAGCCGAAGGCGGGGTACTCAGTGCCGGGGCCTGTTCGCACGTTGACGTTGAGGCTGCCCGTCGCACGGCAGACGCTGGACGTGGGAGTCGCCTGCGGGGTGGCGGTCGCCACGGAGCCGCCTGGCACGACCACGCTGCCGCCCGCCCCGATCCCGATCTGGACGGTGCCCTGGGCATCCGGCGAAACCGAGCCGATCTCGACGATGTACTGGCCGCTGCCCGGCCCGACCACGACGCTGGCCCCGCGTAGGGCTTCCCCGGCCAGCCCGGCGATCAGGCTGCCCCGGGGATCATACACGCGTGCCAGGAACGCGAAACCAGCGGTATCCGTGCTGATGTTCAGGGTCTGGTTGCCGGATGGCGAGGCATCAAAGCCCGCCAGGACGGGTACCACGTTGGGCGGCAGGTTCACCAACTGCGGCGAATCCGGGGCCAGGGTGGTGCTCAGCGACACCGGGCGGCCGTCCAGGACCAGCATGAAGTCACCGGGTGTGTTGTTGGCGTTGTTGACAATCAGCGAGTAAACGCCGGTCTGAAGGATGATGTGATCGAGGCGCGCCAGCCGTCTGCTGCCCCCGCTGAAGGGGTCCGTGCCGCTGACGGCGATCTGGCGCTGGTCGGAACCGAGCAGGTTGGCCGCGGGCTGCATGTCGGGCGTCAGCCCGGCCAGGACGACGTTAATCAGATCGCCCGCGTTGGCGTTGAAGCTGTAGATGACGAACGGCGCGTCCGCCGTCAGGCTGCCGGTGACACCGCTGCCATAGGTGAGTATCCCACCCTGGGCCAATGCCATGCCGCCCGACGCCACCAGCAGGACCAGTCCCAGGCTTAGCGCCAGCGCGAGCCGCCAGGACGCCCTCATGAAGTGTTTGGTAAATCCCATGAACTTTCTCCTTGCCTGTGAAAGCGAACAAACGCCCCCCACCTGTGCATGCAGGCATACATTCATCTTATCACATCAGGCCGGGAACGCACCCGGCAGGAAGTACCAGCGTCGGAGTCGTGGGGCAAGCGGTGGTAGGGGGCAGGGCGGCAGTCGGCCAGCGAACTGACCTCCGATGGCGCGGGCGCTAACCGATCAAGGTGGCTTGATCGAGCTTCAACAATGCCTCGCCAAGCCGTCCGACGGGCACGGGGCGGTCCGGGTCGGCGGCCAGCGCAGTCAGCAAGCGCCGCAAGGCTGCTTGCTGCTGGGGTTTGATCATCCCCTGGGCGGCGCGGATGGTGTCGATGGCGGCGGCGCAGCGGGAGTGGGATGTTCAGGGACGAAGTGGACGCGCTTCTGGAAGAAGTCGCGCTGGATTTTGTCGTACAGGCGCAACTGGGTCCACATCCTGAGGCGGGTGATCAGGAGGGGCAGCAGGAACAGAAACACGACGAGCACCAGGAGCGGTACTAACATGAGACATCTCTCCACTCACAGGCCACTGATCTCATTGTACCAGTGATTGTGGGATAGTTGGGGAGTCAAACAATCCGGCCGGGCGCTCTACTCTGGAGCGCCCGGCCGGTTGGGTTAAGGTTATGGCATCGTGGTAGGTCAGTCCGCCGCGGCGATCTGCCCGGAGGCTTCGATGTATTCCAGGGACTGGTGGCGGAAGTAGGTGTTGTACAGCTCCGCGTAGTGCCCGCCCTGATCCAGCAGTGACTGGTGGGAGCCTTCCTCGATGATCTTGCCGTCGCTCAGGACGATGATCCGGTCGGCGTTGCGGATGGTCGAAAGCCGGTGGGCGATGACGATCGAGGTGCGATCCTGGAGCAGGGTATCCAACCCTTCCTGGATAAGCGCCTCGGTCAGCGGGTCGACGCTGGCCGTGGCTTCGTCCAGGATGAAGATCGACGGCTTCTGGAGCATGACCCGCGCCAGGGCGACGAGCTGGCGCTGGCCCATTGACAGGTTGCCGCCGCGCTCGCCCACTTCGCTTTCCAGCCCGTTTGGCAGGCTGCGGATCCAGTCGCCGCGGCCGATCTGGTGGGCCGCCGCTTCGACCTCGGCGTCGGTGGCGCTGGGCTTGCCGTAGCGGATGTTCTCGCGCACGCTGCCATCGAACAGGAACGGGGATTGGGTCACCACGCCGAGCCGGGCGCGGAAGTGGCCCAGGTCGAGCGTACGGATATCAACCCCGTCGATCAGGATGCGCCCGCCCTGGAACTCGTAAAAGCGCGCGATTAGCTTGGCGATGCTCGATTTGCCCGCGCCGGTGTGCCCGACCAGGGCCAGGGTCTCGCCGGGCTGGATGTCCAGCGAGAAGCCGTCGAGCACGACTTCGTTTTCGTTGTAGCTGAAGAATACTTTCTGGAAGCTGATCGCGCCGCGCATCTCCGGCAGTTGCCGGTGGTCGCGCTGGATGACCTTTGGCTCGGCGTCGATCAGGGCGAAGACACGCTCGCCGGCCGCCAGGCCAAGTTGGAACTGACTCCAGAAGGAGGCGATGCTCGTGATCGGGAACCAGAACAGGGCGATGCCTTGCACGAACAGGTACCAGTTGCCGGCCGTCAGCCCGCCCGCCTCGACGTTGCGCCCCCCGAAGTAAACGATCGCCGCCGTGCCGACGCCCGCCACGATGTTGAGGATCGGGAAGATGCCGCTGAACACGTAGCCGCTGCGCGAGTTGATGCGGAAGGCGCGCTCGTTGAGCTTCGAGAACTCGTCGTAGATGGCCTGCTCCTGGCGGAACGTCTTGGCGACGCTGATGCCGGCGACGGTCTCCTGGACGAGCGAGCTGACCTCCGCCCGGATGCGGCGCGAGTGGGTGATGGTGAAGCGCGCAATGCGCCGGAAGGCCAGCGCGATGGCGAAGATGACCGGCGTCAGCAGGACCAGGATCAGGGTCATGCCCACGTCGATGCTGAACAGGTAGCCAAAGAGCAGGACGACCAGCAACAACTGGCTGATCAGGTCCATCGTCAGCGTGACCACCGTCGCGAACGACTGGGTATCCGAGGTGACGCGGCTGACGATCTTGCCGGATGCATACTCGTCGTAGAATGACAGGTCGCGGTCGAGCACGGCGTCGAACGCATCCTCGCGCACTTTGTAGACCACGTCGCCCACGGCTTCGGCGGACAGCCAACGGCGCACGAAGTTGAACAGCCACGATAGGCTGGCCAGCCCCATCGCCAGCACCGCGAAGGTCGTGATGACCTCGGTCGACGGATCGACCTGGAGCGTATCCAACCCGCGCGAGATGACGATTGGAAGCACGGTGCTGAGCAGCGAGGTCAGCAGGATCATGATCGCCACCAGGGTCATCTTGCGGCTGTGTGGCTTGAAGTAGCGGATGATGCGTGTCACCAGCTCGCGGTCGCTGTAGCGGCGATCGAATTTCTCCGGGTCGAGTCCATCCATGATGAAGCCCATCGCATCGTCTCCTTCAGCCTAGGCTGTCTGCGCGGCGCTGGATGGCGCGGCCATGTCCACTTCGAGCGGGGGCAGGTCCACGTCATACCGGGCGAAGATGCGGCGATAGTGGGGGGAGCGGCGCAGCAGTTCGTCGTGGGTGCCTGCCGCCACGAGCTTGCCCTCGTCGATGACCAGGATCTGATCCGCCCAGCGAATCTGCGACAGGCGGTGGGTGATCAGGATCGTGGTCCGGCCCTGTTGGGCGCGGTGAATGGCCTTCTGGATCTCGTCTTCCGTGGCGCTGTCGATGGCGCTGGTCGAGTCGTCCAGGATCAGGATACGCGGGTCGCTCAGGAAGGCGCGCGCCAACGCCAGACGCTGGCGCTGGCCGCCCGACAGGGTGACGCCGCGCTCGCCGATGTCGGTGTCGTAGCCGTCCTTGAAGCTCATGATGAAGTCATGCGCCTGGGCTTCCTTGGCCGCCTGCTCGATCTGCTCCCGCGTCGCGGTCGGGAAGCCGAACGCGATATTCTGGGCGATGCTGCGCGAGAACAGGAACACGTCCTGCTCGATCTTGGAAATCTGCGAGCGCAGCGAGTCGAGGCTCCAGTCGCGCACGTCGATCCCGTCGATCAGCACCCGGCCGTAGGTCGCGTCATAGGTGCGGTTGATGAGCTGGCTGAGGGTGCTTTTGCCGGAGCCGGTCTGCCCGACCAGGGCGATGGTCTGCCCCGGCCTGATGTGGAACGAGACCCGGTCCAGGACGTGGGTGTGGTTGTAGGCGAAGGAGACTTTTTCGAAGCGGATGTCGCCTTGCACCGTGCCCCGGTGCCCGGTTGGGTTCTCGTCCAGGTCGGTCTCGGCCTGCAGAATGCGCAGGATGCGCCGCGCGCCGGCCAGGCCCGCCTGGACCAGGGAGATGGTGAAGATCGTGGCGAAGGTCGGCCAGCGCAGCACGCCAACGATGCCCATGTAGGCCACAATATCCGCGATCTGGATCTGGCCGCGCTGGTAGAGCAGCATGGCATGCAGGAAGCACAGCCCGTAGGCGATCCCGAAGAGCAGGACGGGCAGGTAGCGCGCTTCCAGATAGCCCTGCTTGACGAAGAAATCGCGGTAGAGATGGGCCGAGGCGCGGAACTTGCGCCGCTCGAAGGCTTCCTGGGCGCTGGCTTTGACTACCTCGATGCCGGAGATGGTCTCCTCAAGCCCGGCGTTCATCTTGCCGAACTGGTCGCGCTGGCGGCGCACGATCGGGTCGAGCTGGCGCACGTAGCGCGTCACGGCGACGATGTAGGTGATCACGAACAGCACCGGCACCAGCAGCAGTTCGAAGCGCAGGGTGGCCGTGTAGATCAGCGGGACGATGATGCCAACCAGCGTCTCGATCGTGATCGCCACGCCGGGGTTCATCATACCGTTGAGCTGCTGGACGTCGTCGGTGGCGCGGGCCATGATGTCACCGACCCGCTGCTGGCTGTGAAAGGATTGGCTCTTGCCGAGCAGGTTGCGGTACAACTCGTCGCGGGCATCGACTTCCAGGCGCTGGGCGATGGTCTCGACCGAGATCGTGCCGATCAGGTTGCAGGCCCCATCCAGGACGAGCAGGCCGAGGATGCCAAGGGCGATGCCCGGCAGGACGTCCACGCCGGTCGGCTGCAACACCCCCTGGACGGCCTTGCCGACGAGCACCTGCGCGCCGGTATAGGAACTGTACGCGCCCACGTACAGCAGGGCCGTAAGCAAGAAGAGCCACCGGTAGCGCAGCACATGGGAGATGACCCACCGGCCGGCGCTGGTCTGCGTATACTGGTAGGCGTTCTGGACCGTGAATTCCGTTTTGGCCACGCGCTCCTCCGTTGTTGTCACTGCCCACTCGCGGGAATGAGACATCAGTGTGAGCCGGCATGCGAACGTCTGTTCGCGAACCGAAGAATCATAGCACGAATCGCTGCCATATTCAACCGTCGTGTTGCATACACTTTCGCCAGGCCGGGCCGGATGGCCGGGCGCTTACCGGCGCGTGGTTTGCCTGTTGGATGTGCTCAGTTAAGTTTGGAGGAGTTGACGTGCTCGAGGCGGTATTACGGGATTGACACTGGATTGATTTCCATTACACTTCTGCGCGCAAATATGAAAACGGTGATTACATTCCGATGACCAGGGCCGCCTTTCCGCCCGAACCCGTCAGCGAACCGCGCAGGTCCACTCGAAAGGCTCACTTCTCGACCGGGAAGGTGAGCTTTTTGTTTGCCAGATGGATGCCGGTTCGCAGTTGATGGATGTAGGTAGATGTATTGGAAGTGTGACTGACAGGAGAATTGAATCCAAGCTATGCATATCATTCGCGCGTTGCCCAACCCTGTTCCGATCTGGCGCGAGGAATTCCGGGGCTACAATACCCAGGTATTCCGGCGCGATCTGATGGCCGGCGTGACTGTCGCGGCGGTGGCGTTGCCGCTGGCGCTGGCCTTCGGCGTGGCTTCCGGAGCCTCGGCCGCGGCCGGGCTGGTGACCGCGATCCTGGCCGGAGTCATCATTGGCGGCCTTGGTGGGGCGGGCTACCAGATTTCCGGGCCGACCGGGGCGATGTCCGCCGTGCTGATTGTGCTGGCCAGTCGCTACGGTCTGGAGGGGATGTGGATGGCCGGCATCATGGCCGGTATCGTCATCCTCCTGCTGGGCATCTTCAACCTGGGGCAGATCGTCAATTTCATCCCGTCGGCCGTCATCGCCGGGTTCACCAGCGGGATCGCGGTCATCATCTTCATCGGGCAGATTGACAACCTGCTGGGGGTGAGCACCGAGGCCGCCGAAAACGCGCTGGTCAAGCTCACCCACTATTTCCGCTTCGACTACACGCCCAATCTGGCGGCGATCGGTCTCGCTTTGCTGGTCGTCCTGATCATGGTCTTCTGGCCCAAGCGCCTGAGCGCCCGTTTCCCCGGCTCGCTGCTGGGCCTGATCGTGGCGACCGTGCTCTCCGTGCTGTTCAACCTCGACGTGCCGGTGATCGGCAGCATCCCACAGACGATCCTGCTCGATCAGCGCCTGCTGCCGGCCAACATCCCCTGGGAACACTTGCAAGAGTTGATCATGCCGGCCCTGTCGATCGCGGCTTTGGGAGCGATCGAGAGTCTACTGTGCGGCACGGTGGCCGGGCGAATGACCGGCGTGAAAATGGACTCCAGCCAGGAATTGGTCGCGCAAGGACTGGGCAACATCGTCATCCCCTTCTTTGGCGGCGTTCCGGCCACGGCGGCGATTGCCCGGACGAGCGTTGCTATCAAAAGCGGCGGGGTCACGCGGGTGATGAGCCTGGTGCATTCCGCCGCGTTGCTGCTGGCCGCCCTGGTGCTGGCCCCGGTGATTTCGCGGGTGCCGCTGGCGGCCCTGGCAGGCGTGCTGGTGGTCACGGCCTGGCGCATGAACGAGTGGCACGAAATCCGCGAGGTCTTCCGCCGTCGCTTCAAGAGCGCGATCTTCGCGTTTGTCAGCACGCTGATCGCGACCGTGGCGCTTGACCTCACCCAGGCGATTGTGCTGGGCATCGGCCTCTCCGCGCTGATCTTCGTCGTGCAGATCAGCCGGATCAAGGTCGCGCTGGCCCCGGTTTCGATCGAAAAGATGCGCGCGGACGGTTACGAGATGCAGTACGATGCCAACCGCATCCTGGTGGTGTACATCATGGGGCCGCTGTTCTTTGGCACCGTGAACACCTTTAACACGATGCTGGAAAAGACGAACGGCAACCAGGATATCATCCTGAGCCTGCGGACCGTCCCCCTGCTGGATACGACCGGCCTCAGTGCGATCGAAAGCCTGATCCACCGGCTGGAAGGCGAGGGGCGGCGGGTCTACCTCAGCGGCCTGTCCGAGCCGGTGCGCTCCTACCTGGAACGGGCGGGGATAATCCGGCATCTGGGCGAGGATCGGGTCTTCTGGAGCGCCTACGAGGCCATCGTCGCCGCTGACCGCTTCCGGGCGGAGACGTTCCGCAAACGTCAGACGGGCGAGTACGCCCAGGTCCAGCTTCCGGACGGCTTGAGCGGCGCGGTCGCTTGAACGTAGCGGAGGTGCAGAGAATCGGAACGGGGGAGATGCGCGCGCATCTCCCCCGCCGGGTTGTTCATCTGACTACTGAGCGTTCGGGCAAGCGAAGGTGTTGCAGACTTCCTGCGCGTTGCTCGGATCGACCGTGTCGAAGGGCAGCACGACCCAGCCTGGCGGCACGACGTGCTGCGTCAGGATCAGGTTGGCCCACTCGATGGCCTGGCGGCCGCCGGTCGGATAGACGAAGGTCACGCCCAGCC
>CAZHMJ010000235.1:0-7933 GCA_964533805.1 uncultured Anaerolineae bacterium | reverse complement strand
GGCCTTGAGCACGCGCAGGGCGCGCAGCGTGACCCATTCGTTGGGCTGCTTTTTGACCCCATAGTCGACCCACATCTTGCCGGTGTAGTCGTAGTCCAGGGCGTAGCGCCCGCCGGCGTCCTGCTTCTCGCGGATGAAGGCCAGGGCGTTGGCCAGCCGGGGATCGGCTCCCAGCCCCAGCCCGACCAGTGCCTCCACCAGTTGGAGCAGGTCGGTGACGTAGAACACCGGGAAGCCGAACTTCCACCAGTTGCCGCTGGGCTTGCTGGCGTAGCCGGTCGGGTAATCGGCCGTGGCCGGATCGACCCCCAGCAGGAAGGCCACCCCGCGCGCGATGGCGCGCTCGATCAGCGGGGTGCGCCGTCCGGCGGGCAGCTTGCTGAAAGCCAGCATCACCTTGACCGCCCCCCACGCGCAGGGCAGTTTGTCGTTGGAACCGCAGGCAAAGTCCGGCCCGCACTTGCCCGCGTAGTAGCGCACGGCGGCGTGCTTGTCCTCCAGCGGGGCGATTCCCTCCCCGGTGACGGTCCGCGCCATCCACTCGAAGGCGGCGTCCAGGCGCGGATCGGCGCAGCCCAGGTCCAGCAGCGCGGCCAGCAGGTTGCCCTGCATGCAATCGGCCGTGCCAGCCGCCGTGCCGGAGGCCGTGAACTGGCCGCCCGGAGCCAGGCCGCAATCGAGCAGATAGGCACACCCGCGCTGAATCCGCGCATCCATCTCGATCGAGGCCCCCAGTTGGGCCAGGCTGATCAGCGACCAGACGGTCGAGGTGTACTTGGGCAGGTAACCCGGCCCCGGCTCGGCCCAGTAGCCTTCGGTCTGCATGGCGTCCAGGATGGCCGCGATCGGGCCGCGCGCGTGGGCCTCGGCCCGCGCCGTCTGAAGTTCGGGATCGTCCGGGGGCCGGTCGTCCAGGTCGCGCAGGGCCAGGTAAGACACGCCGGGTGTCTCCGATTCCAGCAGCCAGCCCACCGAATCACCCTTGAGTTGGGCCTGCCAGGTCATGAGTGATCCTTTCTAATCGAAAAGAAGAATAGGGCACGGATTGCACGGATGAAACACGGATTCACATCGATTATCTGATGAACTCGTGTCTACCCGTGTCTTTTCCGTGGAAATCCGTGTCCCATGCCTTGCTTCTCAACACGCCGACTCCAGCATCCACCCTTATCCGGCCGGGGCGGCGAGAATCTGCTCCACGAAGGGCAGCGGCATCATCGTGCGCGCGCTGATCGCGGCGCTGTCCATCCCACCGGCCGCCAGCCGCCGCACCACCGCCGGCATCGGCTCACCGATCTCGACCAGATGCCCATCTGGATCGTACACCCGCAGCGCGCGCTGCGCCCAGGGCTGCTCGTAGACCGGATGGGCCAGGCGCACGCCTGCCGCCTCGAACATCTGCTGGGCGGCGTCCAGGTCTTCGACCTCGAAATAGGTTTCGAGGTTGTCGCGGCCCAGGGGGGCCGTGCCTTCCGGCGGGCGGTGGTAGATCATCTCGAAGGCCACGCCGACTTCCCACAGGGCCAGGCCGCCGGCATACCCGATATTCGCGCCGAAATCCGCCTCGACCTGCTGGCCGAGTAAATCCTCGTAGAAATGGCGGGAGGCGGCCATGTCTTTGACGAACAGAACCGCGGAACAAAACTGCGCCTTCATCGTATTACTCCTTACGAGGGGGTGGCAGACCGATCTGCCGATAGACCATATGTTCTATTCTACCCCAATCCGGCCCGGCCGTCCACGATCGAGACGCCCGCTACCCGGCACAAAGCGACTTCAGCGGCATAGGTGCCGCCACACGACTCATTCACCGACAACCAATGACCACCTACCAATCACCAACCCCTTGGCTTGACTTGACCCGCGCGGCGTGCGTACAATGACCCCATGATCGACACCACGCCCGCCGAAAAAGCCGAGTTCGAACGCCGCGCCGCCAAGTACGGCCCGGTGGCGGCTGCCTTGCTGGAGATGTACGGCGTCCCGCAGTGGCGGCCCAACCTCGCCCCGCTGGACGAGCTGGTCAGCACCATCCTCAGCCAGAGCACGTCCGATACCAACCGCGACAAGGGCTTCGACGCGCTCAAGGCGCGCTTTCCCACCTGGGAAGCCGTGCGCGACGCCCCGCCGGGGGCCGTGATCGAGACGATCCGCCCGGCCGGGCTGGCCAACCAGAAGGGGCCGCGCATCCAGGAAGTGCTGCGTCGCATCACGGACGAGCGCGGCGCGCTGAGCATCGACTTCCTGGCGACGATCCCCCTCGACGAGGCCCGCGCCTGGCTGACCAGCCTCAACGGGATCGGCCCCAAGACGGCCGCGATCATCCTGCTCTTCGCCTTCGGCCGCCCGGCCTTTCCGGTGGATACGCATGTCCACCGCCTCAGCCGCCGGATCGGCTTCATTGGCCCCAGGGTCAGCGCCGAACAGGCCCACCCGATCATGGAGCGGATCGTCCCGCGGGAAGACTATCTCGTCTTTCACCTGAACTTGATCCGGCACGGGCGCGAGGTGTGCCACGCTCGCGCCCCGCGCTGTGAAATTTGCCCCCTGCAAGCCGATTGTGATGATTACCAGGCCCGGGTCGCTGCCATCAGCACGCCGCGCCTGGGAGAGAAGCCAGGCCAACCATGAGTGACAACCCTTCCCCCACCCGGCCCCGCCGCACCGCCCGCGAGCTGGAGATGGCCCTCTCCAGCGCCCGCCAGAACGTCAGCCTGTTGATCAGCCAGGCCCGCGCCAACCGGATCGAGCCGGGCTATCTGGCCGACCGGCTGCACTCCCTGGGCGAGCTGCTGGAAGAACTGGCCGAGGAACGCAAGGACGCCGGGCAGCAGCAAAGCCTGGGCGCGCTGTACGAGGTCTCGCGCCTGATCGGCTCCTCGCTGGATTTGCAGACGGTGCTCGACCAGGTCATGGACGCCATCATCAAGCTGACCGGGGCCGAGCGCGGCTTTTTGATGCTGCTCGACGACGACGGCAACCTGGTGCCGCGCGTGGCCCGCAACATCGACCAGCAAACCCTGGACAGCGGCGAGTTCCACGTCAGCCGGACGGTGACCCGTCAGGTGGTCGATTCGGGCCAGCCCGTCCTGACCACCAACGCCCAGGAAGACCCGCGCTTCGCCGGGCAGGCCAGCGTGATCGCCAACGCCCTGCGCAGCATCATGGCCTCGCCGCTGCGCGTGCGCGGGCAGGTGACGGGCGTGGTCTACGTCGACAACCGGGCGCGGGCGGGCCTCTTCAAGCCGCAGGACCTGGCCGCGCTGGATGCCTTCGCCGGACAGGCCGGCGTCGCCATCGACAATGCCCGCCTGTTCGGGGAAACCGACCAGGCCCTCCAGGCCCGCGTGACCGAGCTGCAGATGCTGGGCCGGATCGACCGCGAACTGAACGAGGCCATCGGCGGCGGCGCGGTCCTCAAGACGACCCTGGCCTGGGCGGCGCGCATGGCCGAGGCCGGCGGCGCGGCCCTGGGCCTGATCGAACAGGACGAGGACGGCCAGCCGGGCCTGCGCATCGCGGCCGTGCACGGCCAGAACCTGCCGGAGAGCCTGGCCGAAGGCGCGCTGATCCCCGCCAGCCGCGATCCCGACCTGGCCCGCGTGATCGCCGGCTCGGAGGCCCAACTGCGCAGCGAGGGCGCGCAGACGCTGCTCTTTGTCCCGATCCGCCACGAGAGCCGGACGGTCGGCGCGATCATCCTGGCCGCCGGGCATGCCTTCAGCGACGAGCAGCGCGACCTGGTGACGCGCCTGGCCGGGCGGGCGGCGGTCGCCATCCAAAACATGCGCCTGATCGAGGCCGTGCGGGCCGCCGACCGGGCCAAGAGCGAGTTTGTCAGCGTCGTGGCCCACGAGCTGAAGGTCCCGATGACCAGCATCACGGGTTACGCCGACCTGCTCAAGCTGGCCGGGCCGGTCAACGACCAGCAGATCGAATTTATCGAGAAGGTCAAGTCCAATGTCCTGCGCATGAAAATCCTGGTCAGCGATCTGAGCGACATCAGCCGGATCGAAAGCGGCAACCTGCGCATGGACCTCGAACCGGTCGACCCGCTGGAGGCGCTTCAGACGGCCCGCGACGGCGCGGCGACCCAGATTCAGGAACGCGGCCACACCCTGGTCGAGGAGGTCTCGCCGGGCCTGCCGCCGGTCTACGCCGACCGTAACCGGCTGACCCAGGTCTTGCTCAACCTGCTCAGCAACGCCTACAAGTACACCCCCGACGGCGGGACGATCACCGTCCGGGCCTGGCACGAAAGTGGGGCGGACGGCGGGCGGGTATTCTTCGCCGTGCAGGATACGGGCGTGGGCATGACGCCGGAAGAAGTCGAGAAGCTGGGCACCAAGTTCTGGCGGGCGGACAACGACCACACCCTCAAGCAGCCCGGCACGGGGCTGGGCTTTGCCATCACGCGCAACCTGATCACCCTGATGAAGGGCGATCTGACCATCCAGAGCGCGCCCGGCCAGGGCAGTACTTTTACGTTTGGCGTACCGGTGGCATAATAGCGGCAGTTGGTTATTGGCTCTTCGCTTTGGCTAACAGCTAAAAGCCAACAGCCAAGAGCGCTTTTCGCCTGCTTCTATACAAAAGGATAAAGTTCATGCTTATTTCAGTTGGACAACTCATTGTGTGGTTGCTGATCGGCTTGCTGGCGGGTTCGCTGGCGGGACAGTTTTTTGCTGGCAACAGCACCCGCGCCGGGGCCAGTCTGGCGCTCGGCCTGCTGGGCGGCGTGCTGGGCGGTCTGGCCTTCAGCGCGCTCAACATCCGGATTGGGGGCGAGGTCACATTCGCGCTCCACGATCTGGTCGCCGCGCTGGTCGGTGCTTTCATCCTGCTGGCCTTGCTGCGCCTGCTGCGCAGGTAGACCCGCGCTCACCCCTTTGACCCGTCCTGAACGGGCAATTTTGGCTGTTGGGGACCGGCGGGTCTGCGCCGGATGGGGGGAGGCGTGATGAGCGCCATCATCGAGTCCGACGGCAAGCACCAGTTGCATCTGTTCCTGTCGCCGCACCTGGATGATGCCGTCCTGAGCTGCGGCGGACAGATTCACAGCCTGTGCGCGGCCGGGCACAGCGTGGTTGTCTATACGGTCATGGCCGGCAAGCCGCAAGGCCCGCTGCCAGAGTCGCCGATCCTAAGCGACCTGCACGCGCGCTGGGGCACGGCCGGCAATCCCGTGGCCGAACGCCGCGGGGAGGATATCAAGGCGCTGCGCCGGCTGGGCGCGGTGGCTCGCCACGGCGCGCTGCTGGACTGCGTCTACCGGGTGCGCTACACCGAGTCCGGGGAGCCTCAAGCCCTGTACCCCAGCGAGCAGTCGCTGTGGGGGGAGCCGGTCCCGGACGATCCGGCCCTGGCCCTGCTGGAGGCCCTGCCCCTGCTCTATCCCCAGGCCGACGCCGTCCATGTCCCGTTGGGCGCGGGCGGGCACGTCGATCACCGGTTGGTGCGCGACTGGGGGCGGCGGCTGGCCCGGGCCAACCCCGAACTGGCCGTATACTTCTATGAGGAATATCCTTATTCACGCCATCCGGACGCGGTCCAACGCGCGCTGCGAATTTTTGACGGCGTCAGCCTGATGCCCACGGTGATCGTGCTGGACGAAGCCGCGCTCCATGCCAAAATCGAGGCGATCGCCTGTTACGAGAGCCAGATCAGCACCTTCTGGCCGGATATCGAAACGATGGCGAAAGAAGTGCGGGCCGCGGCGGAACAGACGGGCAGTTGGAAATTCGCCGTTCAAGGTGTGCTTGCCGAACGCGAGTGGAGGCCCGGACGTGCCTGATGGACGTAGCGTGCCTGACGGACGTGCACCCGCGAACTGACCCCAGGAGAACAGAATGTCCGATCCCATGAGTCCGCAGACCCCTGAAGCCGCCCTGAGCCAGGCGCTGGCCTTGCTGGACGAGATGAAGCTCCAGGCCCAGACCGGGGCGATGGTGCCCTTCCGCGTGCCGGGCCAGATCGACGCCATCCGGGACCTGCTGGAGGTGGTCCGGCAGGCGCAAGCCAGTCCGGCCCCGGCCGCGCCACCCAGGGACGCGGCCGCCCCAGATGCCCCGGCGGCCGCGCCGGATGTCGATGCCGCCCTGGCCGACCTGAGCCGCGAGTTGTCGGAGTTCCTCTCGACCGCCGTCCACGAGTTGCGCATTCCCCTGACCAGCATCCGGGGCTACTCCGACATGATCGCCAAGAAAATCCTGGGCGACCTCAACGAGCAGCAGGCCCAATTCATGGAGACGATTCGCTCCAACGTGCTGCGCATGGACCACCTGATCAGCGACGTCAACGACGTGGGCAAGCTGCGCGCCAATCGCCTGCACGTCGAGCCGCGCATGGATATGGCCAAGAATATCCTGCTGATGGCCCAGAAAGACGCCCAGCCCCTGGCCGACGAGCGCAAGATCGCCCTGGTCTTCGAAGTGCCGGACGGCCTGCCGCTGCTCAACGTGGACGGCAAGCGGGTTGCCCAGGCCCTGGGCAACCTGATCCAGAACGCGCTCAACTACTCGCCGGAGGGCAGCACGGTCACGGTCAGCGCCAGCGCCGAAGGCGGGCGGCTGCGCGTGACGGTCAAGGACGAGGGCGTGGGTATGACTCCGGAAGACGCGGCCCACCTGGGCGAGCCGTTCTGGCGCTCCGACCACGAGACGATTCGCAGCGTCAAGGGGCACGGGCTGGGCTACGCGGTCGCCAAGGGCATTATCGAACTGATGGGCGGGACGATGATCGTCGAGACCGCCCTGGGCCAGGGCAGTACCTTTGGATTCACGCTGCCGGGGATGGGGTAAAGGCGGTAGGTGGTTTGTAGTGATTGGTAGGTAGTTAAGGCGAACCGCCGTACAGAGGCGAGGCTGCGGCGCGGCTCAAGGGGGGAATCGACTTGAGCCGCGCCGTTCTGATCTCAGGTCAGACGGTCTCCAGTTCGGCCAGCCGCGCCCGGACGATCGCCTCGATCAGGTCCCTGGACAGCGGCGCTTCCGGCGTGAAGTGGATCGTCGCGCCGGAGACTTTGAACCCCCTGAACTCAACGCGTATCGTTTTCATCAGGCCCGGACTCATGCTGTGCAGCGCGCAGTGATCCTTCTGGGCGGACAGGCCGACCAGGTCCTTGCCCTGCCGGAAGATTGGGACTCCATAGCTGACTCGTTCCGTGCAGTCCGGCGCGGTGGCCCTGACGATGCTCCGGACTCGCTCCAGCGCCGCCCGGACATCGTCAGGTTGGGCGGCGAGGTAAGCGTCGATCTCCCCAGGCGCGTGGCGCGCCGCGTCCGGTTTAGTCACTGTGGTAGGCTCCTTCCAGCGCGGCGATGTCCAGCTTTTGCATGGACAGGATCGCGTTCATGACTCGCTCGCGCTTCGTCTCGTCTTCGGCGGTGAGCATCTGACCGAGGCTGGCCGGGCAGATTTGCCAGGAGATGCCGAAGCGGTCGGTCAGCCAGCCGCACTGGTCATAACTCCCGCCATCCCCCAGCCTGTCCCAAAGCCGATCGATCTCGGCCTGGTTGTCGCAGTGGAACAGGAGGGACACGGCCGGGCTGTGAGGGAATCCCGGCCCGCCGTTGAGGATGGCGAATTCCTGGCCCTCCAGCTCGAAGATGGCGACCAGAATCTCGCCCTTGGGCCGGGGACCGGTGTTGCCGTAGCGGCTGGTGGACTTGACCCGCGCGTTGGGGAAAACCGAGGTATAGAATTCCAGGGCTTCTTCCACCCGGCCATCGAACCAGAGATTCGTGACGATTTTCTGCATGACCCATCCTCCTCGCAGCCTGCTTTACCACTCAGCACGCATGTTCTGCATTATCGCATAAAAAGATAAAAAAGACAAGTATAATCATAAATAGCCCAAAATAATCACCGCATTGTTTTTCCTCTGTCTCGACTTTGTCCATTGAGTGGACAAAACGAAAAAGGCAAGATAAGG
>CAZHMJ010000234.1:0-7937 GCA_964533805.1 uncultured Anaerolineae bacterium | reverse complement strand
GTCCTGACCCAGTTATGCCGACGTCACGGCCAGCAGGAACCACGCGGCGTGGGGCAGCCATTGCTCGCCCCAGCGCCAGTTGTCATCCAGGCCGGGCAGGGTGGCCGGGGTGTGGAAGTCGATGTCCTCGTCGTTGGTCAGTCCGCTGGTGATCCCGTTGCAGATTCCGCCGGGGCAGTTGGTGAACTGGTAGGAGCCGTTGTAGGAGAAATAGAGCGGATTGTTGCGCCCGGAGCCATCCAGCATGCACATATCGAACGGATTCAAGCCCAGAATCCAATTGATCTGGTTCCAGGCGAAGGCCTGGAGCCGGACCTGGAACGCTTGATCCTGCGCGAAGTGCTTCGCGGCCCTTCTCGCCGCAGTCGCCACCGAGGCCAGGCGGGCATTTTCGCCCTGCCACCAGGGAGAGACTTCCGTGTCGTGCGGGAAAAAGAAGACTGTGCGTCTGTCCCCGGCTTTGTTCTGGACGAACTGGCGGCTGTAGCCAAAGGGGTTGTTGACTTCCGCGCTCACTTCCAGATCAAATGTCAGCGCCTTCTCGATGGTGTCCAGAACGGCCTGCTGCATTTCAGAATCGGCGATGTCCAGATAGTTGAGCAGGCTTACGACAGGGAACCCGCCATCCGAGGCATGGAAGAAAGGCCGGTCGCTGTCGTCGGCGCGCCAGTAGTGGCTGTCGCCTCCGGCCAACTGGCCGATCAGCGCCCTGGCTTTTCTATCTGCTGAGGTCTTGTAGGGCTGTTTTCTTGTGGCTTTGTAGAGTTCGGTCGCGGCCAGCAGGGCACAGTACAGATCGACGATGTTCTCTTTGCCGTCATTTGTCATTTCCAGGTTGTGCGCCTCGAGGAAGGCGAAAGCCTCCTCTGCGGCTTTCAGGTAATCGGCACTTCCAAAGTCGCCGCACACCTCGAAGGTGCTGGCAAGCGCCAGGGCGGCGATTGCCACGCCGCCGCCCGACCGGTAGCTGGTTTGATAGGCGGTGGGTGGAAAGGCCTGGGTTTCCCGGGACGGCCCTTTCTCCATCCCGCCCGGCTCAAACCCCAGCATCACCCGGCCCAGACGACGATCTTCCGCTTTCTTTTCAGGTCCGTGCCCTGAAACGGTGATGTAGAAGGAGCCATCCGGGCTTTTGACCCGGACCAGGTAATCGGCCCCGAACATGGCCTCGTCGAGCACGCGCGTCAGGTAGCGCGCGAAATGGCGGTTGTTTCTATCGCGCAGCCCTTCATATGACTTGAGCAGACTCCAGACGACCAGGGGAATTTGCTGGGGGTTGAAGTAGGTCGAGAAGCACAGGTGAGACAGGTGCTTGCCATAGTCACCGGTGGCGTCATACCAGCCCCCATGCGCATCGACCGTCCGGCCAGAGGTGTCTCCGTCAAAGGTGAGCTGCCGGTCGGCTTTGTCGAGCTGCCCAGAACAACGCTGTCCCTTGAAGTAGTACAGAACATCGGAAACTGTCGTTTGTTCCAGCAGGTCTGCCCGAATGGCGAATGGATGGGAACGTAGAGTTCCTTGGTTGCCGGTACATTCGATGCAGTACATCCCTTCCGCCTGGACGTCATCGAAATCGATCGTCCAGAAATGCCAGTTCTTCCACTGCCGGACGGGGCCAGCGGCTTGCGGTATTCCGGCGAACACCTCTTTTGCGGTCTCGGCTTCGAGGATTCTGAAGGAACGCAGTTGATCAGTCGTATTCCCAAGAACCACTGCATGTTTGCTGCCACTGGCTTCATAGCCAATATGGTTGTGTAGGATTTTCAAGTCGGACTCTCCCGTGGAAGAACAATCAGGATGATGGTGTGATGCGCTCTTTATCCAGAGGATAAGGGGAAGTCTGATGCCGGGCATTCGATGTCCGAATAGACTGAACTCGATCAACCCAAGACGTGCCGTTGAACATCGTGCGTGCTCCGGCATAGCCGATCAGACTATACCATCCTTCGAGGTATTCAGGTAGGCGACGACTTGGGTCTGACGTACCTTGCCCTCTCTGGGGATGGGGTGTGGGCTGGTAATCACTTCTTCTAAATAGGAGCTTTTGGCTATGGTTTCTCGTACAGGTAGACTTTACAATTCTCCTCGTTTATGATATAGTTTTGCAACGAAAAATAAACATAAGTCAGCCACTTTCGATCGCCGGTGAGGCGGTCATTTATTTATTTGTGAACAACACAGCTCCGGCTGTGTTTTGCGCACTTAGGATTGGTGCGGGTCTGGAGGGTGGTTCATGTCAGATCAACCTAACTATCTGACGGAAGAAGGGCTGCGGGAACTGGAAGCGCGCCTGGAATACCTGCGCAAGGTCCGCCGTCAGGAAGTCGCCGAGCGCCTTCGCCTGGCGATGGAAGAGGGCGGCGAACTGGTTGAGAACGCCGAATACGAGGACGCCAAGAACGAACAGGCGTTTGTCGAAGGCGAAGTCATGCGTCTGGAAAGCCTGCTTAGCAACGTCGAGATCATCGATTCGACCGGTCCAAAGGACGTGGTTGGGCTGGGCGATCGGGTCTCCGTGAGGGAAAAAGGCTCCAAGGAACTTGAAGTCTTCTACATGGTTGGGGCGGCTGAAGCCAATCCGGCTGAGGGTCGCATTTCTCACAAGAGCCCTTTAGGTCGCGCTTTGATGGGCAAGAAGGTGGGCGACAAGGTGACCGTCAAAGCGCCGGATGGGGATATCGTGTTCGAGATCAAGGCGATCGAATAGATAGCTCGCTCTACGCTGTCTACCTATGGCCCGTCCGCGCTCGAGTAGACGGGCTGTTTTTTTGTCATACGCTACAATAGCTGCGTTTCGGGTGGGGGATTGAGGCTACGAAAAGGAACGGGTCATGAGACTGCCGCCTTTGCCGGACAATGTGGATGATTTCGACGGCGCGAACTGGGACGCAGTGGCCCCTTATTTTGAGGAGTTACGCACGCGCCCACTGACGGCTGAGACTACCGAGACCTGGCTTGGGGACTGGTCGCATCTCGAAGCCCTATTGAGCGACACGTACACCAAGCTGATGGTGGCCTACCATCTGGATACTGCCAGCGCCGAGAAACAGGCAGCCGCGGAACAGTATGTTACAGTGATTTACCCGAAGGCGTTGGAAGCCGAGCAGCCGCTCAAGCAGAAGTTGATCGAAAGCGGCTATGATGCGCCCCAGCACGCGGTCCTGCTACGGCGCTTCCGGAACGAGTTCGAGATCTACCGTGATGAGAATGTCCCTTTGCTGGCCGAGCTTGAGCAGCTCTCCATGCAGTATCAGAAGATCATGGGGGCCATGACCGTCCAGTTCGACGGCAAAGAACTGACCGTCCAGCAGTTGCGGCCGTACCAGCTCAGGCCGGATCGTGATCTGCGCGAGCGGGCCTGGCGGGCAGGCCGCGAACGCCAGATGCAGGATCGGGAACAGTTGCACGATCTGTTTGACCAGATGCTCAAAATCCGGCATCAGATCGCGCTCAACGCGGGATTTGAAAATTACCGGGACTATATGTTTCGGAGCATGGGGCGCTTCGATTACACGCCCGCGGATTGCAAGGCGTTTCATGTCGCGATCGAGCAGGTGGTGGTTCCGGCGGCCCAGCGTCGCATGGCGCGCCGCCGAGAATTGATGGGCCTGACCCAACTGCGCCCGTGGGACACGGCGGTCGATCCCCAGGGTCGTGAGCCGCTGATGCCTTTTGATGATGTCCAGGTGTTGATTGACAAGGTTGGGAATATCTTCAGGCGGGTCGATCCGACCCTGGCCGGTTACTTCCAGACGATGGCGGACGAGCGCTTGCTGGAGTTGGATAGCCGCAAGGGCAAGGCGCCCGGCGGATATTGCACGCCGCTGCACCTGCGCAAGCGCGCCTTCATCTACATGAACGCGGTTGGGGTGCACGACGACGTCCAGACTCTGCTGCACGAGAGCGGTCATGCTTTCCATGACTTCGAGATGAGTCACCTGCCGCTGATCTGGGAGCAGGGCGTTCCCATGGAGATCGCCGAAGTCGCGTCGATGGCGATGGAGTTGCTGGCCGCGCCGAACTTGGGCGAATTCTACACGGACAAAGAAGTGGCTCGCGCCCGCATCGAACATCTAGAAGGCACGATTGCATTTCTGCCTTATATGGCCGTGGTTGATGCGTTCCAGCACTGGATGTATGAGAATCCGACTCACGACCGCCGGGCCCGCGACACGAAGTGGCTTGAACTGATGCAGCGCTTCATGCCGGGCACGGACTGGTCCGGTCTCGAGGACGAGCTGGCCTCCTATTGGCAGCGCCAGCTTCACATCTACGAAGTGCCGTTCTATTACGTCGAATATGGGATTGCCCAGGTGGGCGCCTGGCAGGTTTGGCGCAACAGCCTGGCCGATTCTGTACAGGCGCTGGCAAACTATCGGAGGGCGCTGGCGTTGGGGTATACCCGTCCGCTGCCAGAACTGTATGCCACGGCGGGCGCGTCGTTCGCGATGGGCGACCCCGATCTGTTAAACGCGTTGGTCACGTTGATCGAGTCCCAGCTTGGGGAACTGGAAGGAAGAGAGTAAGGCGCATGCCGTGGGAACCCACTAACGTTGAAAATGATCGCCTGGAAAAACTGGTTCGGCTTGAGGCGCTCGGTATTCCGGCTTTTCCCAACCGCGTCGAGCGGACGTTTACCACCCGCCAGGCGGTCGCGGCTTATGAGGCGATCGAGGCCAATGGAGAAGCTGCCGAGAGTATCGAGGTGATCGTCTGCGGCCGGGTGCGCCGCCAGAATATCAAGGGCAAAGTCGCTTTCGTGCACATCGAGGACGGCGAAGGGCGCGTCCAGTTGATGATTCGCCAGAACGATGTCGGCGAAGAGAACTACGGGCTGGTCAAGGAAAAGCTGATCGAACTCGATGATTTCGTCCAGGCCAAGGGGGTGATGATGCGCACCCAGGCCGGTGAGATCAGTGTGCAGGTGTTTGAAATCCGCCTGCTGGCGAAGTCTGTCAGTCCGTTGCCCGTCATCAAGGAAAAAGTCGAAGAAGATGGCACGCTCACGCGCTTCGGAGCCTTCTCGGATGTCGAGTCACGTTACCGGCAGCGCTATGCCGATCTGGCGGTCAACCCCGATGTCCGGGAGGTGTTCCGCAAGCGTGCCCGCACGGTCAGTGCGATCCGGCGTTTTCTGGATTCCGAGGGATTCCTCGAGGTCGAAACGCCAATTCTCCAGCCCATCTACGGCGGTGCGGCAGCCCGTCCTTTCATCACCCATCACAATCAGCTCGATCAGGACCTGTATCTCCGGATCAGTTTCGAGCTGTATCTGAAGCGGCTGTTGGTCGGGATGTACGATGCGGTGTATGAGATTGGGCGGGATTTCCGGAATGAGGGTGTGAGCTTCAAGCACAACCCCGAATTCACCCAGGTCGAATTCTACAAGGCCTATATCGATTACCACGGGGTGATGGACCTGACCGAGCGTCTGGTGGCCTATGCGGCGGAGCAGGTCACCGGCAGCACCAAGATCACGTACCAGGGCCAGACCATCGACCTGACTCCGCCGTGGACGCGTATCACCCTGCGCGATGCGATCCACGAGTTGGGCGGAATCGACTATGTGGATCATCCCGATGCCGGCTCGCTGAGCGCCGCAATGCGCCAGAAGGGGATCGAGGTCAAGCCGGGGAGCACCTGGGGCAAGCTGGTCGATCACCTGTTGGGCACGGTTGTTGAACCGAACTTGATCCAACCGACCTTCATCCTGGACTACCCGCGCGACATATCGCCCTTCGCCAAAATGGTTCCCGGCGATCCCAGTCATGTGGAGCGCTTCGAGTTCTTCATCGCCGGGATGGAGATGGGCAATGCATTTACCGAGCTGAACGACCCGCGCGACCAGGAAGCCCGGTTTGTGGAAATGGGGCGGCTCTATGATGCAGAAGACGACGAGGCTGCTCCTCTAGACGAGGACTACCTGCGTGCCATGCGGTATGGCATGCCGCCATGTGGTGGGTGGGGGATGGGGGTCGACCGGCTGACCATGCTGTTGACCGACCAACGAACCATCCGAGATGTTCTGCTTTATCCCCACATGCGGGATCGGGAATAAACGCACCAGTCGAGCGCGCAGGCGCTCGACTGCTTTTCTGCTGTTGCATCAGAGAAGGAAATTGGAATGGAAGCTCGGTCGAGAACCGGTCAGCCTGGCATGAGGCTGCTTTCCACCCGGCTGGCACGGTGGCTGGATCATATGAGCTGGCCTGAGTGGGCTACGGTTATGGGGACGGCGCTCATCGTGGGATTGAGCGCGGGGATCGTCGTGCTTGGGTTCGAGTGGCTGATCGACGCAGCGGAATATCTGTTTTTCGAGGTTGTGGCTGGCGCGTTAGCTTTTCTGGGGGATGCGGCCATCCTCGTGATTATCCCCGCCTTAGGCGGGTTGATTGGGGGGCCGATTATCTATTTCGTGGCCCGCGAAGCCAAGGGGCACGGCGTGCCGGAGGTGATGGAGGCAGTGGCGCTCCGCGGGGGGCGAATCCGCCCGCGCGTAGCCCTGGTGAAATCCCTGGCGTCGGCGGTCTGTATCGGCTCCGGCGGTTCGGTGGGCAGTGAAGGGCCGATCGTGCAGATTGGCTCCACCCTGGGATCGATGGTGGGGCAATGGCTCCACCTCTCCGAGGAGCGAATCATCAGCCTGGTCGCTTGCGGCGCCGCCGGAGGCATTGGGGCAATCTTCAACGCGCCCATCGCCGGCTCGCTCTTTGCGCTGGAAGTCATTCTGGGGGATTTCCGGGCCACGTATTTCGGCTCGGTCGTGATCAGCGCGGTCATCGCCGATGTTGTCGTGCATGTGGTCAAAGGGGCGGGGCATGCCTTTCAAGTGCCCGCCTACACCCTGGTCAATCCGGGTGAACTGGGGCTATATGCTGTACTTGGAGTCCTGGCTGCGGTGGTCAGCATGGGATTCATCCGCCTGCTAGATCGGGCGGAAGATGTGTTTGAAGACTGGAAGGGGATGCCGGAGTACGTCAAGCCGGTCAGCGGCGGTGTGCTCATCGGGCTGCTGGGCCTGGGGACCGTCTTGCTCAGTACCCAGGTCGATGGGGCTGCCGGTCTGGCGACTTCCTTCGGAGATCCCCCCCGGTTGCTGCCCGCGTTTTTCGGGGTCGGCTATGGTGTCATTGGCGAGGCTCTGGTTGGGCAGGTGACGCTGGGCGCGGCGCTGGCGTTGCTGGCGCTCAAGCTGGTTGCAACCAGTCTGACTCTGGGTTCCGGAGGCTCAGGTGGCACATTTGCTCCAGCGCTCTTCCTGGGCGCCGCGTTGGGCGTGGCGTTCGGCCAGTTGGTCAACCTTCTGTTTCCGGGGCTTACGGCTCCAGCGGGCGCGTATGCCCTGGTGGGCATGGGGGCGGTTCTGGCCGGGACGGTGCACGCGCCGGCTACCGCGATTCTGCTGCTGTTCGAGATCACGCGTGATTACAACATCATTCTGCCCTTGATGTTCGCCACTGTGATTGCCGTGTTCATCTCCAGGGCGATCCAGCCCGAATCGAGCTACACGATCAAACTAGCACGGCGGGGAATTCACCTTCAGCATGGACGCGATATCGACCTGATGGAAGGGGTCACCGTCGAAGAGGCCATGCAGCGGGAATACGATGCGGTGGCCCCCGATCTGCCTCTTGCGGATTTGATTGAAGCCTTCGAGCGCACCCACCATCACGGTTTTCCGGTGGTGGGTGGCGACGGCGTTCTGGTCGGGATCGTGACGGTGTCCGATCTGACATGCGCGATCGAAGAAGGCCGGGCCGAAGGCCGGGTGGTGCGTGATATCGCCACGCTGGACGAGACCGTCTGTGCTCATCCCGACGAATCACTGGCGACCGCGATGCTGCGGCTGGGTTCGCGGGATGTGGGACGCCTGCCAGTCGTCACACGGGAGACACCGCACCGTCTGGTGGGCATCGTCCGGCGTGAGAATGTGATTC
>CAZHMJ010000233.1:0-7959 GCA_964533805.1 uncultured Anaerolineae bacterium | reverse complement strand
GGTACAGGAAGCGCTCTTCGAAGACCTTCTGGTGCAGGCGCGCGCCGTTGAAGCCGGCGGCCTTGCTCAGTTCGATGTCTTTCACCAGGGCCTCGTCACTGGGCGCGGTCAGGATGCCGTCCGGGTAGTAACCCTGGTCGAGCACCAGACGCTGGAAGACGGCCTTGCCGTTGATCTTGATGGCCTTGCCGTCGATTGTGACTCCGCGCAGCCCGGCGTAGCTCCGGGCCTGGTCGACCACGTGGCCGCTGGCGTCCAGCAGGCTGATCTCCAGGTCGTACAGGAAGGGGTCTTCGATCGACCACAGGCGGCGGCGCCCGGCCGGGATGACCAGGTCGAGGTGCGGGGTGAAGTCGGCGTCGGCGGGACATTCGGCGGCGACCACGTCCCCGGCCGCGTCACGCAGCACGGCCCGCAGGCGCAGCCCGGCGCGCGGTCCGCCGATCGGCTGCTCAAGCCGGATCAGGCCGTGGGCCACATCCGGGGTGAGGCGCGGGCGACGCAGGGCGCTCTCCGGCACCGGTTCCAGCCAGACGGTCTGCCAGATGCCGGTCGTGCGGACGTAGATCGGGCCGGAAATGCCATACTCGCGCGACTGCTTGCCGCGCGGCTGGGGCGGGCGGTAGTCATCGCGGGCGCGGACAACGATCGTGATCGTGTCGCCGGGTTGGGCCACGCCGCTCAGGT
Organism: uncultured Anaerolineae bacterium; assembly: GCA_964533805.1. Classification (GTDB taxonomy): domain Bacteria; phylum Chloroflexota; class Anaerolineae; order Aggregatilineales; family Ch27; genus JARKOQ01. Next base: position 7,272 of record CAZHMJ010000233.1, on the reverse strand, counting down.
CGCAGGTGAAGGGTGTCATGCCGCCGCGATGGCGGCCCACTTCCTGACCGTTGACCCACACGGTGGTGTCGTAATCGACCGCCTGGAAGTGGAGCAGCACGCGCCGCCCGGCCCAATCCGCCGGGAGGGTCACCTGGCGGCGATACCAGACGGCCAGCATGAAATCCAGGTGCTCGATCCCGGACAGGCGCGATTCGGGGCAGAAGGGCACCGTGATCCGGCTGTCCAGAGGGCGCTCCAGCAGGCCGCGTTCCAGGCCGCTGTCGACGGCATCGATCTCGAACTCCCATTCGCCGTTGAGACACAGCCAGTCCGGGCGCACGAATTGAGGACGGGGATATTCAGAGCGTGGGATAGTCATCGTTTTCTTCTCTCTCGATAGGATTGGCGTGTCAGATTACAGGGCAGACCAGGGCCGTGAACGAGTGCGGCTCGAAAGCCAGGGAGAGCGTGCCGCCCTCCGCCGCCAGCGTGTGCTCGCGGGTGAAGACCTGGGGCGGCTGGTCGAAGCCGTTCCGCGTTTTGATGTCCGGCCCGTTGACGATGTAGGCTTTGACTTCGCCGCTGAAGCGCCCCTCGGCCAGCTTGATCTGGGTCTCGGTCTCGGCGGCCTCTGACCGGTTGACCACGAACAGCACGAGCTGACGGCGATCGGCGCTCAGCGTGGCGGAGACGTCCAGGCGGCGCACGCCGCTGTGCTCGCCCGCCGCGAACGTCTCGCCATCCCAGGCGATGTCCAGCGCGGTCGGCCCGGCCAGAGTGCTGAACAACTCGAAGGGATAGAAGATCGTCTGGAGGAACAGGCCGTCCGGGCGGGTGAAGACCGGCGCGAGGACGTTGACGATCTGGGCGATGTTGGCCAAACGCACCGTCCGGGCGTGGCGGATGAAGGCGTTGAGGTGCATGGCGATCACCAGCGCGTCTTCCAGGTTGTAGACGACCGCGGCCTCGCCCGCGCCGTTCATCTGCTCCAGGTGCCAGACATTCCACTCGTCGACCGCGATCCCGATCGGATGCTTGATCTTGCGCTCGTAGCTCAGGGCACGGATCAGACCTTCGTAGGCGCTCAGCCGGGCCTCGAACAGCTCGGAGAGCGTCATATAGGTTTCGAAATCGTGGGTCGCGTTGTCCACGTACCAGTGCAGGGAAATGTAATCGATCAGGTTCCCAGCCTGCTCCAGGAGGAGCTGCCCGCGCTCGACGAAGTCGGCCGCGTCCCAGTTGCAGACGCCGTTGGCGATCAGCTTGATGTCTGGATCGACCCACTTCATGACCTTGGCGTATTCGGTCGTGGCGCGGGCGTATTCCTGGGGCGTCTTGAAGCCGATCTGCCAGGGGCCATCGACCTCGTTGCCGATGCCCCAATAGGCGACCCGATGGGGTGCCTCGTAGCCGTGCTGCTGGCGCAGTTTGACCAGGGCTGTAGGCTGGGTGCCGTTGCAGTATTCCACCCAGTCGCGCGCCTCGCGCATGTCGCCGTCGCCCGCGTTGACCACCAGGTAAGGCGCTGTGTCGATCCGGCGGCAGAAGTCGATGAACTCGTTCGTGCCGAACTGGTTGCTTTCCACCACGTGCCAGGCTATGTCCATGCGGACCGGGCGCGCCTCACGCGGCCCAACGCCGTCTAGCCAGCGGTAGCCGGAGACGAAGTTGCCGCCGGGGTAGCGGATCAGGGGCATCTTCAAGCGCCGCAGCGCGTCCAGCACGTCGGTGCGCAGCCCGCTGGCGTCCGCCAGGGGCGAGCCTGGCTCGTAGATGCCGCCATACACACAGCGCCCCAGGTGTTCGGCGAAGCCGCCGAAGATATTCCGGTCGAGGTCACCCAGCGGGCGTGCGAGGTTCACGAAAATCCGGTTGTGCATCCTGTTTTTCCTTCGATCAGATCACAGTCCAAACGCCGGGCGATTGGCTGCCCATCCCGCCCGGCAAACGCGAATACACAAAGGCTTACTCCCCATCATTGCTGCGGCCGGGGACGTAGGCCAGCCGCATCAGGATATCCTGGGGATAGTTGCCGAACTGTTTGCCGAAGAGATTGAGTCCGCCCACGTTCCGCGCGTCGCTCTTGACGCCGATGCGCAGGGTGATGAAGCCACCGTAGCCAAGCGCCAGGTCATCGAGGGTGACGTCCGAGGCTTGCATGCCGTCAATGAAGGATTGTTGGGCGGTCACCCGCCAGACCTTGAGCAGGCCGTATTGAGAATTGGCATCGTCCCAGGTAGCGGGGGTCAGCATCCCGCGCTGCCCGCCGAAGTCGGCCGGGCTGGTCCACGTGCCGATCTCCCGGCCGTTGATCCATAGGGTGATGTCCGAGGGCCAATCGTCGGCGTGGCGCGGGGCTTCCGAGCAGATTTCCAAGCTGATCTGGAGCTCTTCCAGGCTTGCGCCGGGGGGCAGCCGGTTGGGGAAACGGTATTCCAGATACCCCTGCCGGAACCAGATCAACTGGGCGTTGAAGCGCGCCGGGTCGTAAAAGCTGCTCGGATCGTCGTAGTGGGCGATGACACCCTCCGCGCTCGCCAGCCCGCAGGTCGGCTGGACCTTGCAGTCCACGTAAGCCCCGATCGGCATCTCGATCTCGACCGACTCCGTGACTTCGTGCTGGGAGGGGGGCAGGGTGACCACGATCTGGTCACACAGCCGGGTGCAGACTTTGCGCAGGCCGCGGTTGGCCGGTTCCAACTCGGTGCGCACCAATCCGGCCTGCTCCAGGATGTGGATGTGCATGGCCGCCGTCGAGTTGGGCATGCCCAGCGCGCCGGCGATGGCGTTGACGCTGGTATCCGCGCCGCGCCCGGCACCGAGGTAGCGCAGGATGGCGAGGCGGGGTTCCGAAGCCAGGGCCTTGAAGATGATCTCGCCGCGTCTGGAGTCAGCCTCGATATCGACCGTCACGATGCGCTGGGTAGGGGTCTGGGTCATTGGGTTGCCCCTGGCAGGAGAACATATTCGACGCAGGTTAAGCTGCGAGAGTGTCCAGGTTTCTTCGATTCGGTCCGTTTGTTTGGGGTGACGCTCGCAGGAAAATCTGTTTTATAATATAAAAATATGGCGATTTCGCGAACCTGTCAAGCGATCCGCGCGGACTGTCCTTCAGGCGACCCATCTTCACGACTCAGGTCAGGAGCAAGACCATGCGACGTCTATTCGTTTTTGGCAGTCTGTGCCTGTTGCTGGCCGGTCTACCCGGCGCGGCCGGGATTGTCCAGAGTCAGACCCCGTCCCTGCTCACCCGCTGGGCGGCGGATGTGACCCCGGACCATGTGCTGCCAGACTATCCGCGCCCGCAGCTTGTGCGGGCGCGCTGGCTCAACCTCAACGGCGCGTGGGACTACGCCCTGACAGGCCGCGCCGCCTCCCGACCGGAGGTTTTCGACGGCACGATCCTGGTTCCCTTCCCCGCCGAATCGACTCTCTCCGGGTTGAATCTGTATCTGGATTGGGGGAGACGCCTGTGGTACCGGCGCACGTTTGAGGTGCCGGCGGACTGGTCAGGGGAACGGGTGCTGCTGCACTTTGGCGCGGTGGACTGGGAGACGACCGTGTGGGTCAATGGGGTGGAACTGGGCGTCCATCGCGGGGGCTACGACCCGTTCAGCTTCGACATCAGCGGCGCGCTCCATGCCGAAGGCCCGCAGGAAGTCGTTGTCGCCGTCTGGGACCCGTCCGATTCCGGTTTGCAGCCGCATGGCAAGCAGGTCCAGTTTCCCGAGGGCATCTGGTACACCCCCTCGACCGGCATCTGGCAGACCGTGTGGCTGGAGCCGGTGCCGGCCGCGCATGTGGGCGGGCTGCGCCTGACGCCCGACGTGGACGCCGGGCTGCTGCATCTGGAGACGACGATCGAGGGCGCGATCGACGCGGCCCAGGTGCGGGCGGTGGTCTTCGACGGCGAGCAGGTGGTGGCCGAAGTGACGGGCGAGGCCGGCCAGCCGCTCGATCTGCCGATCCCGGACGCCAGGCTGTGGTCGCCCGGCTCGCCGTTCCTGTACGATCTGCGGGTGACCCTGCTCCAGGGGGAGACGGCCGTCGACGAGGTGGCGAGTTACTTCGGGATGCGCAAGATCGCGATCGTGCCGGACGCGGACGGCGTGCCGCGCATTTTCCTGAACAACGCGCCAATCTTCAACTTCGGCCTGCTGGATCAGGGCTTCTGGCCGGATGGCCTGTATACCGCCCCTACCGACGAGGCCCTGCGCTACGACATCGAAGTCACCCTCCAGCTTGGGTTCAACACGATCCGCAAGCACGTCAAGGTGGAGCCGGAGCGCTGGTACTACTGGGCGGACCGGCTGGGTGTGCTGGTCTGGCAGGACATGCCCAGCGGCGATGCCATGATCGGCCCCGGCCAGGGCGAGATCACGCGCGGCGAGACGTCCGCCGGGCAGTTCGAGGCCGAGCTGGCGCGGCTGGTCGAGACCCATTACAACCACCCGTCGATCATCATGTGGGTGCTGTTCAACGAGGGCTGGGGCCAGTACGACACGGCCCGGCTGGCCGACTGGCTGGCGGCGACCGATCCGACTCGCCTGGTCAACAGCGCCAGCGGCTGGAACGATGTCGGCGCGGGCGACGTGTACGACATTCACAGCTATCCGGGGCCGGATGCGCCGCCAGCTTCTCCTGGCAGGGCTGCGGTGTTGGGCGAGTTCGGCGGGCTGGGCCTGCCGCTGGAAGGTCATCTGTGGCGGGAGAATCTGGCGTGGGGCTATCGCGCCTATGAAGACATTGCCGCCTTGACGGAGGCCTATGCCGGGTTGATCGCTCAACTGGATGGACTGGTCGAAACGCGCGGGCTGGCCGCCGCCATCTATACCCAGACCACGGATGTCGAGAGCGAGGTCAACGGGATGCTGACCTACGACCGGGCTGTGATCAAGATGGGAATCGAGCAGGTGGCGGAGATCAACAGCCAGCTGTACAGCCCTGGCGGCCAGCCATAGGTTTTCCGGTGCCCTCGGGAAGTCTGGAAGCAGTATTCGAACGGGGAATGGTTCGCTCTCCGGGAAAGCAGGATCACGCTTTCCCGGAGAGCGGCTTTTTGTCTTACACCTGGATGTAGCGCGGGACCACGACCGGGCGGGACTGGGTCTTGTGGTAGAAGAAATCCTCCAGGGCGCGTTCCAGGTTTTTCGCTCCCTGCCGGTACAGCCGCTTGATCTCGGCCTGGGTGGCGTCCATCAGCGCTTCGGTGCCCTTCGGGTAGACGAAGCCCTGGCTGATGATCTGCGGCTCGCCGACCAGCTCCCGCCGCTTGTTGATCGGGATCAGCGCCACGACGAACCCGTCCTGGGAGAGGCGATGCCGGTCGCGCAGCACGATCTCGCCGATCTCACCGATCAGACGCCCATCCACGAACACGTCGTCGGTGGGCAGGGCCTTGTCCGTCCAGGCGCGCTGCCCGTCGGTGACCCACGGCAGGCCATTCCTGAGGATGAACACGTTTTCGGAGGCTAACCCGGCCTGTTGGGCCAGGCGCGCATGGACGTGCAGGTGGCGGGCCTCACCGTGGACCGGGATCAGGTATTTGGGCTTGACCGTTTCGATCATCGCGCGCAGCTCGTCCTGGCTGCCGTGTCCGGACACGTGGACGGTAGCCATTGCCCCGTAGATCACGTTGGCCCCACGCTCGAACAGCCGGTTGAGCATCCGGCCGACATCTTCCTCATTGCCGGGGATGGTCCCCCCGGAGACGATGATCGTGTCGCCAGGGCCGACCTTGATGGTCGGGTGCTGACCGTCGGCCATGCGGTTCAAGGCCGAGCGCGGCTCACCCTGGGAGCCGGTCGCCAGGATGATCATCTTCTCTTTCGGTTTTTGCTCCGGATTCTCGACCAGCAGGTTGTGCGGGATATCGAGATACCCCAACTCGCGCGCCAGTTGGACGTTTTCGGTCAGGCTGCGGCCCGCCATGGCGACATAGCGCCCGTGTTTCTGGGCCAGCGTCATGATTTCTTGCATGCGGGCCAGCAGCGACGAGAAGGTCGCGATGATGATCCGCTGGCCGCGCGCCTGGGCGAACAGCCGATCCAGCGTCTCGCCCACGACCTGCTCGGTCTGGGTCCGGCCAGGCCTGTCGGCATTGGTGCTGTCGCCCAGCATGGCGAGCACGCCCTTTTGGGTGAGCCTGCGCAGGGTATTCAAATCCGTGGTCCGGCCGCCGGCGGGCGTCTCGTCCAGCTTGTAGTCGCCGGTGTGGACGAGGGTGCCGACCGGCGTGTCGATCACGAAACCGACCGAGTCGGGGATCGAGTGTGCCACCGAAAACGGCTTGATCTGGAAGGCACCGAGTTGCAGAGTCTCGTTCGCCTTGAGAACCTCGAGTTTGGCCCGATGCAGGACATTGGCTTCCTTCAACTGCCGCTTGACGAGGCCCAGGGTCAGCGGCGTCCCGTAGATCGAGATCGGGGCCTCGACCTCGCGCAGCAGGTATGGCAGGGCGGCGATGTGGTCCATGTGCCCGTGAGTCAGCAGGATACCCTTCAGCTTGTCCCGGTTCTTGAGGATGTAGCTGAAGTCAGGCAGGACGAGATCGATGCCATACATGTCGCTGTCGGGGAACATCACCCCGCAGTCGACGACGATCATGGCGCGGCCATATTCATAAACAGTCATGTTTTTGCCGATTTCCCCAAGGCCGCCCAGGGGAATGATACGCAAATTCTTTGCCATGTGATTCCTATACAGTCGTGATTCAACACGCGAACATTCAAACAGATACCAGAGCATGAGGCGCCAGAGTGGCCCCAGCCAACTGCCGGGATTTCGACCTTAGTAACCTCAATGAAGACTTTCGCTGGGGGTGTAAGGGGGAATTACCGTCTGCATGGAAAATCATTATAGTGGTTGCCACGCATAATGTCAATGCAGACTTAAATGGTCTTATGATTTTCGGTTACTTGAAGCGGTCCTGCAATTCAGACAAAGGCCAAAAAAACTGAGGCCCTTCCACTCGGAAGGGCCTCGTTGACTCTACTCGGACGCGGGGCGAGCCTTACGGGTTGATGCCAACCGGGATCGCGTATTCCTGAACGACGCCATCGTTGCGCACGATGCGCAGGACGTAGCTCCGCGACGCGGTCGGGCAGCGTTCCATCTGACCGCTGCCGGCCACGCCCACACCATCGAAGAAGACCTCGCGCACGTTGGTCACGGTCCAGTAGAAGGTGAAGCACGTGCCGGGCGGGTAGGTCATTCCATCGCCAACCGTCGAGCGGAAGTCCACCGTCGGTCCGGAAGGCGTCGATGTGGGCAGCGGCGTCGGGGTGGCGG
>CAZHMJ010000232.1:3953-7961 GCA_964533805.1 uncultured Anaerolineae bacterium | reverse complement strand
TCATACGGGTTCCTCTCTATCTATGAACTCAGATGGCCGGAGGCTCACATCGGGTGGGCGCGGCCCTTGGTCGTTCTGGCTGGCGGGCTTCCAGCGCGCGTGGATGGGAGGCGTGGATCACACCCGTTGGAGAGGTGGACACACCGGATGGGGAATGACTCCTCACCTCCTTCCCGGCTTAGCGCGGGGGGGCAGACAGCGGCCCCCGGCTGGATTGGCGGATGCGCAGGCGTGTCTTTAGCTCAACGCTCTGGAATGGGCGGGAAGCATCCTGGATGCGTCGCATCAACAGCTCGGCGGCCGTCCGGCCCAGCTCATACACCGGCTGCTCGACCACGGTCAGGGGGGGATCGACCAGGGCGACCCAGTCGAGATGGTCGAAGGCCCCCAGCGCGATCTCGTCCGGGATGCGCAGGCCGCGCGCGCGGGTGGCGTCCAGCGCGCCCAGGGCCAGCAGGTTGTTGCCGCAAAAGAGGGCGGTGGGCCGTTCAGGCAGGTCGAGCAACTCCCCGGCCAGCCGGTCGCCGACATCCTTGCGCGGTGGGCCTGTCCGGATCAGCGCCGGGTCAACCGGCAGCCCATGCGCCTTGAGGGCCTGAACGTAACCTTCACGCCGCTGACCGCCGGTGGTGACGGCCGCGGGGGCCAGGATGGCGCCGATCCGGGTGTGGCCTTCGGCGATCAGGTGGCTGACCAGTTGGAAGGCGCCCTCGACGTTGTCGACCAACACGGTATCCATCTCCAGGTCGCGCACCTGGCGGTCGACGGCGACGACCGGCACGCCGGCCTCCAGGAGCAGCCGGGCGGGGCTGCCGGTCTCGCGGGTGGGCGTGATCAGCACCCCGGAGACCTGTTCGGCCTGCATCAGCTCGATGTACAGGCGCTCCTTGTGGATGTCCTCGTCCGAATTGCACAGGATGACCGCGTACCCGGCCTGTTGGGCGACATCTTCCACCGCGCGGACCAGGGCGGTGAAGAAAGGATTCTGGATGTCGGAAATGATCAGGCCGATCAGACGCGCTCGTTTGACGCGCAGGCTGCGGGCGACTCGGCTGGGGCGGTAGCCCAGGGCCTGGATCGCCTCCAGCACGCGCTGGCGAATTTCGGGCCGGACGTAGGGTTTGTCCGTCAATACCCGCGAGACGGTTGCGCTGGAGACTCCGGCGCGGCGTGCCACATCCTTGATCGTAACCGGCATAGGCTCCGTCTGTTCTGGAAACGATTACAGATGCATGGTGCTGAGACAGGTATGGTGGACAGCGGGCGCGTCACATCCAGCCCGCCAATCGGTCAGGAATGGATGCCGATTCCTGTAATCGATTACAATTCCAATAAAGCACGGAATGCCCGGTCTGTCAATAGGGTTGGCCGGAGCAAGCAGGGCCATCGCATCAAACGGAAAAAGCATCTCACCGCGGAGAACGCGGAGGACGCGGAGAGCAAACAAGTTCACCATCTGATGATTCGCAGCTTCGGCGACGCGGGTTTTTCTGATTTTTGCTTTTCTCTGCGTATTCCTTGGCGTCCTTGGCATCTTGACGGTTCAAGATGATTTTTGATGTGATTGCCCTGCCGGAGCAAGAAAGGCTCAGCCGCCGATCGTGACCGTGGTGAACAGCCCCACATCGATGGTTAACCTGACCGTTTCCCCATCGCGCACGGGGGCCAGTTCAACCGGCTCCGCCATGAATTCCAGCGCGCTGGCGGCAGGCAGGTCCCCCGGCCAGGCGAAGCGCAGGGTCACGCGGCGCGGCTCCGGCTGGAAGTCGGCGTCCAGCACGGGGTTGAACAGCCGCACCTGGACCTGGTCGCCCCTGCGGAACAGTTCTACGAACAGGCCCTCCCCGCTTTCCACCCGGATCGGCGTGGTGGTGACCCGGGCGACCGCCTCGGCGACGGACACCGCTTCGACCGGCGGGATCAGGTTGGCCTGATCCCAGGCGTCCCGTGTGAGCGCGTTCCCGGTCAGGAGCAGCGTGCCGCCGTAGCGGGCCACTTCGCGCTGGACTTCCTCGGTGGCGTAGGTGATAGCGGGGAAGATGACGTAGGGGAAGGCGTGCATATCGAGGATGTTCTGCTCGGTGAGGATCACGTAAGGCACGCCCGCCGTATCGAGCGCGTGCTGGACGTCCGTCAACGCCTCCAGGCTGGCGCCAGCGGTCATGTCGCGGGTGCGGCCGGAGTAAATCACCGCGACTTCGGCGGCGGGCTGCGCGCCGTTGTAGGCCGGGGCATGGGCGGCGATCCAGCGCAGCAGCCCGACCCGCCAGCCGGCGTCGGTCGTCTCGTCGAGCATGGTCGGCGCGCGGGTTTCCCAGAATGAAAGCTGGTGGGCGTAGGTGATGGCCGCCAGGGCGCGCGAATCGGGCGCCGCGCTGGCGTAACACAGGCTCCAGTTGACCCGGTTGAAGGCCTGGTAACGTTTGTAGGTATCCCGCGTGAACTGCCAGTCGGCCAGGGTATAGGCGATCGCGCCGCCTTCGTCCTGGCGGTGGCCGAATTCGTGCCCGGCGATGTCGATCGCCACGTCGGCGACGATGGTGTCGTAGCCGGTTTCGAGCGAGCCGTTGTCCGAGTAGCCCGGCCATTCCTCGGCGATCAGCAGCAGGTCCGGCTGGACGGCCTGAGCGCGGGCGCGAATCTCATCCAGATAGTCGCGCCAGACGGTCGGCCGCCAGTCCAGCCAGCGCCGGAAGGCTTCGCCATCGTCGGCCAGACGATATGGCAGCTCGAAGCCGGTTGCGACCCGGAAGGCTGCGGCACTGTACGGGCTGAAATCGGCCCAGCGGTCTTCATAACTGAAATAGTACGGCACATCGATCCAGAGGCCATCCGCGCCGAGGCGGGCGATCCCTTCCGCCCGTTCCAGGATGGCTTCGCGATAGCCCGGCGCGAGGGGGTTGGCCCAGGCGTCGGCGGTGTCCTCGTCCAGCCAGAAGGCGTCGATCACACCCGGCTGGAAGGCCATCGGCTGGCCGTCCTGGTCGATCTGGAGCCAGTCCGGATGGACGCGCTCGATCGATGTTTCGGGGCGCTCGGCGTAATTGGGGGTCTCGATCTCCGCGCCGCTGAAGTAGAAGAAGACCTTGATCCCGTAGCGGTGCGCTTCGTCGATGATGGCTTCGGCCAGGGGATAGAATGTCAGGGCCGGGTCGTTCAGAAAAGCGTCGGTGGTGTTGGTGATGCCCATGTCGGCGTCGAGCCACAGCGCGCCCTCCTCGGCGGCGCGGCGCACGGTGGCGCGGGCCTGGTCCAGGGCCTCGGCTTCGATTGGCCGGGTCACGTCGCCCGGATCGAACGAGTAGCCGATAATGGCGGTCACATCGGAGGGAACATTGCCAACCGGCAGGCCGTTCAGCGGGATAAGCGTCCGGCCGGGAGGATCGGCGAACACGGGATTCAACCCAGGCATCACCCGGCCCAAAGCAGCCAGAAGCGCGATCAGGCTTAGTCCGGTCATCAGGCCGCGTTTGAGGACCATCGTCGCCTCCTGTCCGGGGCTGGTTTGTGGGCGGACCTACGCCGGGTTGTCAGGCGGCTCGTCCGGCGGTGGCCCACGCCGGGCGGCGAGCCGTTCCAGCCAGCCGAAGAAGTCCGTCCGGATGAGCAGGACCACGCCCAGGATCAGCGCCCCGCCGATCAGGGTGCTGCACACGCTCACGACAAACTCGGCGCTGCCCGGCTTCTGGACAAAGACCATTAGCAGGCCCAGGCCGCCGATGAAGACTCCCAGGCGCAGAAAGCCTTGCAGCGACTCACGATCCATGCAGGCGCAACCCCATGCCGCGCGTCAGCGGCGTGCAGGCCACGGTCTGCCTGCCCTCCGGCGCGGGCTCCAGCACCGGCAGGCCGGTGTTGCACACCCCGTCCACGAAGAACGGGCAGCGCGGATGGAAAGCGCAGCCGGGCGGAATTTCCAGCAGGCTGGGGATATCCTCGCTGCGGAGCTGCATGCGCTGCTTGCTGCGCGTGATCTCCGGGTCGGCCTCGGGGATGGCCGAGATCAGG
>CAZHMJ010000232.1:0-3943 GCA_964533805.1 uncultured Anaerolineae bacterium | reverse complement strand
GGGCGCGGGTGTAGGGATGGGCCGGGTGGGCGATGATATCCGGGGTGGGGCCGACCTCGACCACGCGCCCCAGGTACATCACGGCGATCCGCCCACCCCAGGCGAAGTACTTGGCCAGGGCCAGGTCGTGGGTGATGAACACGATCGCGATCCCGTACTCGTCGCGCAGGCGGTGCAGGGTCTTGAGCAGGCTGACCCGGATGCTGACATCCACCATGCTGACCGCCTCGTCGGCGATGATCAGGCGCGGGTTGACGGTCAGGGCACGGGCCACGCTGACGCGCTGGCGCTGGCCGCCGCTGAGCTGGTGCGGGTACTTGTTGACGATGTCACCCGGCGGGGTGAGGTCGACCAGGGTGAGCAGTTCCCAGATGCGGCGGCGGACCGCGCCGCGACCTTCCACCATCTTGTGGTGGCTCAGCGGGAAGGAGAGGATTTGCCCGACCGTGTGGGATGGGTTGAGCGAGGCGAAGGGGTCCTGGTGGATGATCTGCATCGCCCGGCGGTATTCGGCCCGGTCCTTGCCTTGCAGTCCTTCCACCGGGCGGCCCCGGTAGAGGACGCTGCCTTCGGACTGGTTGAGCAGCCCGACCATGATCCGGCCGGTGGTGGTCTTGCCGCAGCCGCTTTCACCGACCAGGCACAGGATTTCACTTTCCTCCACCGCCAGGTTGATATCCTGCAGAGCGTTGACGCGCGTGCGGCCCAGCGGGAACGAGCGGTTCACGTGCTGGAGTTCGATGAGCGGGGCCTGAGAGAGAGTATCACCCATGAGTCGTGTGTCCGATCCAGTTTGTCTCAGGAAAAAAATCTGGCTATCAGGCTTACTGCGATCTGGGAGATGCGGTCGTTCGATCGCCCGTGACTCAAGTCACGGGCTAAGGATACCAAGTCCGCTGAAGCGGACTCAGCGACCCGAAGCCCCAGCCCAAGAGCCTGCTTCAGCAGGCTTTTTTGACTGTGTAGCCGGGAACTTGAGTCCCCGGCGCGGCTGCTGCGCCACCCGATTGGGTTACGTCCAATGACCGGATTCATAGGTTAACCTTCATGAGAACGGCGATCACAGTTCAGCCGGTTTGTGCTGCGCCAGATGCTGGCTCTGGGCCAGCACGCGCGCCGATTCGAAGCAGGCGACCTTGTGGCCGGGCGCTTCCTCGACCAGCGGCGGCACTTCGCGCATGCAGCGCGGCGTGGCCAGCGGGCAGCGCGGGTGGAACTTGCAGCCGGACGGCGGCTCGATCAGGTCGGGTGGGCTGCCGGGGATGCTGATCAGGTCTTGCGCCCCGCTGCTGAGGGTCGGCACGGCTTCCAGCAGGCCGAAGGTGTAGGCGTGCCGCGCCCGGTAGAACACCTCGTTGACCGGGCCGATCTCCACGATCTCCCCGGCATACATTGTGGCGACCGTGTCGGCCATCTCCGCCGCGATGGAGAGATCGTGGCTGATGAAGATGATGCTGAAGCCCATCGAGTCGCGCAGTTCCTTGAGGACTTCCAGGATCGTGCGCTGGGTCAGGATGTCGACGGCCGTGGTCGGCTCGTCGAGGATGACCACCTGCGGGTCGAGCAGGACGCCCATCGCCAGCAGGACTCGCTGGCGCATCCCGCCGCTGAGTTCGTGCGGGTAGGCGTTGAAGACCCGGTCGGGGTCGAGCCGCACCCGGCGGAATAGCTCCAGCATGCGCTTGCGGGTGGCTTCCCGATCCATCCGTCCGTGGGCGCGGGCCGTGTCGTAGACCATGTCGCGCACCCGGATCACGGGGTTGAGCGAGTTCAGCGCGGCCTGAAAGACCATGGCGCACTCGGCCCAGCGAAAGCTGCGGAGCTGGCGCTGGCTCAGTTCCAGGACGTTGACGGGCTGGCCTGTGCGCTCTGCATACCAGATTTGGCCCCGGTCGATCTGACCGGTCTTGGGCAGCAGGCGGATGATTCCCAGGCTGAGGGTCGATTTGCCGCAGCCGCTTTCCCCGATCAGCGCCAGGGCTTCCCCCTTGCGCAGGTCGAACGAGACGCGGTTGACGGCCTGGGTGCGCCCCCGGTGGGCGAGGTAGCTGATCGAGATATCCTGAACGCTCAGCACGACGTCTTTAGGCAGCGTGTCCATACGGGGCATCCTAGAGGCCGGCGCGCAGGCGAGGATTGAAAACTTCCTCCAACGAGCGCGTGAAGAGAACCAGAGAAAGCTGGAAGAGCGCCACGGCCAGCACCGGCGAGAGCAGCATGCTGGCGGCATCCGCCGAGAACAACGCGCCCTGGGAGCGCCCCATGTAGATCATCACGCCCCAGTCCGGCTCGGTGAAGGGCACCATGCCCAGAAAGACCAGGCCGACGATGGCGTACATGGCCCCCCGGATGGAGAAGATCGTGCTGATGACGATGTAGCTGATCATCTGAGGCAGCACCTCGCGCAGCACGATATGCGGCAGGCCCAGGTCCAGGGCGTAGGCCGCCTCCACGTAGTCGCGTTCGCGCAGGCTGAGTACCTGGGCGCGCACGGCGCGCATCAGGGTCGGCCAGTCCAGGACGGCCAGCAGCAGGGCCAGGAAGAAGCGATCCTCGAAGCTGATCAATCCGGCCAGCACCACCAGCAGCGGAAACTGGGGGATGGTCAGGATGAAATTGGCGACGGCGTTCATCAGCCGGTCCGGCAGACCGCCCACCAGGGCGGCAATCGCGCCCAGGACCACGGCGATGATCGACGTCAGGACGCCGGCTTCGACGGCGGTGATGATCAGGGCGCGGCCGCCGTGGACAATGTGCGAGAGGATGTCGCGGCCCTGCCAGTCCAGGCCCAGTGGAAACTCCGCCGACGGCCCCTGAAACAGGTTGATCGCGCCCTCCTGGCGGCGGTCGTAGAAGTGCGGCTCGCCGTCGTAGGGGATCACCAGCGGGCCGAAGATGGTCAGCATGAAGAAAAAGGCCAGTCCCAGGAAGCCAAGGAAACCGGCTTTGTTGCGGATCAGGGCGCGGAAGCCGACCCGGATCGAGCGGCCCAGGCCTGCCAGGCGGCGGGTCACCATCGCGCCGAACGTTTCCGTGAAGTCCACTTCCTCGATGGTGGCCCGCGACAGGAAGGGATCGTCCCGGTCGGTGTAGGTGTAGGAGATCACCACGGCGACCGCCAGGACGATCATCGGCAGGCCGCCCAGCACATTGCAGGCAAACCCGCTGAACAGGCAGGCCAGGAAGCCGAGAATGCCCGGTCCGATCGTCCTTCTGCGAATGGCGACGAAAAGCGGCACGAGGCCGCACAGCGCGCCGATGACGAACCCGGTGGGACTGGCGACGCTTTGCAGGTCCATGATCAGCGTTCCTTTCCCCCGACGCGCACGCGCGGATCGAGCGCCCCGTACAATACGTCGGCCAGGATGTTGGCGAACACGACCGAGATCGCGATCACCAGGAAGACGCCCTGCATCGACGTGTAATCGCGCGCAACGATGGCCGTCACCAGGAACTTGCCCAGGCCCCGGTAACGGTAGATGTCTTCGATGATCACGCTGCCGCCGACGACGAAGCCGATGCTGATCGCCAGCCGGGTGACGAGGGGCAGCATGGCGTTGCGGCCGACGTAGGCCGTCAGCACGCGCCACTGGCTGAGGCCGCGGGCGTGGGCCACCGTGACGTATTCCTCGCCCAGGGTGGCGATGGTACTGCTCTTCATGGTCAGGATCCAGCCGCCGACCGTGGCCGCGACGTAGGTGAACACCGGCAGGAGCGCGTGCTGGAGGATACTCAGAATGTATTCCGGCGTGAAGCCTGGCTCCAGCGTGGGATCGACCCGACCGAGCGCGTTGGCGATGTCGATGATCCCAAGCTGCACGCCCAGGATCAGGATGATTAACAGGGCGATGATGTAATTCGGGATGCCGAACAGGATCGAGGCGATGGCGGTCACGACGTTGTCAAAGATTCCGCCGCGCCAGTAGGCCATCGCCATCCCGGC
>CAZHMJ010000231.1:0-8011 GCA_964533805.1 uncultured Anaerolineae bacterium | reverse complement strand
GGCCAGGGCCTGGACGGGCGCTGTCGTCTGAGTCGCCGAAGGTAGGGGAGTCGCCGTGGCCGGTGGGGTCGCGCTCGGCGTGGGGGTGGCCGTCTCGGCGCTGATCAGGCCGGCGTTGTCCGGCCCGGCGGTATAGTGCTCGCTGACCGTGGCCGAACCGAGGGCTTTGTTGTAAATCGCGACTAGGTGATAGGTCCCCACCCAGGGGCGATTCTGGCTCAGTTCGTTGGCCAGCATCAGGGGATAGTTGGCATCCCAGTTGGCGAAGCCGCCGCCGATAGTGCGGTTGGCGGTCTCCTGCCCGTTGATGTAGATCCGGGCTGTATTGGTGGTATCACGCGTATAAACCACATGAGTCAGCCCATCGGTGAGCGAGTGAGTCGGGCTGGACAGCGACGGCTGACCGCTGGTGTCGGTGGTCGCTGTGCGCAGACGGAAGTCGTAGACATCCGAGGGATAGCTGCCCCACAGACCCTGGCCGAGCGTGAAGTTGCTGTTGTAGACGTCCGTGGAGTTGCTGACGATCCGGGCCGGGCCGTTCTGGGTGACATTGCCCGGAACGATCCAGGCTTCGACCGTGAACTCGTTGCTGCTCTGGACAGCCTGAGCCAGCCGCCCGGCGGGCAGGCTGGAGACGATGATGGTCGGCGCGTCGACTGACAGCGCGCCGGGATACCAGGTGATGGCGGTGCCATCGATCGCGGTCAGATCGAGCGGGTCGCCAACTCCGGCGACGTCGTGCACGATCGTGCCGCTGCCCTCGTCAAAGGTATACAGGGCCTGGAGGCCGTAGGTGATCTGGGCTTCGGGCAGGGCGCCCGGTGGGCGGGGCGCTTCGATGGGTTCGGCGGCGGCCATGAGACCGGCTTCGGCCCCGGCCGTGAAGTTCTGCGCCACCTGGGTGGGCGTCAGCGCCTGGCTGTAGACCGCGACCAGGTGGTAGGTGCCCAGCCAGGGCCGGTTCTGGGACAGTTCGTTGGCGAGCAGCAGGGGATACCCGGCATCCCAGCCAAGCAGGTTGCCGCCGACCGTCCGGTGGGCGACTTCCGCGCCATTCACGAACAGGCGGGCCGTGTTCTGCCCGTCGCGCGTATACACGACATGGGTCAGCTCCGGCCGGGTCACACCGGTGGGCGAAGTCAGCGACGGTTGGCCGCTGAGATCGGTCGTGGCGGTGCGCAGGCGGACGTCAAAGACGTCCGAGGGGTAGCTGCCCCACAGACCCTGGCCCATCGTGAAGTTCTGGTTGTAGATGTCCTGGGAAAGCGACACGATCCGGGCCGGGCCATTCTGAGGCTGGTCCGCCGGGGTGATCCAGGCTTCAATCGTGATCTGGCCGCTGGTTTGGGCCGCCCGGATCAGCTTGGTGGCCGCATCCGCCGAGACGATGATGGTCGGCTGGGTGACGGTCAGGCTGCCGGGATTCCATTGAATCGCGCTGCTGTCGTCCGCGTTGAGATCGAGCGGTTGGCCGACTCCTGAGACGTCGTGGATGACGGTGCCGCTGCCTTCGTCAAAGGTGTAAAGAACCTGGAGGCCGTCGGTAATCCGGCGCGTGGAATTCTCCTGGGCGTCGATCCGAGGCAGGCCGCCCGCGAACAGGGCAGCCACCAGAATCGCGACCAGGCTCCCGGCCCGGAGCGAACGGCGCGTGGTTGATGTGTGCATATGCCTACCATTCTCGGCCTGGCGGGTCTTTGGGCGCAGTACTCGCCAGGCGCCTGATTAGATTGACACTGCATTGTGGAAAAATGCAGTCTTCAGTCTTCATTCGGCATTATACGGGCAAATGGAAGACCATCCGATTATAAATTCGTATGTTTCGTGTCTGGCTTCTGGTATTTTGGTCCTAAAACCGAGCTTTTTCGCTTTTTGACCTGTTTATTCCAGTACGTCCTGTTTACTTAACAAGACATCATAATATCGATGTAACAGATACGATAACCTCAAGCCTCGCCGGATGTTCACGCATCGACCACTCTGGGCGTGGATGCCGCCTGTGATTCCAGACTTGAGAAGCATTCCACCCCTGGACAACTCAGCGCCCAGTGAAATGAGCGGTCAAGCATCACATGACTTTCATAAGATAAAAATAGCCTGCCTTTTTTTTGACAGATGAACCCGATCCAGCGCTTTCTTGAGTGACCCTAGAGAAAGAGGGCCGCTGCGTCGAATATGGCCTGGGACGATCTCTGGACAGGCGGTGTGCGTCTGGCAGTGAAGGGTTTGTAGGGCAGGTGATAGCCTGCCGTGGGATTTGTTTAGGCTGTTGTAAGGCGGGGTGAATATAACTGAGAATGTAGCCTCTGGTGCGCCGCGCCTGGCGCTTGAGGCCATGCCTTCATCTAAATAGATTTATGTGGTGGAAGGCGTCGCTTGCGATCGAACACCCACTGCGCAGATCGTTCACAAGGCGGCGTATGGGTAGAAACACTTTGTCCGCAGACTTAAGGGGGCTTTGATGTCGAAGATTCCGGCAGATATTTCTCAAATCAAGGTTGCCATTCTGGCAGGAGGTGTTGGATCGCGATTGTCAGAGGAGACCACGGTCAAGCCCAAACCGATGGTCGAGATCGGCGGGATTCCGATCCTCTGGCACATCATGATGCATTACGCCTACTACAACTTCAAAAACTTCGTCATTGCGTTGGGCTACAAGGGCGAAGTGATCAAGAAGTACATGGTGGATTACGCGTCGCTGAACAGCAATCTGACCGTGGACATCCGGACTGGGCAGGTGGAGATGGATGGCGGCGCGAAACCGGATTGGCGGGTCGGGCTGATCGATACCGGCATCTCGACCATGACCGGCGGGCGCATCAAGCGCCTGGCGCCCTACCTGGGCAACCAGACCTTCATGCTCACCTGGGGGGATGGCGTCTCCGATGTCAATCTGCACCAGTTGCTGGAGTATCACCGTTCGCATGGCAAACTGTGCACCCTGACCGCCGTCCGCCCTCCGGCCCGGTTCGGGCACCTGGAATTCGCGGGGCCGGGGGCTGACCAGATCGCGACCTTCAGCGAGAAACCACAGACGGCCGAAGGCTGGATCAACGGCGCGTTTTTTGTGTGCGAGCCGGAAGTGTTCGACTACATCCCCGGCGACGAGACGATGTGGGAGCGCGAGCCGCTTGAGGGCTTGGCCCACGACGGCCAACTCATGGCCTATAAGCACGATTCGTTCTGGCAATGCATGGATACCCTGCGCGACAAGGTGCGCCTGGAAGAACTGTGGGCCACCGGTAAAGCACCCTGGAAGATTTGGGAGTAAACATAATGCGAGTTTTGGTGACTGGACATCTGGGTTATATTGGCACCGTGCTGGTTCCGATGCTGCTCGATCGCGGCTACGATGTCATCGGGCTGGACAGCGACCTCTTCGAAGAATGCACCTTTGGCGATCCGCCGGTCGTCGTCCCCAGCCTCCGCAAGGACGTCCGCGACGTCGCGGTGGGTGACCTGGAAGGGTTTGACGCCGTGCTCCACCTGGCGGGCCTGTCCAACGACCCGCTGGGCGACTACAAACCCGGCCTGACCGAGGAGATCAACTACGAAGCCTCTGTCCGGCTGGCCCGGCTGGCCAAGCAGGCCGGGGTGGCGCGTTACATCTTTTCCTCCTCGTGCAGCAACTATGGCGCGGGCGGGGATGACATGATCGACGAGAACGGCGCGCTCAATCCGGTGACCCCCTACGGTGTGTCCAAGGTCCTGGTCGAGCGGGATGTCAAGCAGCTCGCCGACGATCACTTCTCGCCCACCTTCCTCCGGAATGCTACGGCCTACGGGGTCTCCCCCCGCCTGCGCTTTGACCTGGTGCTCAATAACCTGGTGGCCTGGGCTTTCACCACGGGCCTGGTTTACCTCAAGAGTGACGGGACGCCCTGGCGTCCGATCGTGCATATCCGTGATATTTCCGCGGCATTCATTGCCGCGCTGGAAGCCCCGCGCGAAAAGGTCCACAACGAAGTTTTCAACGTGGGGCGCTCGGAGGAGAACTTCCGGATTCGGGAAATTGCCGAGATGGTGGTCGATGTCGTGCCGGGCAGCCGGGTGGAATTCGCGCCGGACGCCGGGCCGGACAAGCGCAACTACCGCGTCAACTGCGACAAGATCCAGCGCGTCCTGCCCAATTTCAAGCCGGAGTGGACGGCGCGGCGCGGCGCGGAAGAACTGTACGCGGTCTACCAGCAGGTTGGCCTCAAACTGGATGAGTTCGAAGGGCCGCGTTACCGCCGCATTACCCATATCAAGCATCTGGTCGAGACGGGTCAGGTCGATGGCACCCTGCGCTGGACGACAACCAAGGAGCCGGCGCTCAGCGTACCGGCTCGCTTGCTGCCGTAGAGATATTTTTGCGAACAGCCAGGTCGCTGAGGCTCGCCGGCAGGGCGAACGCCTGAGGCGGGTTTCAGCGGCCTGCTCGAATAGGAGTTTCGTCGATGGCTTATTATCACCGTATCGAGAATTGTCGCGCGTGCGGCGGCAGCAACCTGTCGGAGATCATTGCCTTCGGGGAGACCCCCCTGGCCGATGCGCTCTTGACCGAGGAGCAGCTTCAGGAAGAAGAGATTTTTGCGCCGCTGACCCTGGCCTTTTGCCATGACTGCGCCCTGGTCCAAATCCTGGAGACCGTGCCCCCGGAAATCCTGTTCTGCCGGGATTACCCGTACTTCTCCTCCGTTTCCAAGGCCCTGCTGGAGCATTTCGGCGCCAGCGCCCGGAACCTGATCCAGACGCGGGCCTTGGCCACCCGGCCCAGCCTCGTCGTGGAAGCGGCCAGCAATGACGGGTATATGCTGCGCAATTTCGTGGAACGGGGCATCCCGGTGCTGGGTATCGATCCGGCGCAGGGGCCAGCGCGGGCCGCCCAGAAAGCGGGCATCCCCACGCTCAACACCTTCTTCACTCGCGATCTGGCCCGCCAGCTCCGCGACGAACGGGGTTTGCGCGCGGACGTGTTCCTGGCGAACAACGTGCTGGCCCATGTGCCGGACCTGAACGGATTTGCCCAGGGTATCGCGATCATGCTCAAGGATGACGGCGTCGCCGTGATCGAAGCCCCGTATCTGGTCGATCTGGTTTCGCATTGCGAGTTCGATACCATCTATCACCAGCACCTGTGCTACTTCTCGGTCACCGCGCTCGACCGGATGTTTCGCCGGAACGGCCTGTTCCTCAACGACGTGGAGCGCACACCCATTCACGGCGGGTCGCTGCGGCTGTATGTCGAGCACTTCGAGAACCCCGGCAGACGGGTCAAGGACCTGCTGGCGATGGAGGCGGAGCTGGGCGTCGACCGGCTGGACTACTACCTGGACTTCGCCGGGCGTATCAACGCCCTCAAAACCACGTTGATGGACCTGCTGCGCGACCTGAAGGGGCAGGGCAAGCGGATCGCCGCCTATGGCGCGGCCGCCAAGGCCACGACTCTGCTGGCCTACTTTGGCGTGGATCGCTCGCTGGTGGACTACGTGGTCGATCTCAACCGGTTCAAGCACGGCCGCTACATGGGTGGCAATCACCTGCCGATCCGCCCGACCAGCACCTTGTTGGACGATCAACCTGATTACGTGCTGATGTTGGCCTGGAATTTCGCGGAGGAGATTTTGCGCCAGCAGCAGGACTATCTCGATCGGGGCGGGCATTTCATCATCCCGATCCCGGAAACGCGAGTCGTGTAAAATAGAGAAATGAGGCTGGCCTGGGAGGTGGACTGCCCGTGAAGGGCAGTCTTACCGCTGGCTGGAAATCTCGCCCGGCTGGCGGCGGCTTTGTGCACCCAGAGGCGGCAACAGGAGCTGGCATGTCTGCTCACAAACTATTGGTTCTTGGGGGGGTGCTGTTGGGCGTGGGACTTTCTGCCGGTCTGGCTCTGGGGCAGGTGATCCCATCCAACTTCGTATCCGATGATTTCAGCAGCGGTGTACTGAATGAGGATGTCTGGACCTTTGTCGATCCGGTGGGCGATGGGGCGTATTCACTGACCGGCGCCGGCTCTGAAAACGCGTGGCTCAACCTCATCGTCCCGGCCGGGACCAATCACGATGTCTGGTCCGAAGGCAATCGCTCCGTGCGGATGATGCAGACGATCCCCGACACCAATCTGGACCTGGAAGTCAAATTCGAGACGACCCTGGAACTGAGTTATCAGCTGCAGGGAGTCATTGTCGAGCAGGATGACCAGAATTTTCTCCGGTTCGACTTTTATACGGATGGCTCGCGAACCTACTGCTTCAGCGTGGCTTTCAGAGACGGGCGCATCGTCCAGCGGACTCAGAACCAGACGGATCTAGGCCCGGTCGGGATAACGCCGCTATTCATGCGCCTCTCGCGGCGTGGCGATCTATGGCGGCAGTTGTACTCGCTCGACGGCGAGACCTGGACATTGGCGGCGGAGTTATTGTTCCCCATGTCCGTTTGGGCCATTGGTCCCTTCGCGGGGAACTCTGGCCCCAATCCGGCCTTTACCGCCAGCGTGGATTACTTCCTCAACCGGCTGATCCCGATCTCGGAGGAAGACCCGGGCAATCCAACCCTGGCCGCGCTCTTCCCGACCGCGACGATCATGCCCACCTTCACGCCAACGTCGACGGTCACGCCGACCCTGCCGCCCACCCCAACCGCAACTCCATTCCCGATGCCGGGGATACTCGAGCCAGGGCAGGTGGCCTTCACCTCGGATGATTTCTCGTCTCTGGAACTCAACGATGCCCTATGGACTCTGACCGACCCGGTGGGTGATGGGCAGTTCACCCTGAGTGGTCAGGGTACCAGTGATGCCTATGCCGTGATCCGGTTGCCGCGCGATTCTGAACATGACGTTTGGCTGAACAAGAACACGGTCGTGCGCCTGATGCAGCCCGCCCGGAATGTCGATTTTGGGATCGAGATCAAGTTTTCCTCAGGCGTTTCCGAGCGGTACCAGGTGCAAGGGGTGTTTGTCTGGCAGGATGAGGGCAACTTCCTGCGGCTGGAGTTCTACTCTGATTCCGATAGCACGCGTCTCCTGGCGACCTCGTTCATCGATGGTGTGCCCACCCGGCCACTCTTGCTGGACGTGTCCATCGTCGAAACCGGCTATGCGCCGCTGTGGATGCGAGTTGAGCGCCATGGCCATACCTGGACTCAAAGTTATTCGCTGGACGGCGTGATCTGGACGCCAGGTGTGGAATTCGACCATCCGATGGTCGTGACCGAGGTGGGATTCTACGCCGGTAATCCTGGCAGCGGTCACTACCCGGAATTCTCCTCCAGGGTCGACTATTTTTTCAACATGGATGCCCGTATCGAACCCGAGGACCCTGTTACCCCGTAACCTGTTCCGCCAGATGTCGATCTGGGGGAATCAATGGCAAATCCTGGCGCCGGGGCGGCCTGATGACCGCCCCGGTCTACCGCCTTGTTGGCAAGCCGCGGTGGAAGGGTTTTCGCACCGCGAAAGATGGATCAGACTCGATAATCAAATTACGCAGGAGATTCTTTTTCATGACCCCACAGATGCTCTGTCCCAACTGCGAAGCAGGCGATCTATCGCTCTTTTTCCAGGCCGATCAGATCCCGGCTCACAGCGTGCTGCTGCTCCGGTCGCGTGAAGAGGCCGTGACTTTCCCCAAGGGGCAGATCGCGCTGGGCTTTTGCCCGGTGTGCGGATTTGTGTCCAATACAGCTTTCGATCCGGCGCTCAACGAATATGACGAGCGGTACGAGGCAACCCAGGGCTTCTCTCCAACCTTCAACGCGTTTGCCCGCCGCCTGGCGGCCGACCTGGTGGATCGCCACCAACTCCATGGCAAGCGCCTGATCGAGATTGGCTGCGGCCAGGGGGAGTTTCTCACCCTGCTGGCCGATCTGAGCGACGGGTATGGGATCGGGTTCGATCCGGCTTACCGGCCAGCCAAACTTCAGGGTCCGTCCGCCGAGCGGCTGAAGTTCATTTCCGATTTTTACGGCGAGAAGTATGCCGATATTCAGGCCGACTCCCTCTCCATCCTTGCCAACACCCGCATCCGAG